>NZ_LR812090.1:3482163-3841729 GCF_903772925.1 Alteromonas macleodii
ATGAAGTTGCTCCTACGACGATTTCAGACCTAATTGTTGGTGTAAACGGGTCTGGTAACCCAAGTACTAAGCCTCTTATGTCTTGGAACTATGACGTTGCCATTGAGTGGTACCCGAATGAAGACTCAATTTTTGCTTTCGGTGTTTACTACAAGCAGTTCAACGGTGGCTTTCAACAGCAAACGGTGCTAGAAACCTTTGAGATTGAAGGTGACGATTATGACTTGCCTATTACTAACTCTGTAACGACAGACGAAAGCAGCAGCATCATCGGTATCGAAACCTCAATCGCTTATCGTTGGGATAGTGGTATTGGTGTTAAGTTTGGTTATAACTATGCTGACACTGATTATGAATTCGAGGACAGTAATTACGGTGATACCTTTATTACCGACCTTGACGGTAATACTACTCAGTTAACCCAAGGTATCATTCCTCCAGGTTCAGTACCTGGCTTCTCTGAGCATGTATTTAGCGGTCAGGTTTATTACCAGATTGGCGACCTAGATACAGCACTTATCTATAAGTACAGAAGCGAATATTTCCAACCATACACCAGTAACGGTACGCGCTTGCGTTACGTAGACGAAGTAGGTGTTTGGGAAGCACGCGCATCGTACAAGGTTAATGACCACGTACGCGTTAAGGTTGAAGCAATTAACCTATTCAGTGCACCTAAATCTCAAGACTACTACGTTCAAGGCAACCTTGGCGAAGTTAATGACTATGGTCCTCGCCTGTTTGCAGGTGTAACGGTCAAGTACTAAGGACTTCCAATCGCCACTCGTAATGCCTTAGCAACAGCAAGGCATTACGCGACTCTCAAAGGCCCTATTTCAAGCTAGGGCTTTTTTATTTTCTAATAAAAAAACCCGCTTAGTTAAGCGGGTTTTTGACTCACTATTGAGTGTTAAATTACAGCTGGTTGATTTGCCATACCGATACTGTACCACTTACTTCGTTACCTACTACAAGCAGAGGAACACCGCTTGGGCTGTCTTCAGCGCTAACAAATACCAAACTTTCTGGCGCAAGGTCACCAATCACGTCATCGCTGGTTAAACCTTCGGTAAGATCGCGGTTGATGACATACTCGGCGAATTGAACATCGTAAGGGTTCGTTACATCGTAAACGAAAATACCACCCATGCGCTCCGTGCCGATAAAGGCGTAAGTGCGGTCACCCACTAGCCCCACGGTTAATGCCTCTGGTTCTGGTCCTTTGTTCTCAGAGCGTGAATCGCTAGCGTTTTCATCGTCACCGTTGTTGAACTGTGCACCGTGAACTGAAGCGGTAATGCGCTCAAAATCGTCGCCAGAGTCATAAACCACTAAACCATTTTGATCCCAAATGGTAAATGAACGCGCACCGTAGGCATATGCAGCGTCATATTCACCGTCTCCATCAGCATCACCCATGGCTGAAGTTACGCGTAAACCGTCAGCTTCACCTGTTGCCTGTAGCAACGCCAATTCAGAGTTTGCCGCAGCCGTTAGGTCTTCTACTTTCACTTCGTCGGTATACGCAAGGCAACCATCGTCTTCGTCAAAATCAACACCACCAGCAGCAGTACAAGCAGCTTCATCAGCAGCCTCAAAGAAGTACTCACGAGCGTCACCTTCATTCGCAGTCACGATGAAAGTTGCGTTTTTCCACGTAAAGTTAGCAATGGTATCTGGCTGATAAACCCCATATAGGCCACTATATTGACCAAAGCTGACCGCTTCATTCTCTTGAATATCAATGTTAAGTCCAGCCCAAGACTTGGCTCCTAAGCCAACAACGTCCACGGTTAACTCTTCCAAATCTAAAATTGCTAGGCCATTGTTTTCCTGAAGGCTTACATAGGCAACATCGTTAGTCGCTGTAATATATTCAGGCTCTAGGTCCTTCGCTACAGTCGAGGTGATAGCGGTTCCGTTAATTGTACGCCCTGCTGGGTTTGGGAACATCATGCCTTGTGCCATAAGCTCAGCTTCACTGCCGTTAAGCGCACTGAAGCCTACAGTAGTACCTGTTTCTTCAGGCTCGCCACTGGCAAGAATATTGATAACCGTAATTGAACCTTCAGGGTCAACAGTATAGTCATCAGACGGTTCGCCTTCGTTGGCTACTAACACTTTACCGCCATCAGGAGTGAAAGTGACCATATCAGGTAGTGCGCCTACCTCTACCGAGTCTAAAAATGCGGGAGCAGAGCTATCAAGTCCGTTGTAAAACAACACGTAACCATTATCAGTTTTAACATCCGCTGGTACTGCAACGGCCATAAGGTCACCGCTTATGGCAATGCTCGTTAAACTGCCTAGCGCCACACCGTTAATGTCAGCAGGTAATGCGATTGTGGTCGGTGTTAGCGTGGTCGTATTAATTGGATCAGACATTGTTGCCGTACTAACGCCTGAGGCATCAATAACTGCAATTGTATTTGTTTCGCCGTTAGTGGCGTAAATAGTGCTGGTATCAGAATGATATTGAACGATTTCAGCTGCGGTTTGATTGCCTAAGAAAGCACGACCAACCACATCCATCGCGATACCAATAGAAGCATCGGTGCCGTCGCTGCCATCAGTACCTGGATCACCCTGTTCGCCCTGTGGTCCTTGTGCCCCTGTTTCACCCTGAGCACCATCGTCACCATCAAGGCCGCATCCTGTGAGCGCAGCTGAAACTAAAAATGCAATTAATCCATATTTAAACTTGTTACGCACTGCCATTTGATTTCCTTTTTAATTGTTTTTTGTCGTACGTTGCGAGGTCCGAGAAATCTGGGATTCCTACTCTTAGTACACCAGAAAATTTATTCAACTTCTATGTATAAATTAAAATCAGTTTATGACACAAATATTAAGAAGGCAAAGGCGTGTCATTTTTCTATAAAAAGTACGCACCTAGCTTACTTTACGTCAATTGTAAGTGCATATTTCAACGTCTTTTATTAGTTATTAATTTCAATAGAAACGATCGTAAGCACAAAGCAGTATCTTTAGCGCGAAGGTCTAGTTTTATTTGTCCGTTGTATCTGATACTAATACTGCCTAAAAGACGTATAAACTGAATGGCATATCATTTTTTGTGGCTGGGTCACGAAAATGGGTGTACTCAGCAATCAAAAGGATTAACTATGAAATTGAAATTCACTGCCTCAGCGGTTATTGCTGCTGCGCTCACACTAACCGCATGTGCAACATCTCCTACCGGCAGAAATCAAGTATTACTTTATTCAGAAGCCCAGCTAGCACAAATGGGCGATCAAGCTTTTTCAGGTATGAAAGAAGAGCTAAAAATATCGCGTAAAGCAGTACAAAACACCTATGTGGAATGCGTTGCAGACGCTATCACTGCTCAAGTTCCCGAAAGCGTTTTTAGTGGGCAATGGGAGGTGGTAGTGTTTGACGATGAACAGGTTAATGCTTTCGCCTTACCTGGCGGGAAAATAGGCGTATATACCGGGTTACTTAACGTAGCGGAAAACCAACACCAGCTAGCGGCTGTTATTGGTCACGAGGTAGGTCACGTTATCGCAGAACATGGTAACGAGCGTATGTCTCAGTCAACGTTAATTAATGTAGGCAGTCAAGCGGTAGGTCAAGTGTTGGCCGCGAACGAAGTGCCTCAATCAGGTCCGATCATGGCAGCGATTGGTTTAGGTGTTCAAGTAGGCGTTCAGCTTCCTTTTAGCAGAACTCACGAATCAGAAGCCGACGTTATTGGTCTTCAGCTAATGGCAAAATCTGGGTTTGACCCAAGACAGTCTGTAAACTTGTGGCAAAATATGGATGCAGCGAGTGGTGGTGAACGTCCTATGGAGCTGCTATCTACCCACCCTGCACCACAGACAAGAATCGATAACTTGCAAGCTAATATGCCCGCCGCCTATGCTGACTATCAGGCCACGGCCTATCGACCTAACTGTAAATAAAAGTACAGTCTTATAGAGGTATACTCTGTTTGGCGCCTAATTAATTCGCTTGCTTTTAAAGCAAAAAAAACGCTGCATTTAGCAGCGTTTTTTGTTTCCAAGATAACGGTTACTCGCCGTCTTGTTTGTGTAGGTGCACATCCATTTGCGGGAATGGAATTGAAATACCTTCTTTGTCAAAGCGAAGTTTAACTTGCTCTGTAAAGTCGAACTTAACTGCCCAGAAATCTGCAGCATTTACCCAAGGGCGTACTACGAAGTTAACACTGCTATCAGCAAGTTCAGAAACCGCTACAGTCGGAGCAGGTTCAGCTAGAATTCGATCATCCGCTTCAATCATTTCTTGCAACACTTGCTTAGCTTTAAGTAAGTCAGCGTCATAACCAATACCAACAACCATATCTACACGACGAGTATCTTTCGCAGAGTAGTTAGTGATGTTACCGCTATAGATATTGCCGTTTGGAACGATAATTTCTTTGTTATCAGGCGTATTCATTGTAGTTGTGAAAATACCAATCTTTTTGATTGAACCTGCAGTACCCGCAGCTTCAACAAAATCACCCGCTTTGAACGGCTTAAATACTAGTAGCATTACGCCTGCTGCAAAGTTTTTAAGTGAATCTTGTAATGACAGACCAATGGCTAAACCAGCCGCACCTAATATGGCTACAAGTGAAGTAGTATCCACACCTAGTTGATCTAGTGACGCGACGATAACAAATAGCATCAAGATAGCACTAAGTATCGCTTCTAGAAAATCCACCAACATGTCATCGTATTTAGATTTAGCCATTAAGCGTCTAAATACAGACAGAATAAATCCAACTACGATTTTACCGACTACATAAATCGCAATCGCCATTAGGATATTGATGCCCCATGGAATGGCGTAGTCGTTTATGTACCTTTCAACATCACTTGCTGAAAAAAGTGAGAGTTTTTCTTCCATAATATGGTCCTTGTCATGGTTAGTTGTAATTAGCATACATACGGTAGCAGCTATTCGTATTATCACCAATACACAATAGGTCCAAACAGCGTAAATTCGCCCTAAAGTCTAAGCCTTATAGGCCCTTGATAGTGTTAGCATTATCCAAAAGTAGCGATACATAACGCTACTCTTAGTTACAACGTATACCAAAGTTTAAGTATTTTTTTGAATAATTGTCACACACATGTCACTCAACAAAGGCACTATTTTACATCGAAGCTTGAATGCGCTTTGTGGTCTTTTTAACTTTTTCGGAAGTTACCGAGTTTTAAGACTTTTTTTTTGATGATTTTTCAGCCTTAAAGTTTTAGACTAAAGTCTCATAAGATTGACGCAGAAAATGGGTTTCGGTCCTTTTCCGCTAATTTTTATGAACGAGCTTTAGCAAACTATGTCACTTAAAGGATTAACGCATGTTGCTTCTCATAACCCTATTTTCGGTTGTTTTGTGTTTATTTTTATATTCACTTCGCACCGATAAAGGAAAACACACTAAGTATGCAAGAGCGGAATACCGCCCAGCACAAAAATCGAAGCCTTCTTCCACAGTGTTGGAAAACTCTTCGAGCAACTCTTCGCCCTCTGCGGCATAGAGTAAACCTACGAGTCAGGTGATTATTAAAGATAGGTCGCGTGTTGCCGTTTGTGTAAGTTTTTCTCCAATTATTTACATGATGCCGTCGACAGCATTGCAACCTGCATATACAGACACGTATCATACGCATTAAAACCAAACACCTGATTCCTTATGCGTATACCAAGAGTTTATTACCCCAACCCCATTCCTTTAGAACAAGAATTTGAATTAACCGAAGATGCGGGTCATCACATCGCTACTGTGCTGCGCATAAAGCCCAATCGCCCTATTGTGCTATTTAACGGCGATGGCAACGAATACAGTGCACAAGTCATAAGTGTTCAAAGAAAAAAAGTAACGGTTGAAGCCGACGCATGTCTTTCTTTAGCAAAAGAGTCCCCCCTCCACCTTCACTTAGGTCAGGGTGTTTCTAAGGGCGATAGAATGGACATTGTGCTACAAAAAAGCGTAGAGCTTGGCGTAACAGAGATAACGCCTGTTATTACCGAACGATGCACAGTAAAACTTGACGAGTCACGCTGGGAAAAGAAAATTCAGCAATGGCAGAAAATTATCATTGGCGCCTGTGAACAAAGTGGTCGCAACATTATTCCTGTGCTCAATGCCCCGGTAAATTTAAGTCAGTGGCTGTCCTCATCAACCAATACTACGCGGTTGGTTTTAGCACCCGGCGCAGAACAAAGCTTAGCGAGGCAACCTTATAATACTCAAGGCTTTCGACTACTTATAGGCCCAGAAGGCGGGTTATCAGACACAGAAATCCATCAAGCTAACGAAAACGGTTATCAATCGGTAAGTTTAGGCCCACGTATTTTACGTACCGAAACGGCGGCAATTACGAGTTTAAGTATTCTCCAGGCACAACACGGCGACTTTTGAGGATATATTTTAAACCCTTTTTTTTTACAGGCCTATGCTAGACCAATAACTTGAAGTATTAGGGTGTGACCCAATATACAAAGATTATCGGCAGGGCTATATGAGCCGACATTTTATAAACATTCAAGGTGAGAACATTATGCAATATACCGTTGGCGTAATTATGGACCCCATCGCAAGCGTTAAGCCACATAAAGACACAAGCTTTGCGATGATGCTTGAAGCTCAGCGCCGCGGTGCAAAGGTTGTTTATTTCGAACTAAAAGACCTGTATTTAGACAATGGTAAGCCTATGGGTTTGGGCAAAACCGTGTCGGTTAAAGACCAAGCGACAGATTTCTACGCGATTGAAGACGAAGCAACCCTGTATTTAGGGGATATTGATGTTTTACTTATGCGTAAAGATCCGCCTTTTGACAGCGAATTTCTGTACGCCACCCAGATATTGTCGCTAGCGCAAGACGCTGGAGCACTGGTTGTAAATAATCCTCAGGCCCTACGTGACTACAACGAAAAATTGTTTACATCGTATTTCCCAGAGCATATCCCGAATACTCTCGTATCAAACAACCAAACGATTATTCGTGAGTTTCATGCCAAGCATCAAGATATTATCTGTAAGCCCTTAGACGGTATGGGTGGCGCCTCTATATTCAGAGTAAAGCCTGACGGTAATAATTTAGGCGTAATTATTGAAACTCTGACTCATTTGGGCACGCGCTATATGATGGTACAGGAGTACCTTCCAGAGATTAAAGACGGTGACAAGCGTGTATTGATTGTAGATGGTGAAGTAATGCCATACTGCTTAGCGCGACTGCCAACCAAAGGGGAAACAAGAGGGAACTTGGCCGCCGGTGGCACTGGCCGCCCTCAGCCAATTTCTGATTCAGACCGCGCATTGGCTGAAGCCATAGCTCCTACGCTTAAAGAAAATAATATTTTGTTTGTAGGGCTTGATGTAATTGGCAATAAAATTACAGAAATAAACATTACCAGCCCAACGTGCGTAAGAGAAATAGAAGCCGCGTACGACGTAGACATTATGGGCGCACTGTTTGACGCAATTGAAAAGCGCTTAGCCAACAGATAAACGTACTTTGCACTAGTCACCGGCGCGAGTAGCTCAGATAAAGCTCAGCATGGGTGAATACAGGGCCTTTTATACTTAATGTTAAATGGCCCCCTAAAGTAAAAGACGTTAGTAAAATATAGTAGTAAAAAGCAAACTATGACGGAATTAAAAAGCCTACAAAATCACTTTTTGGTCGCAATGCCTAGCTTAGACGATCCCTACTTTTCACGTTCACTCATTTATGTTTGTGAGCACAATGCTGAAGGCGCTATGGGCATTGTGGTGAATCAGCCCTCTACTATGAACGTAAAACAACTTCTTGAACAAACTGATAAAGAGTTGACAGTTTCTGAAGACAAGGCAGAACAAATCGTACTCGCGGGCGGACCCGTCAACCAAGAACGTGGGTTTGTGTTGCATTCGTCGCAGAAATCCTGGGCGTCTAGTCTTAAGCTCGCGCCGGGGATCATGGTTACCACATCAAAGGACATTTTGACGGCTATCGCTAACGATGAGGGCCCAGAGGACGTGCTTATTGCTTTAGGTTACGCTGGGTGGACACCTGGGCAACTTGAAAAGGAAATGCAGGAAAATGCGTGGCTAACCATAGAAGCGGACGAAGAAATTCTGTTTAACACTCCTATGCATAAAAAATGGCAAGCAACGGTAAATAAACTCGGTGTTGATGTATGGCAGCTAGCTCCGGGAGCCGGGCATGCCTGATATAGGAAACCGTACTGTACTTGCGTTTGACTTTGGTACTAAGAGTATTGGCGTAGCGGTAGGCCAAGAAATTACTGGCACTGCTTCACCGCTTGCAGCGCTTAAAGCACGAGACGGCATTCCAGATTGGGCATTGATAGAAAAGCTTTATGAAGAATGGCAACCCCATGTTGTCGTTGTTGGTTTACCGCTAAATATGGATGGTACAGAGCAGGAAATGACCCAACGAGCTCGCAAGTTCGCCAATCGACTCCATGGACGTTTTCGTGTTGCAGTGGAAACCTGTGACGAGCGTCTTACTACTACCGACGCTAAAGCTATGCTGTTTGAGTTAGGTGGCTATAAAAAGCTTACTAAGGATAAAGTTGATAGCGTATCAGCTTGCGTGATCTTTACCAGCTGGAGCGAAAGCCAGTACGAGTAGCCACCTTTGCGCTACTCTTTGTTGTTAATTTTCAGTTCCTGTACTTTTACTTTTCCGCGCCGCACTGCCAGCATACATCGAATGCGCTGCCGTTTTCCTCACCACACGCGTTACATCGCCAGTCTTCACTGCTGTTATTCGTATTACGTGATTTGTGAACGATGGCCTCGATAACTTTCGACGCCCGTGCATACCAGCTATCGTCGATGAGCCACACCTCCTGCTGAGAATCCTGCCAAGGCAGCTCTCCTATAGCACCACCAGCAAATTCATTTTTTACCATATAGGGAATAGACAGCGCATCAAGTTCGCTGCGAACCGCTTGCATTTCAAAAGCGTCTTGTGAGGAGAAAAGTTTTTTCAATGACTATCCTATTGCAATAAAATAATGCATACCGCGTAGAGCTTATACGAAAAAGCAGCCCTTGGGCTGCTTTTTGAGTAATTATCCAGGTACCGCTTTTTCAAAGTGTAACTGCTGTACTGAAGAAGCAGTGCCTAGTCATCCATATCAATAGACACATTAGACAAGGTGCCTAAGCTAGAACCGTCGCTAGTATCAAGCTTGATCATTAAGCGCAGATCGTTAGGCGAGTCAGCATGGTGAAGCGCTTGGTCCATGTCTATCTTACCTGCTTTATACAAATCATATAGGGCCATATCAAAGCTTTGCATGCCCTGCTCTTTACCCTTTTTCATGGCTTCTTTTAATGCGCCTATTTCGTTACGCTGAATAAGATCGCGCACTAACGGCGAGTTAAGCAGTATTTCTATAGCCGCTACCCTGCCCTTACCGTCTGGTGTTGGCACAAGTTGTTGAGCAACAATAGCGCGTATGTTCAGGCTTAAATCGAAGCGCAGCTTATCGTGCTGATCTTTAGGCGCCAAGTGCATAATGCGCTCTATAGCTTGGTTCGCGTTATTGGCGTGTAGCGTGGCTACACATAAATGCCCTGTATCGGCAAACGACATGGCATATTCCATGGTTTCCATTGAGCGAATTTCACCAATAAGAATCACATCAGGAGCCTGACGAAGCGAGCTTTTGAGTGCGTCGTCGAAGGACTGAGTATCAATGCCCACCTCGCGCTGCGTGATAACACAGTTTTTATGCTCGTGAACAAATTCGATAGGATCTTCAATGGTTAATATATGCCCATGAGTGTTTTCATTTCTGTGCCCAATGAGCGCAGCCAATGACGTGGATTTACCCGTGCCTGTTCCGCCTACAAAGAGAACAAGACCGCGTTTAGACATAATAATTTCTTTTAGTACTCGCGGCAGACCCAAATCATCAGCTTTAGGAATTTGTGTCACGATTCGACGGATAACCATACCCGCTTGGTCGCGCTGCCAGAATGCTGAACAACGGAAACGGCCAATACCGTCACGTACGATGGCGAAATTACATTCCTTCGACGTATGAAATTCGTCTCGCTGCTTTTCGGTCATCGCTTCGTGAACCAGCGCGAGCGACTCTTCTACCGACGTAGCACTTTCCGTCACTGGCGTTAGTTTGCCGTTAATTTTGGCGCTTACCGGAAACTCAGCCGTTATAAATAAATCCGACGCATTGGTATCGACCATTTTTTGTAATAGTGAATCTAGCATAATGGCCTCTAGAAGTTGTTCATAGACTGTTTATCCACTGACTTTGCCGCCGCATCTTCTTTGCTTATGACCCCCATAGCTACCAGTCGCTGTAAGCATTGATCCATGGTTTGCATACCATGTGCTTGCCCGGTTTGAATAACCGAGTACATCTGCGGCACTTTATCTTCACGAATAAGGTTTCTAATAGCTGGGATGCCCACCATAATTTCGTGAGCAGCCACACGACCCCCACCTACTTTCTTAAGCAGAGTTTGCGATATAACCGCGCGTAGCGATTCCGATAACATTGAACGCACCATGGCTTTTTCCTCTGCTGGGAACACATCAATAATACGGTCAATGGTTTTAGGTGCTGAGTTGGTGTGTAGCGTACCAAACACCAGGTGGCCTGTTTCTGCAGCTGAAATAGCAAGGCGAATGGTTTCTAAGTCACGAAGCTCACCAACCAGAATAACATCAGGGTCTTCACGAAGCGCTGAGCGCAGAGCGTTATTAAACGAGTGCGTATCGCGGTGTACTTCACGCTGGTTTACCAAACTAAGTTTATTGTCGTGAACAAATTCGATCGGGTCTTCTATAGTAAGAATATGTTCGCGTTTATGCGTATTAATATGGTCAACCATGGCTGCTAGGGTGGTACTTTTACCCGAACCTGTAGCGCCGGTGACTAGCACTATTCCGGTAGGCTGATTAATGATGTCTTTAAAAATTTCGGGCGCGCCAAGGTCGTCTAAGGTTAACACCTTGCTAGGAATGGTACGTAGCACCGCCGCGGCACCGCGATTTTGAACAAAGGCATTAACACGAAAACGGGACAAACCATTTACTTCGAATGAAAAATCGGTTTCTAAGTTTTCTTCGTACTCTTTGCGCTGCATGTCATTCATAATCTCGTAAACAAGACCATGAACTTGCTTGTGATCGAGGGCAGGCACGTTAAGTTTACGCATCTCGCCATCTACACGAATAATTGGTGGTAGGCCCGCTGATAAGTGTAAATCTGAGGCGTTATTCTTAACACTGAAAGCCAAAAGTTCGGTAATATCCACAACCACTTCTCCAAAACAAGGTGAATAATGCAAACAATAGCAGAAAGACTAGATTCCGCACGAAAAGGAATAGACCAAGCCGCTACCAGTGCACATCGTCCACCAAAAACCGTTAAATTGCTAGCGGTTAGCAAAACAAAACCCGTATCAGATATCATTGAAGCGTATGAAGCGGGACAACGAATGTTTGGCGAAAACTACGTGCAGGAAGGTGTTGAAAAGGTTCAAGAACTTTCAAGACTCGAAGATATTGAGTGGCATATGATTGGCCCTATTCAGTCAAATAAAACTAAAGTAGTAGCCGAACATTTCGACTGGGTTCAGTCAGTAGACAGAGAGAAAATAGCCCGCCGCCTTAATGAGCAACGCCCAGCCTCAATGCCGCCATTAAACGTATGTATTCAGGTGAACATTGATGATGAAGGCAGTAAGTCTGGCGTAGCGCTCAACGAATTAGCGTCTTTAGTTGAGTTCATAGCTTCACAGGAGCGCCTTTGCTTACGCGGTTTGATGGCTATTCCCAAGGCCAATCCCAGTGAAGAACAACAGCGCGCTACGCTAACTAAGCTAAAAGAATTATTTGACCACTACCATACATCACTGAGCAATTTTGATACCCTATCCGTAGGAATGAGTAGTGATATGGCAGAAGCAATTCAACATGGCTCTACCATGGTTCGAATAGGTACCGCTATTTTCGGAAAACGTACTTAGCCATACCTATAGTGCTTAGCTTTTAGTGAGCAGCTTTGCTACACAGACTTAAATGCAATCAACAAATAGGATTTACATGCAACAGAAAAAATTAGCATTTATTGGCGCGGGTAACATGAGCCGCAGCATCATCAGTGGTCTTATCAAATCTGGGTATGCGAAAGAAAATATTCTTGCGGCAAACCCGTCCACTCCAAAGTTAGACGGCCTTAAAGCCGAGTTTGGTATTCACACCACGCAATCTAACGATGAAGCTTGCCAATTCGCTGACGCCATTGTGCTTGCGGTAAAACCACAAATTATGGGTGATATGTGCGGCGAACTGCAAAAAAATAACGACCTATCGGGTAAGTTGTTTATGAGCATCGCAGCCGGTCTACCCGTTGCCAGATTACAAGAGATGTTAGGCGGCGAATACCCTGTGGTTCGTATTATGCCAAATACACCAAGCTTGTTAGGCAAAGGCATGTCGGGTATGTACGCCGACGATACAGTGTCTGAGTCTGACAGACAGTACGTAGACGATGTGATGAACAGCGTGGGCGAAACCGTTTGGGTAGATAAAGAAGAGGGTATTAACGGTGTTATCGCCGCAGCGGGCAGCAGTCCAGCCTATTTCTTCTTGTTCCTACAAAACATGCAAGAAGAAGCCATGAACATGGGATTTGATCAAGCCCAGTCACGCCTTATGGTGCAGCAGGCTATGTTGGGTGCAGCTGAAATGGTTTGTAACAACCCAGACCTTGAATTAAGTGAGCTTCGTGCCCAAGTTACGTCAAAGGGCGGCACCACAGCCGAGGCCGTAAATACCTTCATTGATGAAGGCTTAAAAGATATTGTCAGCAAGTCGATGCGGGCAGCCGTAGCGCGTGCTGAAGAAATGGCAAAACAGCTATAACGTTTTAGGAAAAACACAACATGAATGCAACGGTATTTTTGGTTGATACCTTATTTAGCCTTTATTTGATGGTGGTTATTCTGCGCCTTTGGTTACAAATGGTTCAAGCAGACTTTTATAACCCAATGAGTCAATTTGTAGTAAAAGCAACCCACCCTATCGTGGGGCCGTTGCGCCGTGTTATCCCGTCAATCGGCAGATTCGACACCGCTACCTTTATATTGGCGATAGCGGTATGCGCGCTTAAACTCGTTACTCTTGGGCTTATGTTTGGCGGTACGCTAAACCCCGTAGGCATAGCCATTTTATCGGTAATTGGCGTGGTAAAAGAAACCCTATCGCTAATGTTTTGGGTATTGCTGTTACGTGCAATTTTAAGCTGGGTATCGCAAGGTCAATCTCCGGTAGACTATGTGCTGTATCAACTAACTGAACCCTTTTTAGCGCCTATTCGCAAAGTCATTCCTCCACTAGGTGGCCTTGACTTGTCGGTACTGATTGCCATCATCGCATTACAGTTTTTACAGCTTCTGATCCAAGACACTTTCCCTATGTAAACAATGTTTACTACAGGCATTAAAGGTGAATCCTTAGGTCATACAGTATTATGCAGCGGGTACGCCCGCTGTTTTGTAAAAGAAAAATATGAAGGCAAAGTAAGGTCTATCATGAGTAAAATAAAACAAATCAAGAAAGGGTACGCAGCTCTTCTTGCAATAGCTATAGCTTGCTTAAGCTTCTCTGCATTTGCCGAACAGAAGAAAACGCTTGGTGAATGGGATGTACACTATATGGTAGTAAGTACGCCTTTTTTAACGCCTGAAGTTGCAGCTAATTACGGCATTGTAAGAAGCAAGTTTAACGCGCTGGTCAACATTTCCGTACTCGACAAAGTTTCAGGTGAAGCGCAGCGTGCAGATGTGACAGGTACGGCAAAGAACCTCTTAGGCAATGCTCGCAAACTTACCTTCAAGAAAGTGGAAGAAGGCGATGCCATTTATTATCTCGCCGTACTACCGTTTCGCGATCAAGAAACGTTCAGGTTTGAAATAGACGTACAAAAGGGTGCGAGTAAACAGACGCTAAAATTCCAACAAAAAATGTATGTGGATGAATAGGCAACTGCAGCTTACATTCTTAAGGCAATATTGTTTACGCGTTAAACCTTACCAACCTTAGTAATCTGTAACTTCTTTTTACCAAACACAATTTTAATACTCTTAGAGCGAGATAGCCGATAATCGGTATCTCGCTTTTTTATTGTGTTAAAAAATTGATAACTCCCCTTTACCAATTTGATGCAGTAGTAAATAATCAAGACAACTGGTCGGGCAAGTTGGCTCGTAAAGATTTAAGCATTAGTTACTGAAGCCTGCTGAAGCGCGATTAAAATCAGATTCTACTTACTTTAATTACTAAACAACATGCTAGATGCCTTCATAGTAAAAAATAGAGAATAAATATGAATACGCCCTCGTCACAGTCTGCACCTCAGACCGCCGCTGCCCATTCTGTAAATACGTCAGAACAGCAGTCACCTTTTTACCCTAACCTATTAGCCCCATTAGATTTGGGTTTTACTACACTTCGTAACCGTACCCTGATGGGCTCGATGCATTTAGGTTTAGAGGAGGAAAAAGGCGGCTTTGATAAACTGGCAGCTTTCTATGCCGAGCGAGCAAAAGGCGGTGCTGGGCTTATTGTGACTGGCGGCATTAGTCCTAACATTTCAGGTTGGGTTGCGCCCTTCGCCGGCAGAATGACGCGCTCTCGTCATGCTAAGAAGCACCGTGTTATTACCGATGCTGTACATAAAGAAGAGGGTAAAATTTGCATGCAAATACTGCATTCGGGTCGCTATGGTTATCACCCGCTTGCTGTTTCCGCTTCACCTATGAAGTCGCCCATTACTCCGTTTAAGCCTCGCGAACTTTCCTCGCGCGGCGTGAGAAGCACCATTAAAGACTATGTTAAATGTGCTGCCCTAGCCCAACAAGCAGGTTACGACGGTGTGGAAATAATGGGTTCAGAAGGTTACCTCATTAATCAATTCTTTTGCGAACGCACTAACCACAGAAACGATGAATGGGGCGGCAGTTTAGAAAACCGAGCCCGCTTAGCAATTGAGATAGTTAAAGGTGTGCGCGAGAAAGTAGGTACTAACTTCATTATTATCTATCGTCTGTCTATGCTGGACTTAGTGGAAGGCGGCGCTAAGTGGGATGAAGTCGTGTACTTGGCTAAAGAAATTGAAAAAGCAGGTGCTACGCTTATCAATACCGGTATCGGATGGCACGAGGCCCGCGTTCCCACGATCTCTACATCTGTGCCACGTGCAGCGTTTACCTGGATAACCGAACGCATGAAAAAAGAGGTGAATATTCCTCTTATCACCACTAACCGTATCAATACTCCAGAGGTGGCGGAATCGGTATTGGCACAAGGGCATGCTGACATGGTATCAATGGCCCGCCCTTTCCTGGCTGACGCCCATTTTGTGGCTAAGGCCATGCGCAATGAATCTAAACTTATCAATACCTGTATTGCCTGCAACCAGGCCTGCCTTGACCATGCCTTTGTGCAAAAGCGGGCAAGCTGTTTGGTAAATCCACAAGCGTGCTATGAAACCGAACTTACCTTTACACCTACGCAAAACAAGAAAAAGCTAGCGGTTGTAGGTGCCGGTCCAGCTGGATTGGCATTTTCAATGTATGCTGCTGAGCGAGGACACGACGTGCATTTATTTGATAAAGCCGCTGAAATTGGCGGTCAGTTCAATTATGCCAAACAAGTGCCCGGGAAAGAGGAGTTTTATGAAACCCTGCGTTATTTTGACAATCAGCTAGCGCGGGTTGGCGTATCCATTCACCTTAACACCGAAGTTAATGCAGAAAGCTTGTCAAATGAGGGATTCGATGAAGTGGTGTTAGCAACAGGCATCAATCCACGTAAACTTTCTATTGAAGGTCACGACCACCCTAAAGTGATGAGTTATTTAGAGGTATTACGCGACCACAAACCGGTGGGCAAAAAAGTGGCAATTGTTGGTGCTGGCGGTATTGGCTTTGACGTAGCAGAGTTCTTAGTTGAGCACGAACATTTAGCTAAAGATAAAGAAAAATGGCTAGCTCACTGGGGTATCGACAAAAATTACTCAGCACCAGGGGCACTTAAAGAAAAGGCGATAGAGCCTTCTGAACGCGAGGTGTATTTATTACAACGCAAGACCTCGAAGGTGGGCAAAGGTCTAGGTAAAACAACAGGTTGGATCCACAGGCAGTCGTTGAAGCACCACAACGTTCAAATGATAAATGGCGTTTCCTACGAGAAAGTGGATGATGAAGGCCTTCACGTACTCATTAACGACACGCCTAAGGTGCTGCCTGTCGATAATGTTATTGTGTGTGCAGGCCAAGAGCCCTTTAAGCCTCTGCAGAAACCTCTAGAAGATGCAGGCTTTACCGTACATATTATCGGAGGTGCTGACGTCGCGGCAGAACTCGATGCCAAGCGTGCTATTCGCCAAGGAGCAGAACTGGCAGCGCGAATTTAAGAGCTAAGCGAGCTATGGAAACTAAGTTATTAATGGCTATTTCGAATAGCCTTTAGCTTGGCGGTGTAAAGCGCTCTATTCTGTGAAGGCAGTGAAAGAGAGAGCGCTTTTTCCATCATATTTTCAGCTTTAAGCACCTTACCCTGTAAAAAATAAGTCTTAGCCATAGCCGAGTAACTTTCTCCTAAATAAGGGCCTGTAGCGATGGCTTTGTTGAAAAACATTTCTGCCTTTGAAAGCTTGCCCTTCGCTAAAAATGCATTACCTAAATCTATCCAACGATAAGGGTTGTCGTCGTCTGTTTTTAAATACATATCCCCAATACGCGATAGCGTTTCTACATCGCCTACCTTTTTAAGCAACACGGCGAAATTTGATAACGTATGTACCGACTGGATATGGTTTTCGATAGCGAACTCATACAACTTCCGAGCTTCTTTTTCGTAGCCATTCGAGCGATATAGTACGGCGAGAGAATTTAGTGTTGAAGCATTTGTTGTAGTTAACTGCATAGCACGATACAAGTAACTGTAAGCCAAATTAGGGTCATCACTCATCACTTCAGCAGACATGTTTTGGTAATACATAGAGATAAAATCGGCCTCTGAGATATAAACTCCCCGGTCATCACGGCTTGATGGAAAATAATCGATGACGGCTCTACCTCGAAAAACAATGCTATCGCCTGTTTTTTCAGGTTCCGGCCCTAAAATTATACTTCTAACATGTGTAGACGTAGTAAGTGTCTTTCCGAACCTTCGGTACAGTGGTGGGGTATGTACTTGTTGATAAACCACATCTAGATTAACGAGTCTGGCAAGAGCTGTAGTTAGCAACGCAAGCGACATACAGTTCCCGTAACGTTTGTTTAAAACATCTTGTGCTTTTAGGGTGTCTCCAGCGTAGCTAAAATTTGAGACCAGATCGTTTAAGTAGTAAGCGAGGCGAAAATTAGGTGATATATGTGCTTTAGTCGGCGAGTTATAGTAAGAAAGAAAGTGTTGCTTTTGCTGGTCAGACAACGCAAATAATGACGCAGGCTCTTCCACATCAACCCTTGCGAACTCCTCAACCTGCCAATCGAATGGTGTTAATTCACTATTGCTCTGGATGGAAGTATTTTTGGTACTCTGACACGCTACCGTTGTCATCAACGCTATAGCTAAAAATAACGATTTGGTTTTCAACCTGCCTTCCCTCACTTCCTTTTGATTAAGAGTTATAGCTCAAAAAACTTGGGTAGTTAGCTTCCGATGGCAATAAAAGAAATTCTTCTTAAAATTGGTCAAACATAATAGTGTTGCCGTCGGGGTCTTTAACAATAAAATGACCAGGGCCGCTATCGCCTTTCACAGGTACATCCAATGCAATGTCTTGTTCAACTAAGCTAGCCTGAAGCGCTCTAACATCGCTGGGGTTAAAAGTCATAATGTTGTCTTCAAACATACCTTCGAACAATCCAATCATGGTGTTGCCGTTTTTCATCATTAACCATTTGTCTTCTACCGAGCCACATGAAGGCATAGCTTCAAAACCTAACGCTTCGTAGAAGGCTTTCGATTTATTAATATCCTTGACCGCTAAACTCAATGAAAATAACCCTAACTCCACCTTGCGCTCCTTTAAACCTTTATAAAAATTGTACAATTACTACTCTAGTGAAGCTATTCGTCAATATCACTGCTATTGGTCGCAAAAACGAAAAAAGCCAGTAAGGTCTGAAACTTACTGGCTTTATAGTGTTTTAAGTTCTACTTAATTTGCCGCTATTCACTAACTTTGTTGGCTAGCAATCCAGCGGTCAATTTTCTGTTCAAGAATAGCAAGTGGAATTCCGCCCGTATTCAACACTTGCGCGTGGAACTCTCGAATGTCGAAATCGTCACCTAATGCTTTTTCCGCGCGAGCGCGTAGCTCTTGAATTTTAAGCGCGCCAACTTTGTAAGACAGCGCTTGCGATGGTATAGCAATATAACGCTCTACTTCTGCCACGACTTCCGTGCGAGTCATGCCTGAGTTTTCGAGCATAAAATCGATAGCTTGTTCACGGCTCCAACCTTTAGCGTGAATCCCCGTATCTACTACCAAACGCATAGCACGCAGCTGTTCATCCTGAAGCGTACCGTAACGGTTCCATGGGTCATCAAAAAAGCCCATTTCATAGCCCAAGGTTTCTGAATATAGCGCCCACCCTTCACCGAAGGCAGGTAAGAAACTAAAGCGCATGAAAGACGGCAGGGCTTCATTTTCTTGAGCAAGGCTTACTTGGAAATGGTGGCCCGGCGCACCTTCATGAAGGTACAAGGTAACGTTGCCCGTAGTTAAGCGACTAGGCAAGTCGTAGGCATTAAAGTAAAAAGTACCAGGGCGAGAGCCGTCTGGCGTGCCCGGTTGATAGGAGCCCCCCGCACTGAATTGCTCGATAGCAGGATCGTAAGGTTTTATTTCTAATTCAGATTTTGGCAGTAGAGAAAAGTACTGGTCAATTTTTTCATCCACTTCACGACCAATATCATAATAGCTCTGGGTTAGTGCCTCACGGCTCTCAGGCTTGAATTTTGGATCGGTGCGTACATAGTCGAAGAACTCGTTTAATGTTCCTTCAAACTTTACTTCGTCTTTAATTTCAAGCATATCATTTTTGATACGCTTAACTTCTTTTAAACCAAGATTATGCAGCTCATCAGGGGTCATTGGCAGTGTCGTTGAACCTTCCACCATCAATTGATAAAGCTTTGCACCACCTTTCATATCGCTAAGGCCAATGCTTTCACGAGCAACAGGCAAATACTCGTCGCGCAGGAAGTCGCGCATACGCGCGGTTGCATCGTAAATTTCTTGCGTCGCTTGCTCATATTCAGCGGTCAAACGGGCTTTTTCTTCGACAGAGAAGCTTTCTGGGAACATGGTAATTGGCCCCCAAAATTGTGACTCTTTGATAGGGATGGCCAGTTGAGTATCAAACTGCTTCATCACACGGTCGATAGTTAGCTTAGTTTCAAGTACACCACTTTCCATGCCCTCGTGGAACTTGCCGATAGCACGGTCAGAAATAGCAATGTAATCTTTGTGGCGAGATAGGTTGTTTTCGTAATCTTCTACTGTTTTAAATGGCGCTGCGCCTTTTCCGCTTGCAAAGGTTGGGTAAAAAGTATGAAACCCGCTAAAGTGGTTTATAGGGCGTACTTCTGTGAGCGCTTCAATCTCATCGCTCGACATTTTTAGCGAGCGCTCTTCATTGTACTTAAATACATCGTAAGCAAGCTTGTCGGTATCGCTTAACTTACTGCGATCAATTTGTTTAAGTTCTGACAAGTTAAGCAATGTTGCCGTTTTTCCCGCTATAGCATGGGAGTCTGTTAAGAAGTCGCCCATTCTGTCGGCATAACGCATATCACCGCGAAAAATGGCCATAATCGGATTAAGCTCGATATCACGCTGGTCGGCAGCCGAAAATAGTGCAAAAAGCTTATCGTGCTCAGACACTTCTTTTGATACTGATTCACTTTTTGATGAACTCTGCATATCTGCGTGATTGTGTGCATATGCTACCGCTGAGCTAAGACCCAGTGCCATGGTTACTGCACTACTGACGAGTAGTGTTTTAAATGATTTCATTTGTGATTACCTTCTTGTTTTATTATCTCGCCGTTAATCTAACGTAAGCTTTAGTATCAGCTTTAATTTCAGCTTTTAAATTAGCTTCTAAACCAGCGGCACTGTCGTTATATGTTATTGCCCTACAATGACGTAGCAAACAGCTTTAATTACTGAGACCTGAACTGGATCCCTAATATAAAATTCACATGTGATGAATTGTTATCTATTGAACACTTAGCAAGGCTTGTGATTTGCACCACGTTAAACCAGCCCAAGGCTGTTTCAACGCTGTAAAAAACTATTCAGGTAAATGAGCCATCTCTTGTCGCCATGCTCTTTCATAGGCTTCACGGCCCAATACACGTTTCGCGTAAGCCCCTACATTATCTGTTTTACCGTCAAGCGTAATATCAAGTTTACTGCCTTTCGCCCACGCCAAAATATGGCCTGCTATCACATCGGCCATGGTAAACATGCCGCCGCTAACAAACTCTTTATCGCCAAGCATAAAAGAGAACACAGGCAGCACTCGATTAAATTCCCACATCGCTACTTCGCGCATCTGCTCAAGCCTCTGCTCTTTTGGCAGGGCAAAGGTGTGTTTTGCCAAATTCCAAATGGGCTGCTCTAACTCACTGGTAAGAAACAGCATCATCTCTTCATATTTTGCACGCTCGAAACTGCCTGGCTCTGGGATAAATTCATGCATGCCGTGTCTTTCAGCTAAAAAGGTGACAATAGCAGCAGACTCAGTCAAGGTGCCTTCGGGTGTCGCTAGCGCTGGAATTTTTGCAGCCGGGCTTATGGCTTTATATTCCTCTGACAAGTGCTGCCCTTGTTTTAGGTCAATCAAATTGTAATCAAAAGGCAAGCCGAGCTCTTCCAACGCCCATGCCACGCGAACCGAGCGGGTTTTCGGATAACCGTAAAGTGTATACATAACAATATCCTTTAAAAACTGAAAGTGGGCTAACTGTAAGTCGAATAGGAGAAAAGTGCCACTACCATATTGTTACTGAGTTTTACCGCGCTACTACAAACTTACCCGCCTTCATTTCATAGAACATAGAAAAGCATTCGGTAACTTTTTCATAGGACGCTATAAGTCTTGCACCCAACGTAAGGGACTTTTTAAAGAGCTGAGAGCTATGTATGGCCTAAGGCTTACACTGATAAAGACTTCAGCACCTTTTCTTTTACTTCGCTCGAACTGGTTTGTTTTATGCTGGTTAACTTTGTAGTTGCTCGAAAACGAATCATTAATTTAGTGAAGGAGAATACTATGAAGAAACGTTTACTTACTACTTTAGCAGGCTCAATTTCTTTAGTGCTAAGTGCTGGGAGTTTTGCCGGTCATCATGAAGAAGGAAAAGAAGTGATGATGAAAAACTTAGAAACTGGCAATGCTATTGGTACAGTTATGGTGAGTAGTCACGATGATGACGGCGTGGTATTCACACCTAAGCTGTCAGGCTTAACACCTGGTGTCCATGGTTTCCACGTTCATCAAAATGGAGATTGCTCCTCAGCAATGAAGGATGGCAAAAAGGTACTAGGTGGCGCAGCTGGCGGTCACTTTGACCCAGAAAATACCGATAAACATAGAGCTCCATGGTCTGAGCGCGGTCACGAAGGCGATCTTCCTGTGCTTTATGTAAATGAAGAAGGTGAGGCTACTCAGCCAATTTTCGCGCCAGAACTTGAACTGGAAGATATTGAAGGTCGTGCACTGATGATTCACGCCGGTGGTGACAACTATTCTGATTCACCTAAAAAGCTCGGCGGCGGTGGAAAACGTGTGGCGTGTGGTGTAATTAGCAAATAAACCACAGTTAATACAAAAGAGCGGCTTTATTAAGCCGCTCTTTTTTGTTCTGCTTTATTGGCTAAATATTTAGCCCTTATTTAACCGGTATTCCAACGTAATGTTGGCATTCAGCAGTTGAGAAACGGGGCAATTCTCCTTCGCTTCTTGGGCTATTTTTTCAAATTCGTCTTCAGTGATACCGTCAACTTCAGCATCTAACGTCAATGCCGACTGAGTAATTTCAAACCCGTCATCGCTTTTGTCTAGGCTAATTTTGGCCGTTGTATTTAATTCGCCGTCTTCATACCCTGCATCGGATAATGCAAAAGAAAGTGCCATAGTGAAGCAGCTCGCATGAGCTGCTCCAATTAACTCTTCAGGGTTTGTCCCTTTTTCATCTTCAAACCGCGTGTTAAACCCATAAGGCTGATTAGACAAAGCGCCTGTTTCCGTAGAAATGCTGCCTTTCCCTTTTTTACCTAACGGCTTGTATGCTGCACTACCTGATTTGACTATAGACATATTATCTTCCTTACCTTCTACTTAATAAAACCTGAGCCAAGCTCTTTTTAGAGTTGTAAACAAACGACAACCGGCTGTACGAAGTGAAGCAGTGTTTGATTAGCGTTAAGCAAAGCTGAACTACCTCACTAAGTGAAATCACAAGTTGTCGCGTATTTTGACTCACACATAATGGTTGAGATGCAAGTGCTCTGCCGATCAAAAGTCTCTTACTTCACCCCCTGTCATGGAAGGGCTACAGAGCAGTGGCGCGAAATAATATGACGTTCACTTTGCTACCGATGAACGCAGGCTACAGAGTCTGATGAAAATTTTACTTACCCTCTTTTGGTATTAATTGTTCTTGATTCTAGTGCGATGCTATTAATCGCTAGCTAAGCTCTTTCTTTTATAAGCGAGGAAAAAGTGATGCTTCAAACTACGGTGAAATAAATTGCAGCCTAAACCGTTCTTTATCTAATACTCGTATATGTTCACTAACATAGCCTTACTTTATAAGTCGAAAAGCTTAGAAGGAAAACTGGGCCATAGCGCATAGCTATATGGCTCTGTCAAAACGTAAAAGGTACAAAATGAAATCTACAATCACCGCAGTATTGTTCGGCGCAACTTTGAGTGCCGCGGTATTTATACCATCTACAAAAGCCGATGAAGCTATTTTAGCGGGAGGCTGCTTTTGGTGTATGGAATCTGACTTTGAAAAGTTAGAAGGTGTAACCGACGTAGTTTCTGGGTTTACTGGTGGAAGCGCACCAAACCCTACCTACAACGGCAATCACAAAGGGCATTATGAAGCGGTCAAAATTACTTATGACGGCGAGGTGCTTTCTTATGAAGATATCCTCGATCATTTTTGGGTAAACATTGATCCTTTTGACGACAGAGGGCAGTTTTGCGATAAAGGCCCCAGCTACCTTAGCGCTATTTTTGTTGCGAACGATAAAGAACGCGCTATCGCCGAAAAAACAAAAGCTGACGTAATCTCCCAGTTTCCGAATAAAGACGTGGTGACGCCAATACTTGACGCCTCTACTTTTTATCCAATTAAAGGTGACGAAATAGGTCACCAAGATTTCTATAAGAAGAGTCCTGTTCGCTACAAATTCTACCGTTGGAACTGTGGTCGCGACCAGCGCTTAAAAGAAATTTGGGGCGACAAAGCCATGGGAAAATAAAATAGTATATAGCGAGTTTGGCTAAGCACAAATCTCAACGCTTCAGCTCTGCGTATTGTTAATATTCTATGTAAACAAATGGATATTGATGCCATAGCAATATGAGGAGGTGTGTATGTTTAGCGCTAGCCCAACGCTTGACTTGATATGTAGAGGCCTTTTTCTTACCTCGATGGCAATGGTATGGGTAGTATTACTGGTTCGTATTAACGGCTTACGTTCTTTTTCGAAGATGACAAACTTCGACTTTGTTATGACGGTAGCAGTGGGTTCATTGCTCGCCAGTGCATCACAAACAACTAACTGGATTGCTTTCATTCAAGCCATGATAGCTATGGCAGCCTTGTTTATCGTGCAGTCGATCACCGCCAAGCTTCGTAGAAAATCCGATAAAATTGAAGCGATAATGCAAAACACGCCGGTTGTTCTAATGAGAAATGGCGAAATTATTGATGGTGCCCTTGAAGAAACCCGAGTGGCACGCAGTGATCTGTTAGCCAAGCTACGGGAAGCTAACGTATTGAATCTGCATGAAGTTAGGGCTGTAGTCCTGGAAACGACAGGCGACATCTCGGTGCTACATGGCGAGCACTGCTCAGAAGCCTTGTTAGAGGGTACGAAAAGCGTAAAAGGCTAACTATCATTTAACTTTTTCACTTAACCTGAGTTATATCTATAGAAGATGTAAAGCGCACCAATATATTACGCCAAAAACGGCGACGCCCAAAAAGACGGGTAGGCCCAATGTTCTGGTTTTACGCCAAACGAGTATTGTTATGGCTGTTGCAACACCAGTGGCTATCCAACTAGACGGTGATGGCACTTTAGGAACAAGAGAAGCTCCCAACATCGCCGCTATCATTAATGGTCCCAACACACTCAACCAGGTAGGCAAGCGCGCTTCGGAATTGTTGGCTTTGTGTTTATTGAAATGACGCTGTGTCCATAACAATGGTGCAACCCGTAATGCATAGGTGCCTATAGCAGCTACAATAATTGCCACCCATATATCAGTTTGCATGAGACGGTTTCCTTCCGACATGGGAAGTAAGAACATAAAATGTAAGCGCCCCAAACAGTGCAGCTAAAGGAATAGCCGCATTTTTAAAGCTACTAAGTGCAATGAAAAGGGCGATAGAGATAGTGACCAATAAGGTAACCACCCATTGTTTACTGGTGAACTTTGGCGCTAAAAGAACGAGAAACAAAGCTGGTAAGGCAAACGGCATTACACTATCTAAGACAGGCCATTTCTGTGTAAGCGAACCTCCAGCTAACCCGCCCAGTGCAGTCCCCAGAATCCAACTAAACCACGCCACCATGGAAACCCCTTTAAACCAATCAACTTTCTTTGCGTCTTCCATAGAGGGTAAACGTGTATGGGCTAGCGCAAAAATTTGATCGGTAAGACCATGCATTAAGTAGGGCCACGCCCTACTTTGTGGTAAATAAGGGACTAAGTTAGGCGCGTAAACCACATGGCGTATGTTGACTAATAATGTCATACACACCGCTAACCATAGGGGAGCACCTGAAGCCACCATGGCAACTAAAAGAAATTGTGACGCTCCAGCGTAAATGAACACAGAAATGAGTGTTGCTTCCAACGTAGAAAAGCCAGCTTGAATAGCGATAACGCCGAATGAAATAGCAACTGGAATATACCCGCCTAACAAAGGTAATCCATCTATGATCCCCTGCTTAAGCCCACTTTTTGAAGAAATTTGGCTCATTCCATTGCCTCTTTGTGATAAACGATAGTGATAAGGCAGGTTGCCCAGTCATCTTGAGTTTTGTAGACATGAGGTAAATCAGCCTTAAAGTCGGTAGTTTGGCCGGGCAGCAATAGTTGAGTACTGCCAATATTTCCAGCTTCTAACGAACCGCTTATTACTGTAATGGTTTCCTTTGTTCCAGCCGCGTGTGACTCGGCTTCTCGCAATGTATTAGGTGCGACCGACATCCAATAAGCATCAACATTAGGTATACCCTGTCCTTGTTCAATGAGTCGCACTTCCACCCCATTCTCTCCTACACTTGTGCTAAGGGGCTGAACAAGCTGACCAAAGGGCACGTCTAGTTGTTTGGCCAATCGCCAAATAGTATCTAACGTCGGGTTGCCATTGCCCTGCTCTAGCCTAGAGAGGTTAGATTTTGCAATCCCTGCACCTGCGGCTAATTGAGATAGAGAAACACCTTTATCCTGCCTAAGTTTCTGCAGATGCCTACCTAAAATATTGAGGGTAGATTGATTCACTCGCCGCCAAACCACTTTGTTCCATTTAAAGAACGTTCTATATATAGAACGAAGTAAAGTCAAGAAATTTGTTTTTTGACACGAATAATCGTTAAAAGATAAAACCGACTATGCCTGCTAGCCCTGCATAAAATGTTAATAGTTGCCTGAGTAAAAACGACAGATGTTGCGAGCTTTTACGCTCAGAAAACAAACACTTTAGTATTGAGTTAGCACTCATGTGCATTACTGAGAAAATGACGTGAACCAAATCATTAACAAACACACTACATTTAAAGCGCTGAAAAGATTAAGAAATCTTATCAGCTACCGTTACTAAAGGGTCATTCGCTGCTAAGATCTTAGCTTATTAATGAATGAACGTAGCACAAGCTTGAGGCTTTTGGCCTTTTTTGAATAGCCAAAGTAATAGCTTTTAAAAATAGAAAGCCGGCAAACATACCAGTTGCCGGTTTTTGTATTTTAACCTTGTGCAAGTGCGCCGTGCTCAAGCAGCAAGCGACTGAATGGTACGATATGAAGGAAAAAAGATAGTTTATGGCGAATCAAACTGACGATATCACTTCTACTCAGGCAGTGTATAAGGGAGCCCGTTCGCAAAAACAATCAGCGGCGGGAGAATATTCACTAGCGACTATTACATTCTGGCTAGCTTTCGGTACTTTTGTAATAGGTTGCAGCGAATTTGCTGCTATGGGCTTACTACCCTACTTCGCTGAAGATTTTGGTATAACTGAAAACGTTGCGGGCCATGCTATTAGTGCCTATGCCATTGGCGTTGTAGTAGGCGCGCCGCTCATCACTATTTTCTTTTCTCGCCTTGCCAGGCGCACCATGCTTATCTCAATGATGGTATTTTATGCTGGGGGGAATTTGCTAACAGCACTAGCATGGTCAGAATGGACAATGAATATAGCCCGTTTTATTGCAGGGCTTCCACATGGTGCTTACTTCGGTATTGCCATGCTTTTTGCAGCTGACATTGCCGGTAAGAATAAACGGGCGCAAGCTGTCAGTAATGTTATTTTAGGCTTAGCTATTGCCAATATTATTGGTGTGCCTTCCATTAGTGGTATAGGTCAAATGTTCGGATGGAGAACAGGCTTCTTTATCATTTCAGCCTTTGCCTTAGTCACCGCATTAATGGTGTGGAAAACAGCACCGTATCGCGGGCCAAACCCGGATGCCAAACCGTTAACTGAGCTTAAAGCGCTAAAAAACAAAGATGTGCTGCTAGTTCTACTTATGGGCGCTATAGGCTTTGGTGGAATGTTCTCTGTGTACTCTTATTTCAGCGCCTCATACTTAAACACGACTTCAGCACCTGAATGGGGAATCTCAGCAACCCTGCTTATTTACGGCATCGGCGTAACCCTGGGCAACATTATTGCTGGGCGCTATTCTGAAGGCAGGCTTCTAACCTCAGCTATCGTCTTTCAAGTTCTACTAGGTTTATCTGCAGCGGCTTACGCCGCGTCTATGGGCCATCCGTACCTGATGGCGGCCTCACTGTTTTTCATTGGTATAGGCGGCGGTATGGTAGTACCACTTCAAACACGTTTAATGGATGTAGCTGGCGAAGCACAAACCTTAGCGGGAGCTATGAATCATGCAGCATTCAATACCGCTAATGCGCTAGGCCCGTGGTTAGCAGGTATGGCTCTTTCAGCAGGATTTGGTTATACATCCACGGGCTGGGTAGGTTTGGCGTTAGCCGGAGGTGGTGTGTTGGTATGGCTAGCTATTGTTATGACTACACGCAATACCCAAGTAAAGACGGCAACCGTATCTGGTTAAATGAATGTCTAGCGCTGACAACCTTCATGGTCGGCGCTAGTCAATTACGTTTCCCTAGCTATTGCTCGGTATCGTTTTCGAGTTCAGAATTATTACGAGAACCAATTCCCCATACATCTTCGGGGATGTATCTTTTAGGCGCGGGAGCATCATCTATTGCTGCTTGCTTCTTCTCTTGATTTGACCATTTAACACGTATCTTTTTACCTTCGATAACTTTGGCGTTAAGCGTTTCAATCGCTTTATCGGTTTCATCTTGGGAACTCATTTCAACGAAGCCGAAGCCTTTAGATAAACCCGAGTTATCATCCATCACTAAGTCGCATGACGCTATAGTGCCAAACTCAAAAAACAAATCTTCAAGATTTTCTTGGGTGAATGATTTGGGTAAATTACGAACTAATATGCTCAAGTTTTTGCCTTACTTTGTGGCTTAAAAGTACTGTTTATAGTGTAGCATGCAGTAGGTAGTATGATAGCTAATCTTGCCGTGTTACAGCGATTCGTTTTTCTTACAAAGAAGTGAAAAATTTGACTTCAGCTATTGTAAGCGTGTGATTAAACCCAGATATAGAATAGCCATCGCGCAAATACGATGGCCATGTATCGAAGGCGAAGATTCTTTAGCTGATCCAGAGTGAAGCTGCTGAGCCCCTTTCAACTATCAGTAATTATTACCGAAAAAAGCTGTTAATTTTCTTGGTTACGCAGAAATACCAATTCTGTTGATGAGCTTTGCTCTTCACTAAATTGATAGCCGTCTACATCGAAGTTTTTCAAGCCTTCTACATCTTCAACACGATTTTCAAGAATGTAACGCGCCATTAAGCCGCGGGCTTTCTTTGCGAAAAAGCTGATAATTTTATACTGACCATTTTTGCAATCTTTGAAAGTTGGGGTAATGATCATGCCGTCTAACGACCTTTTCTTTACTGCTTTAAAGTATTCATTAGACGCAAGGTTAATTAATACGTTATCCCCCTGCGCTTCCAACGCCTTATTTAAGACGTAGGTAATGCGATCATCCCAAAACGCGTACAAGTCTTTACCCTCAGGGTTAGCCAGTTTAGTCCCCATTTCTAGACGATAGGCCTGCATTAAATCTAGTGGTCTTAGCAATCCATATAGACCAGACAAAATACGAAGATGTTTTTGTGCGTATTCTACGGTGTCGCTGTCTAGCGAATAAGCATCAAGCCCAGTATAGACATCACCGTTAAATGCATACATTGCCTGACGCGCATTCTCTGGTGTGAACGGTGTAGAAAACTCAGCAAAACGGTTAGCATTTAAGGTTGCCAGTTTATCGCTTATTTTCATTAGCGATGATAAGTCTGCCGGAGATAAAGTGCGGCACACTTCCATCAAACGTTCAGTATCTTCAAGCATCTCGGGCTGAGTAAACTGACTTACTGGGACTTCACTTTCAAAATCTAGGTTTTTTGCTGGGGATACTACAACTAACATTTCGACTCCTTAAATTTTTACGTCACTATTGTACCACCTGATACCTATTAAAAAGCAAAATGGCATAAGAAAGACACAAATTGGCTTAACAGAGAAATCCGATTAGCGAATTTGTCATTATTCAATGTATGAATTGTCACACGGGTTTGATATAAATAGCATTACAAAAAATATTCAAACAATAACCTTGATGCACTGCTTATTAGTGCTTCTTGTAAACCAAAGCGCTATTTTCGACTTAGCTTAGTTTGTTTTTTACAAGCTAAGTAAACAAAGAGAAAACGCAAGCGCAATATCCTACAAAAACGCGCAAGCGTATCGTTTTATTCAACTGGCTATTCTAGCGAGTTGTCCAAGTTTATTATTGATAAAGTACAGAGAGAATTATGAGCAATCAGTTAGCTTCATTACGTGATATCACTACCGTAGTTGCCGATACCGGCGACATCGATGCCATCAAAAAATATCAGCCGGTTGACGCTACTACCAACCCGTCGCTACTGCTAAAAGCAGCAGGTCTTCCTCAGTATGCAAGCCTAATCGATGACGCTGTAGCGTGGGCAAAACTTCAGTCAAACGATGCTGACCAGCAGTTAACTGATGCCTCTGACAAGTTAGCAGTAGCCATTGGTAAAGAAATTTCTGCAACAATCCCAGGCCGTATTTCAACAGAAGTTGACGCCCGCCTATCGTTTGATACTGCCGCAACGATTGAAAAAGCAGAGCGTTTGGTACAGTTATACGAAGATGCAGGTATCGATAAGTCCCGCATTCTTATTAAAATTGCGTCTACGTGGGAAGGTATTCAAGCTGCTGAAGCACTAGAGAAAAAAGGTATTCAGTGCAACCTAACCCTGCTGTTCAGCTTCGCCCAAGCGCAAGCATGTGCAGAAGCAGGCGTTTACCTTATCTCTCCATTTGTAGGCCGTATTCTAGACTGGTACAAAAAAGCGACTGGCACTGAGTCTTACGCTGCAGATGAAGATCCAGGCGTAGTGTCAGTGACCAAAATTTATAACTACTACAAAGAGCACGGCTACAACACGGTTGTAATGGGCGCAAGCTTCCGCAACATTGGTGAAATTCAGGCACTAGCTGGCTGTGACCGTCTAACTATCAGCCCTGCACTACTTGAAGAACTAGCCAACGAGCCAGGTGAACTAGAAGTTAAGCTTAAAGACAATGGCGCGACAAAAACGCCAGGCGACCGTCTAACAGAAAGTGAGTTCCGCTGGGCAATGAACGAAGATGCGATGGCAACGGAAAAGCTATCAGAAGGCATTCGCAACTTCGCAGCTGACCAAGAGAAGCTTGAAACCATGCTTCGCGAAAAACTAAGTGCATAAGGAACCGACGAGACAATGAGTGTTTTAACTTCTCTTCCCGAATGGAAAAAGCTGTCTGAACTTGCATCAGCGGTGAAAGATGCCCATATGCGCGACTGGTTTACACAAGATGCAAATCGCGCAGAAAAGATGCAGCTTGAAGCCTGCGGTATTTTTCTTGATTACTCAAAAAACCGTGTAAATGACGATGCGCTTAAAGGGCTTTTTGACCTAGCTCGTGCTTGTAAATTAGAGCCCCTGCGCGACGCAATGTTTTCTGGTGAGCAGATTAACTCAACAGAAGGTCGTGCTGTGCTTCACACCGCACTTCGTAACTTCTCTGACCGCAAAGTAATGGTAGACGGCGAAGACGTCATGCCTGAAGTACACGCCACTCTTGAAAAAATTGAGGCCTTTACTGCCTCAATCCACAATGGTGAACACAAAGGCTATACAGGCAAACCTATCAAGCACATTGTAGCGATTGGTATTGGTGGTTCGTTCCTTGGCCCTAAAATCATGACCGAGGCGTTAAAACCGCACACGGTTGAAGCGGTTAAGGTTCACTTCGTTGCAAACGTTGATGGTTGCCACATTCACGATGTGCTATCTAGCGTAGATTTTGAAGAGACCTTGGTGGTAATGTCATCAAAGTCTTTCTCTACCCAAGAGACGTTGCAGAACACGCTAACGGCTAAAGACTGGTTCTTAAAGTCTGGCGGTACACAAGAAGATATCGCTAAGCACTTTGTAGCAGTATCTTCAAACGTTAAGGCAGCGACCGAATTTGGTATCAGCGCCGACAACATTTTCCCTATGTGGGATTGGGTTGGCGGTCGTTACTCGCTATGGTCAGCTATCGGCCTGCCTATTTCACTTGCTCTTGGCTTTGAAAACTTTAAAGGCTTGCTTGAAGGTGCATTTGAAATGGATACACATTTCACAACGGCACCGCTTGAAGAAAACATGCCAGTATTGCTTGCGTTGTTAGGCGTATGGTACAGAAACTTCTTCGATGCACAATCCCATGTACTACTGCCTTATTACCACTATCTTCGCGGTTTACCTGCTTATGTACAGCAGTTAGATATGGAAAGTAATGGTAAGGAAGTCACGCAAGAAGGTGAAAATGTAGACTATCCTACTGGCCCTATTATTTGGGGTAGCGAAGGAACAAACGGTCAGCACAGCTTCCACCAGCTTATTCACCAAGGCTCTGGCGTGATACCAGCAGACTTCATGCTGCCACTTAACGTTCCTAACCAAGACGACACGCATCACGCTATGCTCGCGTCTAACTGCTTTGGTCAAACACAAGCACTAATGCAGGGTAAAACTTTTGAAGAATGTTATGCAGATCTTGACGGTAAAGGCCTAGACGACGCAGAACGCAAGCGTTTAGCTGCCCATAAGACCATGCCTGGTAATAAGCCTAGCAACACTTTCTTATTCGATAGCCTTACACCTAAAACACTTGGCGCGCTGGTTGCAATGTATGAGCATAAGGTATTCGTTCAGGGTGTTATCTGGAACCTTAATTCATTCGACCAATGGGGCGTAGAGTTAGGTAAAGTACTAGGAAACCAAGTACTTGCTGGCATTCAAGGCGAAGCAGACAAAGATAATTTCGACGCTTCAACACAACAATTGATTGCTAAATTCAGAGCAGCGAATGCACCAAAATAAGGAACTCGAGGTGATTTAAAATCACCCACCTGGTGCAAATAACAAACTGATCGGCTAGCTTTCTTGGAAGCTAGCCGTTTTTTGTTGCGGTGTTTATCAAGCATACGACAGACATTTTTGATATCCGTAGCGCTGTATTATTGTTTACTAATAAAACAAATAGATTCAATTAGATACAGTTTTTGTTTACGCTTTGAACACACTGAACTTTCCTTGCCCTTGTCATCATATCGTCACAATTTGTTAATAAAAGGTAAATTAAACTATTTTATTTTAGTGGCGGCTGTGATACAAAATTGTACAGAGGGAATTATAAATAAAAAACTCTGTATTAGTTGTAGTGGTATAAAAAGGAGATCCCAGTGGATAAATCAGATCTATTTGCCATGTTAGACATCGAAGCAAGCCCAGCAAAAACCAAAAGTAAAAAACGTAAGTGGAGAGAAATCGAAGCGCTACGCGATAGGTACGCTTTAGAAAAAGAACTGGCCGAACTCGACTGTGGTTTCGAGTACGAGCTAGAAACACTGGAAAGATAAATTAAAGGCCGCCTGTGACACAGGCGGCCTTTTTACTTTCTAGCATGGTGTAAATGCTTAGCGTAAAAGCTAACGCTATACCTGCCAAATGATCGGCGTTTTACCTTTGTCGACTAGATATTGGTTGGTTTGGCTGAAGTGTTTACAACCTAAAAAGCCTCTGTGCGCTGAAAGCGGAGATGGATGAGGTGCATGTAAGACGTGGTGTTTTTCACGGTCTATGTGCTTACCTTTCTTTTGCGCGTGACTTCCCCACAAAAGAAATACAACGTTGTGGCAGTGCGTATTGACCACATCGATAACCTTATCGGTGAAGGTTTCCCATCCCCATTTAGCATGACTATGCGCTTTCCCTTGCTCCACCGTTAACACGGTGTTAAGTAAGAGTACGCCTTGTTCTGCCCAAGACGTAAGCGTACCGTGATTAGGCTCGCTAAAACCGTCTATATCGGCTGACAATTCTTTGTACATGTTTTTCAGAGATGGAGGTGTCTTAACGCCCGCTTTTACTGAAAAACATAGCCCGTGTGCCTGATTAGGTCCGTGATAGGGATCTTGCCCTAAGATCACGACTTTAACCTTATCAAGCGGGGTGTATTTAAGTGCATTAAATACGTCAGACTGAGGCGGGTAAATAACACTACCCGCTCCACGAGCGTTTTTCACCCGCTCAATCAATTCAACAAAATAGTCTTTTTGCTTTTCATCACCTAGCGTGCTTTGCCAAGTCAACTCCGATGATGACATTACTTAAGTAAGTCCATCATGTGCTGTTTAAGTGCATCGTAGGACGCTGGTAAGTCAACCGCTAAGCTGTCTTCTCCCGCTACGTCGGCCAACGCTTTAGGTAAACTAATAGGATTACCTAATACGTTTTCTACTGTCTCTCTGAACTTAGCTGGGTGTGCCGTTCCTAAAAACAAACCTATTTCACCGTCTTCTAAGTCATGGCTTACCGCGCGATAGGCAATAGCGGCATGAGGCTCGCTGGTATAGCCTTGTTGGGCTAATTGACGCATTGCAAGCTGGGTATACTCTTCGTCTACCATCTCACCTTTAAGACACGACTTGTCGATGTAACCACGCTCTATAAGCGCCTCAATACGAGGCCAGTTATTTGGCTGACTAACATCCATCGCGTTAGACATGGTTGCAACGGTCGCTTTAGGGTCCCACTCGCCTGTTTTAAGGTAGCGAGGCACAGTGTCGTTTAGGTTAGTTGCCGCGATAAAACGCTTGATAGGAAGACCTAAGGATTTAGCAATCATGCCAGCCGTCAGGTTACCAAAGTTACCGCTAGGTACTGAAATAACAAGCTGATCGCGCTTCTCTTTAGGCAGCTGACTTACCGCTTCAAAGTAGTAACACACTTGCGCCAACAAACGGCTGATATTAATGGAGTTTGCTGAGTTTAAGTGAAGACCCTCGCGTACATCAGGATCGTCAAATGCAGTTTTAACCAATGATTGGCATGCATCAAAGTCAGACTCTACTGCAACAGTGTGAATATTGCCGCCTAGCGTGGTGAATAACTTTTCTTGCAGCGCGCTAATCTTTCCTTTCGGGAACAAGATAACCACGTTGATGTTATCGATACCATGAAACGCGTGAGCAACCGCGGCACCTGTATCACCTGATGTTGCGGTTAAAATAGTTACTGGCTTGCCTTCGCTGATGCGTGAAAGGGTTTGCGCCATGAAACGGCCGCCGAAATCTTTAAATGCCAGCGTTGGACCGTGGAACAGCTCTAGGCTGTAGACATTATCATTAACCTGCTCAACCGGCGCACCAAACGCAAACGCGGTTTGAACAATCTCTTCTAGCTCGCCGTTATTCAGCTCATCGCCAATAAGCGCGCGAAGTACTTCAATGCTACGCTCAACGAATGGTTTTTCTAGCAGTTCGTCAATATTATCTAGAGTGGGAATATGCTCTGGAAAATAAAGCCCTTGGTTTTTACCTAAGCCCCGCTTAACGGCTTCGGCAAAATTTGCTGTGTCCGATGAATCTTTTAAATTTACCAATTCCACTTGCTGTTACCTTTATAGTTGGGCAGATAGGCTGCCCTTTTAATCTTTTGAAAAATCACAGTACTTTTATAAATTACTATGACTTTAAGAAATCATGTGCTTTTGAGAAGTCATGTATCTTTGCGAAATCATATGCCTTTAAGAAATCATGACTTTTAAGAAATAATAGTACCTTGGCTTGGTATTTGGCACACATGGCTAAAGCCATCTTCGTTTTGAATGTAGTTCGCGGTTAAATATGCTGCGACTTCTTCCGCTTGCGCCTTGCTTGGACATACAGCAAACACCGTAGGCCCCGAGCCCGAAATACCAAAAGCTAGAGCTCCGGCTTGCTCGCTAAACGCGCGAGCTTCATCAAAACCTGGCAATAGCGATTTTCTGTAAGGCTCGGCAATAACATCTTTCATTACCGACGCCGCCAAGTCAAAGTTACCCGCGTGTAAGGCATGAACAAATACACCAAGTTGTCGGCCAAAGGTAAGCGCCGTCGCCATATCCACCTGCTTAGGCAAGATGTCACGCGCTGCCGCCGTCGATACGCTAATGCCCGAATAGCACACTGCATAGTACCAGTCATCGTTAAGAGGTAAAGACAGTGTGACCGGCGCGTCGCTACCTGTCATCAAAGTCATGCCACCTAAGTAACATGGCGCAACGTTATCGTAGTGAATACTACCGCTTATTTGACCTTCTAGCTCACCCATCATAATAAGTAGCGTATCTTCATCAAATGGCGTATCGAAGTAAGCATTGAGTGCCGCAAACGCTGCCACAATAGAACTTGCGCTTGAACCTAGACCACTACCAATAGGTAGGTTTTTATGTAGCGTTAGTGCAACAGGAGACGTTAGCTTTCCCGCTTTTTCCATCTGCTCACAAAAATAGTGATAGCACTTAGTGACAATATTGCTATCTGCATCACCCGGAAGTTTGTGGGCAAAGCGGCCCACTGTTTCCAATGAAAATGATTCAGCCGCTTTTATTTCTACCTCGTCACCTAGCTTGGTGCCGTCAACCGGCGCAAGCGCCGCGCCAAGTACGTCGAAGCCTAAGCTTACATTTCCAATTGATGCCGGCGCAAAGGCCTTGAATGCTTTCATATAATTTCTCTTACTTCGCTTGCGACATAGCTAATTAAATTAGCCATTAATGAGCCATCTGTTTCCAAGGCATAGTACGTAAAATGTCAGCAAATACCCCTGCCGCGGTAACCGTACCACCTGCACCGTATCCTCTGATTACGTAAGGAATTGGGCTGTAGTAGTCACTATTAATCGCCAGCGCATTCTCGCCGTCTTTAACCTGAGAAAGCGGATTGCTAGCAGGTACGGCCTGTACACTAACTTTGCACTTTCCATCTTCAATGCTGCCAATATAGCGAAGCACTTTCCCTTCCGCTTTAGCCGCCTCAACTTTTTCATTCATTGCAGCATCTAACTCAGGTAGCTGCTGCATAAATTCGTCGATAGAACAGTCTTCTGCAAATCCCGCAGGCAGTACCGACTCAATTTCTATATCAGAAAGCTCAAGCTCTAAATCGGCTTCACGGGCCATAATAAGTAACTTACGCGCTACGTCCATACCGCTTAAATCGTCGCGAGGATCTGGCTCGGTAAAACCGTTATCTTTGGCAGTTTGTGTAGCTTGAGACAAACTCATGCCTTCTTCAAGCTTACCGAATACGTAAGATAGACTGCCTGAAAGAATACCTTCAAAACGATGCAGCACATCACCTGCGCTGAACAGTTTTTGTAGGTTGTCGATAACAGGAAGACCCGCGCCCACTGTCGTCTCATAAAGGTACTGACGATTTGTAGTAAGTGCCGTTTTACGCAGCTTACGGTAATAAGCCATAGCGGAAGTGTTCGCCTTTTTGTTAGGCGTTACTACGTGAAAGCCGTTTTCCATCATATCGACGTACTGATTAGCGATGGCTTCATGGCTAGTACAGTCAACAATGACTGGGTTGACCAAACTGTTATCGTTCGCAAACTGATGCAGGCGCTCTACACTCAAGCCTTCACTTGCAGAGTCAAGTGCCGCATTCCAATCGCTGCTTAAATCAATACCTTGGCTGTTCAACAGCAATTTACGGCTATTGGCTATACCATAAACGCGCAGCTGAATATTGCGTTTTAAAAGTGCCGGCTGCTGCTTTTGAATTTGTCCAAGCAGTTCGGTTCCTACATTGCCACACCCTACTAGAAATACGTCTATGGTATGGCGATCAGAGAAAAAATTCTGGTGAATAACCTTTACTGCTTTCTTAGCACGCTTGCTTTCGATTACTGTGGAAATAGAACGCTCTGAAGAGCCCTGTGCAATAGCAACATTGTTTACTCGCGCTTGAGCAAGCGAGTTAAAGAAGCGCGCTGCCAAGCCTTTAGTTTGACGCATACCGTCACCAACCAAAGTAACAATGGCCAAGTCGTGACGCACTTCAATAGGGTCCAGCAGCTGGTTTTGTAGTTCTAGCGCAAAAGCATCTTCAAGTAACGTTAATGCACGGCTGGCATCTTTGCTTTGAATGCAGAAACTAATTGAATATTCCGAAGATGACTGAGTAATAAGGCTAATTGAAATATTAGCGTTAGACATCACCTCAAACACACGACTCGCCATACCCACCATGCCTTTAAGGCCTGGGCCGGCCACGTTGAACATAGTGACATTATCAAGCTGTGAAATACCTTTGACCGACGTCCACACTTCGCTTTTTTCATTACTGATTAGCGTACCAGGCGCTGCCGGGTTTAACGTATTTCTGATTAAGCAAGGAATGTGGTGCTGAGCAATAGGACCGATAGTTTTGGGGTGAAGCACTTTTGCGCCGAAGTAAGACAACTCCATCGCTTCTTGATAAGTAAGCTTATCAAGCAGTACCGCGCCTTCAACTTGATTTGGATCAGCGTTGTAGACACCGTCTACGTCAGTCCAAATTTCACAGCAGCTTGCGTCGATACAGGCCGCCAAGATAGCTGCTGAATAGTCAGAGCCGTTACGTCCTAGGGTTACTTTTTCGCCTGCTTCGTTAACGGCAACGAAACCTGGCATAATCAAAAACTCGCTACCATCGGTAGGTACATCTGTAAAACGTGCTTTACTTAGCGATACGTCGGCAATACTGTCTAGGTAATCGCCCTCGGCAAGTACATATTTAACTGGGTCGATAACGCGATTTGCGATGCCTTTAGCCGATAGCATAGCGCTAAAAAGCGTCACCGAGATGTATTCGCCAATGCTAAGAATACCAGCAGCAACATTATCTGGCGCGACGCCGAGCAGCTTGATGCCTTCAAGATGCTGTTTTAATACTGATAAGTGACTATTGATAAATTCCACCACGCTTGCGTGCTCAAACCCGTCGAACTCATCGTTTAGGTCATTGGCAATGCCTGTAACCGTGTCGTTCAACTTATCGAATAATGGCTGGAAATCTTCACCCGCGGCTGCTTGTTCACAAAGTAGTGAAAGCGCGTTCGTTACCCCTTTGGGGGCAGAAAGTACAACCGCAGCACCGTCGGTTTGGTGGGTTGCCGTGCTAATTTCCATAACGCGCATGTATCGCGGTGCATCGGCTAGAGAAGAACCCCCAAACTTTAAGACTTTCATATGCTGCTCCTTAAGGTTACGCATGCTAAAACGTGTGTAAAAAAAAGCCCGCTCTGTGTTAGGCGGGCTTTCGTTGTCTTTTGCTTACTTGCACTAGTCAGCGACCGCCCTTTTTAAGGTGGTAATTAACATAATGGTGCTGCGAGTAAGTAGAATCTTTTTCATACAAGCAATTTGCCGTATAGACGTCTATAAGTCAACCGCAGTTTTCACTACACTGTATTGCAAAATATGAAACACTCTTCAATTAATATTTCTTTTTAAGGTACAAATACGAGTTCAAGCTGTTATTAGTCGTCTTACTAGTACTCTGATAGCTTTAAAACCTGCTTATTTCTAAGATCATTCAAACAAAACTCATCCAGTGAAAACCTTTCTTTAGGACAAACTCGCCTTCAAAAATGGGGCTGTTGCACTTTGTTGGACCTCAGCAACCTCCTCTGGGCTACCTTCTGCAACGATTTCTCCTCCCTCATCACCTGCGCCTGGCCCCATATCTATAATGTGATCGCAAGCCCCAGCTACCTGCATATTGTGCTCAATCATCACCACCGTATTCCCCGCTTCAACTAGTGTGGTTAAATGCTGCATAAGTAGCGAGGTGTCTGAAAGGTGTAAACCTGTTGTAGGTTCATCGAGCACATAAAGGGTATTAGCATTTTGAGCACGTTTAAGTTCTGACGCTAATTTAATGCGCTGCGCCTCGCCGCCTGATAATTCAGTAGCGCTTTGCCCCAGGGTTAAATAGCCAAGCCCTACATTCATTAGTGTTTGGAGCCCCCGCGTAATGACTTGATTACTATTAAATACAGATAGCGCTTCTTCAACCGTAAGCGATAGTACATCAGCAATAGAGTGTTCGTTGTAACCGACTTCCAGTACGTTTTCGTTAAAACGCTTACCGTTACAAACGGTACAGGGGGAATAAACACTCGGCATAAACAGTAGTTCTACCGATACCACACCCAAACCTTCACAATGTGGGCATCGCCCTTTTGCGACGTTAAACGAAAAATGACCCGCATCGTACCCACGGGATTTTGCTGCTTCGGTTGAAGCAAATAAACTTCTGATTTGATCAAATATACCGGTATAGGTTGCCAATGTTGAACGAGGTGTCCTGCCTATGGGAGACTGATCTACCACAACTATACGGCTTAACTCTTCAAGCCCGCTTTCAATTCGCCCTTGCTGCAGCTCACTTTCATGCGAAAAAGCGTCTTGAGCAAGAAGCGAATTAGCGTCAGTAAGCAGTTCTCTCGTTTCTTTCGCTCGCTTCCCTTCTTTCTCGGCTGTACTTAAACCATCTTTGACCAACTCAACCAATGCTTGGCTAATCAAACTCGACTTTCCAGAGCCCGAAACGCCTGTGACGCAGGTCATCACACCAAGAGGAATATCAATATCAACATGGCTGACATTATTTCTAGACACGTCTTTTAACCGTAATACCCCTGACGAATTACGTTTGATACGCTGGCTTAGGGCTTTGTTGTTAAAAACATAGTCTGCCGTTGGGGAGTTTTTTATGCTTGCCAGCTTCTTAACCGGCCCACTGTAAACAAGCTCACCGCCGTTCACTCCAGCTCTCGGCCCTACGTCTACAAGCCAGTTAGCACCTTTGATAACGTAAGGATTGTGCTCAACAACAAGCAGTGAATTTCCCGTTTCGGTAATAGTGTGAAGCGCACGAATAAGCCCTTCTACGTCGCGAGGGTGAAGACCTGATGAAGGTTCATCCATCACAAAAACAACGCCAAATAAGTTAGACTTAAGCTGAGTTGCCAAACGTAATCGCTGTAGTTCTCCCACTGAGATACTTGTTGTGCTTCTATCTAATGAAAGGTAATGAAGCCCAAGCGCTATTATGGGTTTCACCCTTTCAATAATGTCGCCCGTAATATTGCGTATTACCTGACCACGCTCTGACGTATCGCCGTCAACTGAATTTCTTAACGCCTGAAGCTTTTCGTGAACTTGCTGTAGTGGCAGCCTTGAAAAATCAATAATATCTAAACCGTCAACTTTCACTGCTAGCGCATTTTGCTTGAGCTTTTTTCCACTGCAAACCGGACATGCTTCAACAGATATGAAGGGAGTAATTCGCTGCTTCATTTTCTCTTTTTGAGACGTTTTGAAAGTATCGAGCACATGACGCCGCGCGCTGATAAACTTGCCATTGTAGCTGGCAGGTTCACCTTCTTGTTGTGCTTTTCGGGTTTGCGCTAAATTATAGTTTCGATAGACGGGTAACTGAGGCATTTCATCAGTGAATAAAATCCAGTCACGGGTTTTTTGAGGTAGATCACGCCATGGAATATCAACATCAATACCTAACGATAACAGTACCCTTACAAGATTTTTGCCCTGCCACGCGCCAGGCCAAGCTGCCACAGCGCCCTCACGTATAGTGAGGCTGTCGTCGGGAACAAGGCGATGCGCTTGTGTGTCAAAAACTTTTCCAATACCGTCACAGTGTTCACATGCACCTTCAGGCGTGTTAGGGGAAAAACCGTCTGCATATACAATGCTGTGGCCCTCGGGGTAATCGCCTGCCCGGGAATAAAGCATTCGCAGACTATTAGAAAGCGTGGTGATACTGCCAACGGAAGAACGTACTGAAGGGGCGCCCCGGCGCTGATGCAGACCCACAGCGGGCGGTAAGCCTTCTATTGCGTCTACATCAGGTTTTTCCACCTGCTCGATTAACCGTCTGGCATAAGGTGATATTGAATCTAAATAACGGTGCTGAGCTTCTGCGTAAAGCGTACCGAAAGCCAAAGAAGATTTTCCTGAGCCAGATACACCGGTAAACACTACCACTTCATTTCGAGGTATATCGATACTGATATTTTTTAAGTTGTGTACACGGGCGCCGCGTACGTGAATTTTCCCCTCATCATTGTGCACTTCATCACCTGCATATCACCTTTATTAAAGAATATTTAGATACAGGCGCTGTATTTCGATCACTATTTTTAAACAAGCATGTCAGCTGTCTGATATGAGATGTTGAGCTAAAAAATCCACCAGTAATCTAATTTTAGGTGCAACATTTCGGTTTGAAGGAAATACCGCCCAAATAGCTTCTTGCTTATCTTTGTACTCGGGGAATAGCTCAATTAGCTGACCAGAGGCTAGTGCTTTACGCACGTAAAACCCAGGTAGTTGTGCAATACCTAAACCAGCAATCGCAGCGCTGCATAGGGCATTCCCGCTGTTATACCGTACTCTCCCCTGTACAGAAATTGATTGAATTTTATTATCGATAAGTAAACGCCAATATGGCTGTGACCCCACCAGCAGCGAGTGCTCTTTTAACTCTTCGATGCTTTTAGGCTGACCTTGCTCTTTAAAATAATCCCTACTTCCGCACACAAATAAATGTCGGGTAGCGAGCTTTTTAGCAACCAACGTCGAGTCTTCTAATTTGCCAATGCGGATGGCCAGGTCGAGCCCCTGCTCTACAATATCAAGCTTTTCGTTTGAAAAGGTGCACTGCACGCTAATGCCGGAATACTTTTGCATAAAGGTATTGAGCAAAGGCGCGATGAAGGCTTCGCCAAACGCTACGGGAGCGGTAAGTTTAATGAGCCCTTGCGGCGATGCTTGTAATGCGCTTACTGCTAACTGAGCATCTTCAAGCACTTTTAATGCCGGTAATACTTGCTGAAAATACTGGGTACCCGCCTCAGTAAGTGACACGCTTCGCGTTGTGCGCTGTAATAATTTAACGCCAAGCTGCTTTTCGAGCGATGCCACTTTACGACTTATCTGTGCCACGGACGTATCGAGCTTGTTCGCAGCTCCGGTAAAATTGCCAACGTCGGCCACAGCACAAAATTCTGCTATTCCCTCAAGATATTTCATTAATGCCACTCGCTATCGATACGTTCTTCAACGCAGTACTTATTTCTTATTACATTCTATTTGGCAAAATTCATTATTACAAATATGAAATAGTGATTTACTAAAAACGTATTTATCATTAGTAATCCGTCTCCTATACTTTGGCCTATAAAGCATCATCGTATATTCATGATAAAGGAGTCATCACATGACATCGTTTAAAGATTCGTTGCAAGAAGGTCAAACGCACATCAAGTCAAAAGCTGCGGTGGCTTGGGGCCCGGGTGAGCCGTTAAAAATGGAAGAAGTTGACGTAGAGCTTCCTAAGAAAGGTGAGGTACTTGTACGCATCGTTGCAACTGGCGTATGCCACACTGATGCATTTACGCTGTCCGGTGATGATCCTGAAGGCGTATTCCCTTCAATTCTAGGCCACGAGGGTGGTGGTATTGTTGAAATGGTGGGCGAAGGTGTTACTAGTGTAGAAGTGGGTGATCACGTGATCCCTCTTTATACAGCAGAGTGCGGAGAATGTAAGTTCTGTAAATCAGGTAAAACTAACCTTTGCCAAGCGGTGCGCGAAACACAAGGTAAAGGCTTAATGCCAGATGGTACAAGTCGTTTTTCTAAAGATGGCGAGCCAATTTATCACTATATGGGCTGCTCAACGTTTTCTGAGTACACAGTTCTACCTGAAATATCGCTAGCGAAAGTAAACAAAAATGCGCCGCTAGACGAAGTTTGCCTGCTTGGTTGTGGTGTAACTACGGGTATGGGTGCTGTACTTAAAACTGCAAAAGTACAGGAAGGCGACACGGTTGCTATTTTTGGCCTAGGCGGAATCGGTCTATCTGCCATCATTGGTGCACGTATGGCAGGCGCAGGTCGCATCATTGGTATCGATATTAATGAAAGTAAGTTTGACCTAGCAAAACAGCTTGGCGCAACTGACGTGGTAAACCCACAGAATTTCGATAAGCCTATTCAGGAAGTGATTGTTGAAATGACCGATGGCGGCGTTGACTACTCGTTTGAATGTATCGGTAACGTAAACGTTATGCGCTCTGCACTTGAATGTTGTCACAAGGGTTGGGGAGAATCTGTGATCATTGGTGTAGCTGGTGCAGGGCAAGAGATTTCAACGCGTCCATTCCAGTTGGTAACAGGTCGTGTATGGCGCGGTTCTGCTTTTGGTGGTGTTAAAGGTCGCTCAGAGCTACCAGGAATTGTTGAACAATACCTAAACGGTGATTTTGGCCTTCAAGAGTTTATCACTCACACCATGGGTCTTAATGACATCAACAACGCGTTTGATTTAATGCATAAAGGCGAAAGCATCCGCTCTGTTGTGCATATGGATAAATAAGCATTAAAACCAAAGCGCAGATATTTTCGCATACAAAACAAAGGCCCGCAAAATTGCGGGCCTTTTCGTAATTACTATATATGTAAATCTACTTGACCCTCTTGCGTCTTATCAGCGCCAAAGCCGATAGAGGTAGCAATATTGCTAAGCTTGCCGGTTCAGAAACAGAAACACTGGAAACGCTTGCGGCAAAGCTAGGCGCTGCAGTTACCACGATATCGTCAACAAAGTTGCCATAGGTTCCTGTATTAATCGTAGAGAAACGAATAGTAGTCAGGGCAGTCTGTGCAACAAAGTCACCGTAGAATTCAGACCAGCTTTTAATCGCATGATCGTCAAACACCTGACTGAATAAAACGCTACTAGCATCACTAAGTATATCTAATTGAAAACTCTCTCCACTGCGTCGTGCAGCATAGGCAAATGACACATCGTAAGTGTTTCCGGCTTCAGTAGAAAAAGTCTGAAAAATCGAATATCGACCACCGTTTCCATTAGCATTTAGTTCAGCGTATTGGCTACCATCAAAAGCGTTTAAACGTTGAAAGTTATCCCATAACTCCATGTTTGTGCCGCTCCAGCCGTCTACAGATCCAGCGTTGAAGGCCTTCCAGCTATTACTTCTAATATCGTTATTTTCAAAACTACCGTTTAATATTAAATTAGCATGAGCGGACGTGCTCACACCTAAAACTAAAGATAGAACTGCTAACCACTTGCTCATTTACTTCTCCAAATCTACGCGCGATTCTATAAGTATATTTTATCAAGTGGTCCAACCTGTGTATCTTGTTCTTTAGCATGTTGTAGAAAAGTATAACTAAATAACCCCCTGCTCTAATGCCTTAAGCACTGCCCTCGTTCTATCTCTTACGCCAATATCTGATCTTCAACTGAATAAGGCACCTTCTTTGAAGCCTAAGGCGGTAAAAAGCTGAGGGCTTAACCCAAAATTTAACGGCTGTTATCTATGTTAGTGTTTGCGCTTGTTGACCTTTACTTAAAATCAAAGGTCAACTGGCCGCTAAACACAAAAGGTGGGCTTTGCCGTTTGGACAACACGCAATCAAATGTGTAACGTAAGAAGTGACAGCAACGCCTCTTTTAAACAGTGTTAAACTTGAGCGCTAAATTATGAAAAAGCCCCAGCCAGCAATAGATACAAGAATGAAAAATTCACTATCGTTTAAAAAGCCTACATTTAGGTTGATTGTTACCACTGCTTGTATCAGCTTAGGGCTAGGCTTAAGTACATCTGTGAACGCTCACGCTACAGCATCGAAAACGAGTACCGACACGCAGGTTACGGAAATCATTCCTACCCTATCGACGCTCACTAACTACCAAAAAAACGCGCCCTTTATGTACTCTTCAGGCTTGCCTGATGCCTCTCACCTTTCTTTGCTAAAAGAGGAAGGGGTGACACACGTTATAGATTTGATCCCAGGAAATCGATCGAGTGAGATTTTAACTACCTCAGAATTAGGCCTCGACTACTTTAATGTGCCCGTTGATTGGGAAGCTCCTACGTTGGCTAACTTTTTAAATTACGCGGCATTTATGCAAAGCGTAGATGTCAAGAAGGACAAGGTACTCACGCACTGTAAACTGAATTGGCGGGGTGCTGCTTTTACCTACCTTTATAGAATTAACGTACTGGGTGAAAGTGAACAAACCGCAAAAACAGACCTTATGGCTATTTGGCACCCGAATCCTACATGGTACGCGTTTATGAACGACGTTATTTCTCATTACAATGAGGTAAACGGTAAACAAGTAGCAATGTCGTTTGAGGCTGCCGCTCCTGAAAGCCATTAGATTTTTGGGCTACTTCATAGTTTTTTTAAACCACTTCCCCCCCTATTAAACATATATGAAATTTCAGATGCGTCATTGACACATACGAAATTTCATATACGATACATCACATACGAAATTTCATATGTGATGATTTTTATGTCGACTTGTTGTGAACCTGGGCAGTTAGCGCCCTTAGCATTTTTTAAATGCCTGTCGGAAGACACTCGCTTAAAGACGCTGCTTATGCTTAGCGTAAAAGGCGAGCTATGCGTGTGCGACCTGACCGATGCGCTTCAACTAAGCCAGCCAAAAATTTCGCGACACCTTGCAGATTTACGTAAATGCGGTTTAGTGCTCGATACCCGTAAGGGCAAATGGGTGTATTACCAACTTCATCCTGACTTACCTGCTTGGGCACTAGACGTTATCAAAAACACGGCGTCGAATAATAGTGCATACATCGAAGAGCCATTAGCGAACTTGCTCTGCGAGAATTGCTAACTCCTACGTAGTGTGGTGCAAATCAATAGTGATGATTGCATCTTGGTAAGCCGCCAGTTTTCTATTTTTCAATATTTTTTCAACTTTTTGATAGCTATTCAAAATAGCGTCAGCCAATTAAATAAGGTTTTTATATGAAGGTTTTATACATTTGTACGCACAACCGTTGCCGCAGTATTCTTTGCGAAGCGATCACTAATGCCTCTAACGGTAATGTAGAAGCGCGCAGTGCGGGCAGCCAACCAGTAGGTGAAGTACATCCTCTTTCTATTAAATACCTTGCAGAGCGCGGATTTGATACGAGCGGACTTAAAAGCCAGTCGTGGGATGAATTTGAAGATTATGACGCTGATCTTGTCGTCACCGTTTGTGATTCAGCGGCGGGTGAGTCATGCCCTGTTTATTTCGGTAAATCGCTTAAAGTGCACTGGGGCTTAGAAGACCCGTCAAAGTTAGAAGGTAGCGAGCAAGAGAAAGCCGCCGCATTTAACAACACCATAGATATTATTGAAAAGCGTGTAGCGGCATTAGCAGAACTTGCTGAGAAAAACTTAGATAAAGCAGCACTTAAAGAGGCACTATCAAAATTAGGCGCACAGTAATGAGTAAAGGTGAATCTATGAGCCCAAATGTATCCGAAAGCCCAGACATATCATCAGCACAAAGCCCTTCTGATAACGCGGTAATGGAGCAAATGCATAAGCCCACTATGGCTAACTTTGCATCAAAGTTTTCAGATCACAAGCCGCGCATTTTGTTACTTTACGGTTCGCTTAGAGAACGTTCTTACAGCCGCCTAGTTATAGAAGAGTCAGCGCGCTTGCTTGAATACTTTGGCGCAGAAGCCAAAATTTTTGACCCTCGCGGTTTGCCGCAGCCAGATACTGAAGATGATTCACATCCGAAAGTTAAAGAGTTACGCGAGCTTATGATGTGGTCTGAAGGTCAAATTTGGTGTTCACCTGAGCGTCACGGCAGCATGACCGGCATCATGAAAAGTATGATCGACTGGGTACCGCTTAGCCTTGGTGGCGTGCGCCCTACTCAAGGCAAAACGCTGGCCATTATGCAGGTATCAGGCGGTTCACAATCGTTCAATGCGGTAAATCAAATGCGTATTTTAGGACGCTGGATGCGCATGCTAACCATCCCTAACCAGTCTTCTGTGGCAAAAGCGTTTTTAGAATTTGAAGACGATGGTCGGATGAAGCCGTCACCTTACTACAACCGCATTGTGGATGTAGTTGAAGAACTGGTGAAATTCACATTGCTTACTCGCGACAACAAAGACTTTCTTGTTGATCGCTACTCTGAGCGCGTTGAAAGCGCAGAGGAAGTGAGCAAACGTGTTAATCAAAAATCGTTGTAAAACTGAGACAAGGTAAGCAGAAATGGGTTTCTTTGAACGTTATTTATCAGTGTGGGTTGGCCTTTGCATTATTGCAGGTGTGGGCCTAGGCTATGCTTTGCCTGGCCTATTTGAGTCTATTGCTGCGCTTGAATATGCACACGTAAACCTTGTAGTAGCAGTACTTATTTGGCTAATGATATACCCAATGATGGTGCAAATAGACTTTGGCTCTATTAAAGATGTGGGTAAAAAGCCAAAAGGCCTGGTGCTAACCCTTGTGGTTAACTGGCTTATCAAGCCTTTCACTATGGCGCTATTAGGCTGGCTATTCTTTAAAGGCATTTTTGCCGACTGGGTAGACCCGCAAACTGCCACTGAATACATTGCAGGTATGATTTTACTTGGCGTCGCTCCTTGTACTGCCATGGTTTTTGTATGGAGCCACCTTACCAAAGGAGATGCTAACTACACCCTGGTTCAGGTATCAATTAACGACCTTATTATGGTCGTTGCTTTTGCCCCGCTTACCGCTATGCTGCTTGGTGTAACAGACATCACGGTTCCTTGGGACACGCTGCTACTGTCTGTAGCCCTCTATGTAGTATTGCCGCTGGTAGCGGGTTATATCACGCGCCGCCACTTGGAAAACAAAAACAACAGCACGCAGAAACCAAGTTCGGGAAATAACGCGGTAGACGCGCTAGTAAGTAAATTTAAGCCGTTTTCAGTCATTGGGTTACTGCTTACTATTGTTATTTTGTTTGGCCTTCAAGCAGAAACTATATTATCGCAGCCCCAGGATATTGTGCTTATTGCGATCCCCCTGCTGATACAAACTTACGGTATTTTTGCTATTGCCTACTTTGCCGCAAAACGCATGAAACTACCGCACAATGTAGCTGCGCCAGCATGCATGATTGGTACGTCGAACTTTTTCGAGCTGGCGGTAGCCGTAGCCATTTCACTATTTGGTTTACACAGCGGCGCTGCACTTGCCACAGTGGTGGGTGTGCTGGTTGAAGTGCCCGTTATGCTTTCACTGGTATGGTTTGCAAACAAAACTCGCCACTGGTTTGACTAAGCAGTATTTTACAAACCTGTAGCGGTGAAATCGCGAAAATAAAAAAGGCGAGCCTCCTATGGCTCGCCCTTTTCATTTTTTAAATTCTTAAACCGCAATTGGCGCTTTATAAGTATCGGGAAGAATGAAACCAAAGCGTTGTAGAACCGACGTAAGTTCGTCACGCTTAATTGGCTTTTCAATAAAACCTAATGCGCCTAATGACATCACTTTCTCTTGCATCAATGGCTGAATATCACCTGAAATAACAATGACAAAAGTCTCAAGTTTGCGGCGTTTAATTTCGCCCAACACGCTGAGACCGCCCAGCACAGGCATTGTTAAATCTAATAATACAAGGTCAATAGTATGATGTGCTAATACTTCTAGAGCGTCCATACCATTTGACACTTCATAAATAGCTTCAGCGAACCCACTAGGCAAGTTACTTCTAGCCATTTTCCGTGCAAGCGCTGAATCGTCACAAATTAGAATATTAAAACCCATCAACTACAATCTTATAATTGGTTACTAATCCACCATTAGAATACATTAAACGAAAGTATAAGAAAATAATAAAAACATAGAATTATTGGCTACTTACTCGATAACTACACCAAACTCCCCTCTCTTAATAGCATGTTTTGTGGTAGATATAAGGCATAATAAAAAAGGAAAACATCCCTATGCAAGAGTTAGCTGCAAGCCAGGACAAAAACTTGGTGAGAAAAGTTGCCTATCAGATTCTGTCTCATTTCGATAAGAGTTACCGGTGGTTCACCCGAATTACACGGGGCGCTCAAGAAAGATTTGAAAAGGGTAATTGGAAAGAAACTCAGCTAGCCTCTAAAGAGCGCATTACCATTTATGAGCAAAGCCTTTCAGATGCTGTTGCCGAAATTTATCAGCTTACTCAGGTCCACCAAAAAGATGATGCTTTCTGGCAAGATCTTAAAAAAGTGTTTGCGCTACAGCTTGAGGGCCACCCGCAGTTTGAATTGGCCGAAACCTTTTATAATTCAGTGATTGGTCGCTTATTTAAGCACAGAAAAATAGACGACGACATGATGTTTGTTCTGCCTAGCCGCTGCTTTTTGCCTGGGCAAGACAGAGACAAAGTAGTCAACAGCTTTGACACCACCACTACCGTACGTGAGATGTACGAGTCGATATTCAAAATTTATCGATACAATATTCCGTTTGAAAACTTTGAACGGGACTTACAAAACCTCGAGACGGCCTTGCGCGCACGATTAAACAAAGAGCAACTAGCCAGTGTACAAGCCGTTGAGATCCTTAAGCCTACTTTTTTTCGTGGTAAAGCGGCTTATTTGATTGGTCGCATTTGTATGCCTGACGAAACCCTGCCGTTTGTCATCGCCATGCGAAGATACAACGAGCCACATATGTTCGTTGATGCCCTTCTGACCGACCGCAAGGATTTAAGCGTAATTTTTGGTTTTGCCCGTAGCTATTTTATGGCCGACACGCAAAACCCAGCCGAGGTTGCCGCTTTTTTACAAGAGTTATTGCCGAATAAAAAACACTTTGAGTTATATATGTCGATGGGGCATTACAAACACGGCAAAACTGTTTTCTATCGCAACTTCTTAGCACATATGGACGAATCGAATGACAAATTCGAGGCCGCGCCAGGCATTCGCGGCCTGGTGATGATGGTTTTTCATCTCCCCTCTTATGGCGTTGTTTTTAAAATCATTAAAGACGAGTTTGCTGAAAGTAAAAAAATCACCCGTGAGCACGTTAAGGAATGCTACAAGTTAGTAAAAATGTCAGACCGTGTGGGTCGAATGGCTGATACTCACGAATACGTAAACTTTAGGTTTCCGTTAGATAGAATTGAACCCGAGCTAATCGAAGAACTCAAGGAAACGTGTGCTTCGAGTTTAGAATTCACAGAGTCTGAGCTAATTATCAAACACATGTATATTGAGCGAAAAATGACACCGCTAAATATATACCTTCAAGAAGAAACCGACGATGAAAAAATAACCCGTGCGCTTGATGAGCTGGGTCTATGTATTAAGCAGATTGCCATGGCAAATATCTTTCCCGGCGATATGTTGCATAAAAACTTTGGTATTACCCGTCACGGTCGCGTGATCTTCTATGACTATGATGAAATTTGTTTAATGAACGAACGTAATTTCAGGGAGTTGCCAAAATCCGATGACCCCTATGCTATTGATACACTCTCAGTAGCACCTAACGACGTATTTCCCGAGCAATTTGAGCACTTCATCGTTGGTAAGCGAAAGTTCAAAGATATACTTAAGTCATTGCACGGCGACTTAATGACACCTGAGTACTGGCACGGCGTACAAAAGAAGTGTGCCCGTGGAGATGTGCAGCATTTTACCCCTTATAACCCAAGCATGCGCTTTGACAAAGGTGAATAGGTTGAAAGCGCGAATAAATAGCACCTTTACGAACACCTCAACCCAACGTTCAAAGGAATAAAGAGCCCTATATACAAGGACAAATTTTAGCTACATGCGAAAAAGCTTAAAAGTGATCGTTTTAAGACATATAGCTCGTAAAAGACGCAAAGCGATATTGCTTTTTGACTGCTTGTTCTCGCCTGCTGCTTGTTAAATACCGCATATAGGTATCAGCAACGCCAGACAAGTGTGTGAATGTAGATAAACAGAAGAATCCTGATAATGAAAGTGCTACTTGTAGAAGATGATCCAAAGGTTGCCTCGCACATTGCAAATGGACTATTGGGTGAAGGGCATGAATGTATTACTGTAGGTGATGGAACATCAGGCTACCAACAAGCTGCTAGTAACGAACTAGACGCGGTAATCCTAGACGTAATGTTACCCGAACTCGATGGTTTCACTGTGCTTGAGAAGCTTCGCGAAGAAGGTAACACGACCCCTGTTTTATTACTAAGCGCTAAGAGCCAAGTTGAAGATAAAGTCAAAGGCCTGCGCACAGGCGCCAACGACTACCTAACCAAACCTTTCGCCTTTGAAGAGCTGCTTGCTCGCGTAGAAGGTTTGGCTGGACGCAATAAAGACGGCGAAGACAAAACCTTGATAAAGGTTGGCGATCTCACGCTAGACTTGGTTAACCGTAAGGTATTGCGTGGCGATCAAGAAATTGACCTTCAATCAAAGGAATTCCAACTGCTTGAATGTCTACTTCGTCACAAAGGTAAAGTTGTGACGCGAAGCATGTTGCTTGAACAGGTTTGGAATTATCATTTCGACCCCCAAACTAACGTGATTGATGTTCACATTAGCCGCCTGCGTCAGAAAGTGGATAAAGCGTTCAATGTGCCACTTATTGAAACGGTAAGAGGAACGGGCTACCGCATAGCGGACGGGCTTGCATGATAGCAATACGCGACTTTACGCGTAGTTCAAGTTTTCGCGTAGGCGTATTGCTCACTACTCTTGCTTGCATTGCCATTGTTCTAATTGTTTATTTTTGGCGATTAACGAGCAGCGACCTGTTCATTTCTGAGTCTAATGCTGCCGTTAATGCCAAAGCGAACGCCCTTGTAACGCTTTATGAAAACCTCGGTATTGATGCCGTTAAGTCGGCCATTATAAGCGACAATAACCTACCTCCTTCTGGCGCGAAAACACCCTCTTCTTCATTCGAACATTTGCGATCATTTGTCGTACTGAGCAAAGATGAGCAAGTAGTTGCGGGGAACTTAGCATCTATCCCACTGGTATTAGAGCGGCACAAAGGGGCTAACTTCGATACTTCAGAAATTGTTATTACTCGGCCTAACAGCTCATCAAGGAAAACCTTGCGCCAAGCATTGATGAGGGAAGATGTACTTGGGGACTATATCCTCTATGTCGGGCGTGGTATCGATGATTTATATAGCGCCCAGTGGTTTGGCAAAACCTTTAGCTGGATCATTGTCGTGTTGCTTTGTGCCTTAAGTATTCTAAGCTTCGCTATTGCCGTGTATGTGGTCAATCGAATTAACCGTATGTCTCAAACTGCTGATAAGATTATAAAGACTGGCAACCTTGAAGAGCGGCTAGAGATTGATAGCAATTGGGACGACCTCAGCAGTCTTTCTTTCGTTTTCAATCAAATGCTGGACACCATTGAAAGCTCGGTCAATAACATCAAGTCAGTCACAGACAGTATTGCTCACGACCTGCGCACACCGCTTTCAAGGCTTCGTAATACGCTAGAAAGAATTGAAGACGATCAGCTTAGAGAAGACACTACACAAGAAGCAGATAACCTGCTGAATATGTTTAATAGTTTATTGCGCATAAGCGGTCTTGAAACCACAAATAAGAAAGAGGGTTTCTGTAGTACCGATGCCCGAGCTATTGTAGAAGACGTGGTCGACCTTTATCATCCCCTAGCCGAGGAGCGTAACATTCAGCTGTCCAGTCAGCTTGAAAGCGTGACTATGCTTGCCGACCCTAACTTACTTTTCCAAGCCGTCGCTAACGTATTAGACAATGCTATCAAGTACTCGAATGAGGATAGTATGGTTACTGTACAGCTAACGACTACACCTCGCCATGTTGTTATTGCCGTCAATGACGCAGGAATAGGCGTTGGCGAGCATGAAATTATAAATTTAGAGCGTCGTTTTTATCGCGCTGATGGCAGCAGAACAAGCAAGGGGAATGGATTAGGCTTATCACTTGTCTCGGCAATAGTGAAGCTGCACGATGGTCAAACTTGGTTTGTACACGACCCGTTAATGCAAGGAAACGGGCTGGGTGTTGTTTTTTGTTTTCCCATTAGTCTGCGTCAAAATTAGCTAGTCTGAATCTGTAAATAGTAGGTACTATCAAGATACCTAGTGCGCTAAGTTGTACTCGACAAATTTACTCTTCTTTTTCTTTTTCCGAATGCTGACCTATAGATGATACAGGTCAGCAAAATTTCCAGTTTAGCGAGCATTCCAGAGCTATAATTGCAAATTATCAATCGGTTTGCTTCTGCATAAAAATAGTAACTTCGGCCATCACAATACCGAACTTACGAATGTACGAACGGTTCATCATGGTAGAGTCATCGAAAGCCCAAAACCAGTCATCAAACGTTACTGAATAGGTCGTATCGTCTACCGGTAAATCCATCTCGTAGTGAAAATTAAATGCATTGCCGTAGCTGGTGCCTTTTGCAGGCCCATCAATATCACTCGCTTTGCCTACAAAGGTGCCATCGCCCTGCTTTACAATAGTCCATGTGCGGGATTTTGGACCTTCGCCAACCCCATATTCAAAGGTTTCATCAAGCGTCAGGGTATCGCCCTCTATTGAGCCATCAATGTTTACCACAAACCTTTGTACCACCTCACCTGAGCGGTTTTGTACTATACCCCACGCCTTAACGTTTCCATCGAAAAACTGCTCAATATCGAAACCCGGAGATACCGACTGATAGTCTTCACCATCGACTGACACAGAACATCCAGATAGCCCTACCATGGTCAATGCAGCAAACCCTACTCCTAAACATAACTTCATCATATTTTTTATCATTTTACTTATCCTGCTCAACTAACCTTGCTTGGTTTTATTTCTATAAAATCACTAAGCTAATCGTTCCCGAGTAACTTTTTTCTAAACTTAGGTTCCGACGTTTCATCACTTAACCAGATATCAAAAAAACGTTGCGTAAAAGTTTTGTCGCTTATCTCATCAGCTTTTTCGCCGTTTACGTAGAACACGCTTGTGCCTTCTTTCGTTGCGATCCCCGTAATTACATCGCCTTCACTAACGTCAGGAAAAATACGCTCCATTAGCGACAGCCATTTATCAGCATCTTCGGCAGCGATATCACCTTGTTTTTTCATTTCATCAATAGAGCGCTCGGCAATCTTTTTTCCTTCAAGATCCCGTTGGTAGGTCAAACGAAGTGCAAAAGGAGGCTGACCAGCGTATTTACCTTCAGAAGCAAAAAGCTCACCTGTATATACGTCCCAAAAGTAGTAAGAAAACATGCCTTTCCCCACCAGTTTCGCATTGGGAACATATTCATTGATATTTTCTGAATCATACTCTTGCGCAGAGGCGTTGTTTGACATGATGACAGCGCTCAGTGATATGGAAACAAAAATAGCAAAGGTGGATACTGCTATTTTATTAACGTAAGACATAAAAAAAGCGCTAGCGTTTTTTACGTAATGAAGAAGCCATGATGGGGTGTAAATCACAGGTTTTCGTGAAATACCGTTTTTATTAGTAACCATAAAAATGCTCTTATAAAGCGTAATAAAAATTACAGGTCTTTTATTGAATTTCTATCTGGTTATACTCTTGCCAATGTCCAATTGATCAACTGTCCCTAGGCTCTCATCGTGCTTTCCCTTGATGAATTTAAAACGTCACTCACTCTTCCCTCGCCTCTTATTCCTTTCAAACCGAACTGGGAGGGTGCAAGCAAGGTATCGCTTTATGTTAAGCGTGACGATGCTATTCACCCTGTGATGTCAGGAAACAAATGGCGAAAGCTAAGCCATGCGCTAACGAGCCCTTTGCCAAACCACGTCATCAGTTTCGGCGGCGGCTTTTCTAACCACCTTCATGCGTTGGGATTTGCTTGTTACAAACTTGGTATTCCCTTTACCGCCATTATTCGCGGCGACTACAGTGCTGCACCATCGCCAATGATTAAGGATTTAATGCAGTGGCAGACTCGCATTGAATATGTAAACAGAATTACCTATAACAAGCGTAACGATAGTACTTATTTAGATGAACTAAAGCTGGAGTTCCCCAATGCGATTATCATTCCTGAAGGTGGAAGCCAGGCCCTAGCGCTTCAGGGGATAAAAGATATGGTCGATGAAATCGAGGTAGACTTCGATTTTATCGTTGCCCCTGTCGCAAGCGGCGCCACATTGGCGGGAATTATAAATGCATTAAATAAACGTAATAGTTTAATGGCTACTGACTTTCGTTCTCATTACAAAGCCATTGGCATAGGTGTACTAAAAGGTGAAGGCTATCTAGAGGGGTTGGTTGAGCAATTTCTTACAACATCTAGCCAGACACATTGGCATATTGATCATAGCTACCATTTTGGTGGCTACGCCAAAGCGCCAAGTGAGCTTCAAACCTTTTGCAGCGATTTCAATAACACTATGGAATTTGAAATAGAGCCAGTTTACTCGGGCAAAGCTTTCTGGGCCGTTAAAGATATGCTGGCTAAAGGTAAGTTTGAGGATGGTTCACGCATCGTCGTATTGCACACAGGTGGTTTACAAGGTGCAAGGTAAAACCTTGTTATAACAAAGTATTGTTTTAACTACGTATGAGTGATACAACTAAATTTGTGAGCATGCTCACAATACTCATAAATAATAAATTAACGATAACAATAAGAAGTTTGTCGCAGGATGCGGCATAAAAACTAAAGCTTGCTACCTGCAAACTTCATCAAGGAATGATTATGAAAGATATTTTCTTCTTCGACTCAATGCTAACCCCTAAAATAATTACTTTTGTGTACTGGCTATTGCTTTTAGGGTCGGTTGTAAGTGGCGTAACAACAATGTTTGTGGGGTACGACGCGAGTTTTGTATACGGCCTATTTATCATCGTGTCTGGCTGTATTGGCGCAAGAATCTGGTGTGAACTACTTATCGTTCTCTTCAAAATTCACAGCAATCTTCAAAAAATTGCGAATAAAGAGTAGTGTTATGCGAATGCTATCGCTTCATTAAATAGCGATAGCATTCCGTTTATCTCTTAACCCAGACCTTTACATCAATCTGCAACAGGATAGCCAAACAACCTTTTTAACTTTGCTTTTATTCCTTTTGCCTGCTGAAGCTGTTCAAGAAGCACGCCTAATTGACTGAAGTTGGCGCTTAGGGGGTTATCATCTGGCATTTTTCCAACGATGCCGTACTTGATACTTATTTTTTTATCTTCTTTAACGAAAGTGCCGAATAACTTATCCCAGATGATAAGCACCCCACCGTAGTTTTTATCGATATAAGGCTTATTGGTTGCATGGTGAATGCGGTGATGAGTAGGCGTGTTGAAGATATGCTCTGCCCAGCCTAAATGACCAATCGTTTGCGTATGTACAAAAAACTGATAAGCAAGATTTATTGCGACAATGGCGAAGACCAAGCTGGGAGAAAAACCAATAAGTATCATTGGTATCCAAAAGAGCCACATGCCCACGAGTGGGTACAAGATACTTTGTCTAAACGCTGTGGTGAAATTCATTTTTGTTGAGCTGTGATGCACCACATGGGCGAGCCAAAACCAGTGTATGTTGTGTGAAGCCCGATGAAACCAGTAGTATAAAAAGTCTTGTAGGATAAACCCTGCAAAAAGCGATACTGCCGTAAGATCTATGTTAAATAGAGAAAACTGGTGCAGCCAAAGAAACAAAGGCATTAGTAGTAATAGTACCAAAGCATCAGAGCCCTGATGAAGCAGTGCAAGTAAAGCATTATTCACGCTGTCTTTTACATTATAAAACTGCCGTGCCTTTTTGAACTCCACAAAAACGCATAGTAAGAAAACCGGGCTCAAGCCAAGCAAAATAAGTTCAACGGGGATCAAAACGTGCTCCTAACTTATTCAAACATTGCGCTATGTCGTGTTGTAAAAGGCGTGTTAGTAGCCAATTGGGTATATACCAAGGCGCCCAACAGCTAATGCGATAAGAAACTTTGGTTAGGCTACCCTGTGCGGAAAATCTGATAACTCCCCGATGATCTTTTACTGGAAAGTCGTCAACAACACGATATTCAATGCCATCTGTGTCTGCTTTAACAATCTCTTCTTTAAAGCTAACGCCTAGAATACTCACTTCTCTCACACAGCCCACCCCGCCACTGACTTCACTATTATTTTCTGCTCTTAATACCTTAAACGAAGCGTTAAAGAATTCGCTTAAATTCTGGTGGTCAAGCAGCGTATCGCGAAGCACTTGTGGCGTTGCATTAATAACTCTTTGGTAGTGAACGTCAACCATTTACGATATGTCCTCTTCTCATGGCTATTAGCATAAATTGACATTCATATTTGATCTTGCGTTAATACGTCATGATTTTTGTTATTTTGCGACACACCTATGCCATCAGTTTCTTTTGCCTATATTCAAAGTATAGAAAGCTATTTAACTAGCTTAGAAGTTGATACAAAAGGACTGTCGCGACTCACGCAAAAGCATAGTTCACTTTCAGGTTCCCCCCGTGTTTCCATGGAAGCCTATATCGAGCTGTTAAACCAAGGTGCATCGCTCACCAATAATTCATTATTTGGGTTTGAGTTAGGCAAACATATTCAGGCAAAAGATTATGGGGTGTTGGGTTACCTCGTTGAAAGTTGCGAAAATTTAGCTCAAGCCATAGGGGCGCTTACTCGGTTTGATGCGCTAGTCGCAGACATCGGCACAACAAACGTATTCTTTGAATCTGATAATGCCCGTGTTGAATGGGTGCCTAAAAACTTAGATTGCAAACAAATGGTATTGCGCAATACCACCGCGTGGGTAGCGACCGTTTATAAAATATTGGGTTCGGCCTGCCAATTAAATGCTATTTCCTTTACTTTCTCTTTAAGTACATTGGAAAAAGATAGATTAGCCCAGTGGTTTAACTGCGAGGTGATTGATTGTGCCCGCACTAACGCCATTATTTTTCCCCTACACTTACTGCATGTTCCCTTCACTAGTGAAAATAAGGCTATGTTCAGCGCGCTTATAGAAGTGACAGAAAAGGAAATGAACGAATGCAAAGGGGAAAGGTTTGCTCAAACCAACAAACGCCATTTTAACCTTAATTCTCATGAAGATATCGCCCATAAAGTCGTTTCGCTTTTAAACGCTAACCCTACGCTAAAGGGATGTAATCAAAAGCGTATGGCTGAAGCGTTATTCATAAGCCCACGCACACTGCAGCGGAAGTTGAAGCAGAGTAACACCAGCTTTCAGCAAATTCTTGATAGTGAGCGCAAATCTCGTTTAGACGATCTTCTTAAACAATACTCTATTGCCGACACCGCTGATTTATTAGGGTTTCAAGAGCAATCATCCTTTACCCACGTGTTTAAAAAGTGGTTTTCCACCACACCGCTTAAGTATCAAAAACAGCTAATATCAAAAGAGTAATCATGTCTCGCTATTAACCCTCGGCGCAGGCGCTATTTTTGGTTCGAAAAAAGATGCGTGCTTTATAAGCTTTTAGTCTGAATAGGCAATTTTTTACTATCAAAATTATGATTATTAAACTAATGTGACTGAGAATGCGTAGGTATTATCAGGTGTACAGCAACGCTAACTCACAGGAGATACGCTATGATCGACCGTCCAGTTACATTGCCAACGCAGTTAAATGCACTCGTGTCAAAGTCACTAAATCTATGTGAGCTTATGTTACCCGTGTGTGATGTGTTTTATCCTTTTGCTGCTATTTATGAAAATGGTCGCATCGGCTGTATATTTGCCGACGAGGCCGGAACTAAAAAGCGCGAGTCACAGCTTATCGAACAGCTTCAGTGGCGAATAATCGATACCACCACAGATACAAATAGTTACAGCGTCTTAGTGTATGCTGCGGCAGTTAACACTCAAGACAGTAAAACGGTTGATGCTATTGCCATTGCAACTGCAACGCCAAATCACGAAGAACGACTTATTCTTTACCCTTACTACAAAGTAGACAATAAAGTAGTCATTTCTCCGCCTATCGATACTGTAACCCGTTAGCGAAACAGCGGTAGGGAAAATGTTATTTTTTAAATCACCTAGTACAGACCGGTATCAGTTACTAAAGTAGTCTTTTGAGGTAGTGCCTACCAGTGTGTGCACTACCTTTTACATTCGTTGTTACGATTAAAATTTTTTGTCCTTTCATAGGCTGTCTTTGCTTGCCAAATCCCATTGGTCTGCTAGCATTCAGCCCAAAATTCATTAGCAAAATTAGGGATTAGTTATTATGTCTCGCGTTTTAATTATTGGTGCTGGCGGTGTTGCGTCGGTAACTGTGAAAAAATGTGCACGTTTACCGCAACATTTCGACGAAATTTACTTAGCAAGCCGCACGGTATCTAAGTGTGAAGCACTACAACAAGAAGTAGGTGCAGATCGCGTTAAGGGTGTTTTCGCTGTTGATGCCGACAACGCAAAAGAAGTTGAAGCACTTATCAACGAAGTAAAACCAGACCTAGTAATCAACCTAGCGTTGCCATATCAAGACCTTCCAATTATGGATGCATGTCTTGCCACTAACACAGATTACCTAGACACCGCCAATTACGAGCCTAAAGACGAAGCGAAGTTCGAATACTCATGGCAATGGGCTTACCAAGACAAGTTCAAAGACGCAGGCATTATGGCCCTTCTTGGCAGTGGCTTCGATCCAGGTGTAACAAACGTATACACAGCGTATGCAGCAAAGCATTACTTCGACGAAATTCACTACCTTGATATCGTGGATTGTAATGGCGGTGATCACGGCCAGGCTTTCGCGACTAACTTCAACCCAGAAATCAATATTCGCGAAATTACTCAGCGCGGTCGTTTTTGGGAAAACGGTGAGTGGAAAGAAACGGATCCACTAAGCGTACGTGAAGACCTAGATTACCAAAACATTGGTGTTCGTGCGTCTTACTTGATGTTCCATGAAGAACTAGAGTCTATTGTTAAGCACTTCCCTACGTTGAAGCGCGCACGCTTCTGGATGACCTTTGGTGATGCTTATCTTAACCACCTGCGTGTACTTGAAGGTATTGGTATGACTAGCATTGAGCCAGTTGAATTCCAAGGCCAGAAGATTGTACCTCTAGAGTTCTTAAAAGCAGTACTGCCTAACCCTGGCTCACTTGCTGAAGGTTATAGCGGCATGACGTGCATTGGTACTTACATCACAGGTATTAAAGATGGCAAAGAAAAAACTATCTTTATCTATAACAACTGTGACCACGCGAAGTGTAACGAAGAAGTGGGTGCGCAAGCCGTATCTTACACCACAGGTGTTCCTGCTATGATTGGCGCGGCGCTTATGCTTAACGGCACGTGGAAAGAAGCGGGTGTTTGGAACATGGAACAATTCGATCCAGACCCATTCATGGAAATGCTTAATGAGCACGGCCTACCATGGCACGTTCTTGAATGTGAAAGCAGCCCTTTCACTAAATAAACGATATCCAAGGGCGCTTTATTTAGCGCCCTTTTTTGTTATCGCTATAACTGCATTCGAAATAACTCAAATTATCTTAGATTGTTAAACTGCACTAGTCAGCCGCTTTTTGAGCTAAAACCTGTTCTGTAATACATTAGACATCTCATTAATGCTGTAAGCAGTTTTATTTTTTGGAGCTTTACCCATTGACCGATTTAACTCAACGCACTGATATTCCTTCTCCTTGCTATGTGCTGGAAGAAGAAAAGTTAATTAAAAACCTTGAGCTGATGAAACGGGTTCAAGACGAATCAGGTGCCCGCATCATTCTGGCGCTGAAAGGCTTTTCAATGTGGTCATGCTTCGACATTATTAAACAGTATTTACACGGTGCAACAGCAAGCTCGGTTTGGGAAGCTAAACTCGCAGCAGAGATGGGTAAAGAAGTTCATGCTTATTCTCCAGCGTACAAAGTTAATGACGCTAAGGAACTAGCGAGCCTTGTTAATCATCTGTCTTTCAATAGTTTGTCTCAGTGGAATACGCATAAAGAAACCTTATCTAACGTTTCGTTAGGCCTTCGCATAAACCCTGAGCATCAAGAGGCAGATACGCCACTGTACGATCCAGCAGCGCCAGGCTCGCGCTTAGGCATACGCGCCAGTGAACTAGAAGGCGTAGACCTGACGGGTATCGAGGGTTTTCACTGCCACAACCTTTGTGAGTGTGATTCTTTTGCTACTGCACGCACCCTTGAAGCTATCGAAAAGCGCTTTGGTAAATGGCTTGGTCAATTGAAATGGTTGAACCTAGGTGGCGGTCATCTTATGACCCGAGACGGTTATGATGTTGAGCACCTTATTAAAACACTAAAAGACTTTAAAGCCCGTTACCCACACCTAGACGTTATCTTAGAGCCAGGCTCTGCGGTTGCGTGGCAAACAGGTCCTCTAATTTGCGAAGTGGTTGATATGGTGGAAAATGATGGGGATATCGCTATTTTAGATATTTCAGCCACTGCTCACATGCCTGATGTATTAGAAATGCCCTATCGCCCGGCTATTTTAGGTGCAGGTATGCCAGATGAAAAAGCACATAACGTGAAGCTTGGCGGTAATTCCTGCCTTGCCGGTGACGTCATAGATGTCTATTCCTTCGACACACCGTTAAAAGCAGGCGCTCGTTTGCAGTTCGAAGATATGATGCACTATACCATGGTAAAAACTACCTTTTTTAACGGTGTAGAGCACCCTGCTATCGGTATTCTGCGAGCTAACGGCGACTTCGAGCTAGTTCGTGAGTTCAGCTACGAAGACTTTAAGGGCCGTTTGTCTTAAACGTAGCCCTTCATTAAAAAGTATACCAAAAGCTAATTGATCATTATTTGATCAATTAGCTTGTTCCCAATCTTCTCTAGTGCTATTTTGTGGGTGTTGAGTCGTCAAAAGGGAATTTCGACCTACCGCCCTATTCAAGGTGAGTCTCTAATCTCCGTCGTCTTTTGTTCAACACCGAATTCAGGTGTTGTATCAAACCATCAATAATTGCCTGTCTCGGTTATATCTTATCTTTATCAGAGGAATTGATCGTGAGAAGGAATAATCTAGGCTCAAACTGTGCAACTCAAGTACACACATTTGCCAAACCTATTGTATCTGCGCTTAGTGCGCTACTTTTAACTACGGCTTGTATGTCGACAACTCCTTCTATGGGAGGCGGAAGTTCTGGCGCAGTAAGTGGTGGCGCCGGCGGCGCTACGGCTTCTAATAATAATGCGCAACTAGAGAATTGTGACGAAACACTCGGTACATTAAGTGTTTTTGAAGATACAAGTTTGCCCTGGTGGTCAGAGTATCGCAGAACTTACCCAAAACTCGGCAGTACCATCCCTGTTATCAGGTTAATGATTCAACAGTCTAACTGTTTTGTTATTGTTGAGCGTGGTCGTGCTATGAATGCAATGAACACCGAGCGTCAGCTAATGCAATCAGGACAACTTCGCTCTGGTTCTAACATTGGGGGCGGTCAAATGGTAGCAGCTGATTACACGCTCAGCCCATCAGTACTATTTGCCGAAAAAACGCAGGGTGGTAAAGCCATAGCAGGTGCACTATTTGGTACATTAGGCTCTATCGTAGGTGGAGGTTTTAGCAAGAATGAAGCGGCTACCTCATTGCTGCTTATAGATAACCGCTCGGGTGTTCAGGTTTCTGCTGCAACAGGCAGTGCCGCAAATCATGACTTTAGCTTATTTGGTGGCATGTTTGCTGGCGCAGCCGCAGGCGGCGCTGGCGGCTTCTCAAAGACACCTGAAGGCAAAATGCTAGTAACTGCATTTGCTGATTCTTTTAACCAGATGGTGATCGCACTTCGCTCTTACAAAGCGCAAGAAGTTGAAGGTGGTTTAGGTAAAGGTGGAAAGCTAACTGTGGGCGGTGCAGATGATGCCATGCCGGAGGCTACCGACGCACCGGCGATAACCACCTCAACAACAACCACTGCCGTTTATGTTGACAATACTCCCTCTAGGGTTACCGTCTCAGATCGCAAGTCTTATAACTTTGATGTAGATGAGTACGATGAGAAAGCCTTCAATAGGTACTACGACTGGCTGAAAAACTATGGCCCGTTAATGACTGCATTTGTTTCTTTCGACCCAGAGAATAATAACCCTAATTGGCCTGGCGGCATGTCCATGGCGGCAGCTGCTACTATGCTTTTAACTCAGCTAGACTCTCATCGCATTGAACTTGAAGCGTGGCCATATGAAGCTAGGGTTCAAGCTTGGAGAAAAATGGGAAAAAGGTTGGAAAGCCACACTGAACTGTTTGAGCGAAACCGGACATTAGCGCTTCGAAATGAAAAACTTGACGACGAAGTTCGTCAAGTTATTGAAAGCATACAGGTAGTAACAAAAGAAAGTCTGTTCCCAGAGGGCATTTAGTTTTTAATACGTTTTAACCGAAGCCGCAAATTGCGGCTTCGGCTCTCAATACTATTGATACTAGTAACGTATTATAGCTATACCACACCACTACCCGAAGTAGCTTCAGATTTATCAATCTCTCCTTCAGCTAGGACGTCATCACCGAGTTCTATTTTAAAAGTTGTACCTGGCTTCCCCTGCAGGCTGTAGCGAAAGCCGTACATCTCACCCTCGTTTAATGAAACGTCCGTCACATCATTTGGGTGAATTAAATCGTAAACGCCAGAGTCATTCGCTTGAGAGAATATATCTACCAGCCATTTGCCATCAGACATGGTGATCTTAAGTGTCTTTGTCATCTGCGTCTCCTTTAGTAACCAGTCTCTTTACCTTGGACTACCATACAAAATACTTTGTATTTCGCCGATGACGCTTAAGATCAATCTTTCTTAACGCAAACTACCCTTTTGCATCTAGTCCTGCTTGATATAATGCATTCTTTTTCAAATTATAATGACTTGCTACTACAGCCGCGGCTTTTTTCAACGGCATGTACTCGCACAAAGTTTGCAGTAAGGACATTGCTTCACTAGGTATCGCCTGTTCATTTACCTTGGCTGGACCTATCATCACTACAAATTCGCCTTTTTGATGTGCTGGATCGGCGTTGAGATAATCAATCACATCTTGAGCGCTGCCGCTCACATAGGTTTCAAAAGTTTTAGTCAACTCTTTAGCTACAACAATGTGGCGTTCGCCTAATACACGCTGAATGTCAGTAACCGTATCTAGAATCCTTCGTGGGGCTTCATAGTAAACTGTCGTGAAAGTTCTATCTAATAGCGCTGATAGTACACCCTCCCGCGCTTGGGTTTTAACCGGCAAAAAGCCTTCAAAAGTGAATTTATCTGTAGGCAGTCCTGATGCGCTTAATGCAGTAATTGCGGCACATGGTCCCGGCAAAGCACTAACTGGAATACCTTGCTCGCGGCATTTACGCACTAAAACAAAACCAGGGTCGCTGATAAGTGGTGTGCCCGCATCACTTATCAAAGCAACAGATTCACCGCCTTTCAAACGTTCGCAAAGCATAGCTGTACGTTTATCTTCATTATGTTCGTGAAGTGAAAGGGTTTTAGTTCCAATACTAAAGTGCTGTAGAAGTCGCGCGCTATGACGGGTGTCCTCAGCAGCAATCCAGTTAACTTCACTTAATACGCGAATTGCTCTAGCACTGATGTCATCTAAGTTGCCAATAGGCGTAGGAACAATATATAGAGTGGCGGTGTCTGTCATAACAGTGGTTAAGTCTTACGTTAAATTGAAAGGTTATGCGATAAGTGTATCACGCCATTAGTCCAGATTATGCTGGCAAGCGTAGATTTTCACACTGGTTAAGATAAACTTGACCTATAACGATGTAAAAGGAATGAAACTGTGCGTCATATCGGACAATCTGGAAAAATCTTTACGCTATCAGCCATTGCTTCGGTATTGGTATTATCGGGTTGTGGGAGCACGCCAAAAACTCAGTCGAAACCTGTAGTAGTGGAACCTACTCCAATTGAAACCACCCAGGTTGAAGAGAATGTCACGCCTGAGCACAAACTTCTAGAGGCTAAGAAGGTATGGGAACGCACCCGCGATAAAGAACAGCGTAATAGCTTATTACTGCAAGCTGCTGACTTATACCTTCAAAACCAACAACCTGTATTAGCGCAGCAGGTGTTGTTTGAAGTTAAAGAAGATGGTGTGTCAGAACGCAACCACTCGTACTATTCCCTTTTAGTTACCAAAGCCTATGCAGGAATGCCTGATGCGTCAGCAGATGAATTACTGGCAATGCTGGACGGAGTAATGGGTACAGGTGAAACTGCATTTCAAAAAGCAGAACTTCAAACTCAGCTGTACTCACAGCAAGGTAATTTTGCAGCAGCAGCCAATAGCGTGCTACAAACGAATTTGTCAGACGAAGATAAAGTACAGCGGGTGTGGCAGTGGCTCACTTCCATACCGACAGAAACGCTTTCAACAGTAGGAAAAACGTACCCCTCTCTTTCCCCTTTCATCACGCTTCGCGAGTTGACTGAAGCGAATGCTTCATCGCCCGCGACATTGACAACAGAACTTCAAAATTTTCAGCAAGTTTATCGTGGCCACATTTTAGAAACGACCTTGCCTGACAATGTGCTTAAAGCAACACAGCTTATCGATGCAGGCGCCAATGATATTGCAGTATTGCTGCCACTCTCTGGGCGCTTAGCGCGTACGGGGCAAGTAGTAAAAAATGGTATAATGTCGGCCTATTACACTGATGTTGAAAAACGTCAAGATGAACACTTACTGCCACGCCTGCGTTTTATTGACACAAATGGCGTTGATACGCAGCACCTCCTTGATGAAATTGGCGACACCAAATTTATTGTCGGACCGCTGCTGAAAGATACCGTAGAGAATTTGATCCCCAACTTGCCTGTTGGGGTGAACGTACTAGCATTGAATCGTCTAGAAGAACTGATAGACCAAGTAAATGCAAACGAAACTCCGACCAAAAGTAGATTAACGACATCATCAAACTCTACGTTAGATAGTGGCACTGATTCGGCGGGAAGCATACTGACGGATACAGAGACCCAAGAAGAGTTGCATGCACTGGATCTAGCCACTTCGTTGAACTATTTCGGTCTTGCACCAGAAGATGAAGCCAAGCAGCTTGCTGAATATATCTTCAACAAAGGCTACCGTGCACCTATCGTTATTGCGGCCCAAAGCAGTTTGTATCAGCGAATGGACACCACGTTCAAAACGCACTGGAGAGCGCTTAACAATAAAGAGAACAAGCGTCGCACTAACATAACATCGGTTACCTTTAACGACAGTAATTCACTTCGCGAGGGTATCACTCAAGCACTCGATGTTGCCCAAAGCAATGATCGCATTAATCAAATTGAGTACATGACCAACGATGAAGTATACAATATGCCTCGCAGCAGGCGGGATATTGATGCCATAGTTGCGTTTGCCTCTCCGCAAGACACAGAGCTGCTAAACCCAATAATTGAAGCGAGCTTAAACCCTTACGACGGTAAGCAAGTTCCTGTTTATGCTACATCTCGTTCGATGGACTACGACAGCGGAAAAAACCAATGGCGTGATTTACAAAATGTGCATTTTATCGATATGCCATGGTTAATGCCTTCACACAATTGGCAACCTCTTCAGCAAGAGGTCGAGCAGGCTTGGCAAAATCAAAATACCATGCAAAAACGTTTGTTTGCGTTTGGCTTTGATGCCTACCAGCTACTTCCACAGCTAGGTATGCTCAACACGCTGAAGTACCTTTCACATGAAGGCTTGACCGGAACCCTTTCGCTTAATGAGAAAGGCGAAGTCATTCGCCAGCAGCCTCAAGCTATGATCCGTAACGAAAAAGTACAGGTGCTGTCGGAGTAAGATATGTCGAAACTGCAAGGGAATGCAGCAGAAGACAAAGCCTGTCAATATCTTGAGGAACAAGGTCTTAGGCTTCTGTGTAGAAACTACCGTACGCGACGTGGTGAGTTAGATATTGTAATGCAAGACGGCAATACTATTGTGTGTATTGAAGTCAAATACCGGAAACGGAATCACTTTGGCAGTGCAATAGAATTTGTAACGGCTAAAAAGCTAAACCGAATTCATGCTGCGTTTGGCTTCTATTTGTTAGATAATAACCTGAATCCAGCATCTACGCCTTTACGGATAGACGTTATTGCCATAGATGGAAGCAATCTTCAGTGGCTAAAGAACATTGGATAGAGGCTCTCACATATAGTTTTATAGTTTATGTTCGCTTAAATGGAAGAATATAAGTGTTGGATGTGAACGCGTTTAAGAATAAATGGCAAGGCCTTTGAGTAAGAGCTATGCCATTTGTTTTATCTTAGTTTTACAAGCTTTCTTCTATTTGACGAAAGTGTCTTAGGTTCCTACAAATAATGAGTCACCCCAACAACAAGATGTCGCCCTGTAACCTTGATAACCAAGAAATAGAATTAATAGTCGGTAACTCTAGTGCCAACTTTTCTGGTGTAACGTCTACTATGTTGCAAGTGACATCGATACAAAAGCGCATGATCAATTTGCGGATCATGGGTAGACACTTTGTCCCGGACCCTTCGATGACAATAACATTCTGGGAAGTCGTTAAAATGTGTCGACGCCCGCTTAGTAATGGTAAGTGGCGTATTTTTCACGCACGCCGTGTTGACGAAATGATTCAGGGAGTGCTGCTGAAATACATTTTTCGTGCAAAAATAAAGCTCGTATTTAGCTCGGCAGCTCAACGAGAGCGTTCCGCTTCCACAGTATGGTTAAGTAATAGGATGGACGCAATTATTGCGATGAGTAACCGTTCCGCACAGTACTTAAATAAGCCTCCTGCCAAAATAAATCTCCACGGTGTGCAGATTGATAACTACACGCCAGCAGAAAATAAGCAAAAAGCTTGGCAGTCACTGGGTTACGGTGGAAAATACGGAATAGGAATTTTAGGTAGAGTAAGAGAGCAAAAAGGAGTTCACCTTTTTGTGGAGGCCTGCATCAAAATATTACCTAAATACCCTGATGTGAATGCGGTGGTGGTGGGCGCCATTTCTCCAAGTAACCAAGCGTTTGTAAATCAACTCAAAGAAAAGGTGTCTGAAGCAGGTTTAACTGATCGCATTATTTTCACTGGTGAGTTGCCCTTTGAACAGATTCCAAGCATATTCAGTGCATTGTCTCTAGTAAGTGCGCTTAGCTACAACGAAGGCTTTGGTTTAACCGTACCTGAAGCCATGAGCGCAGGTGCGGCTGTACTAGCAACACAAGCGGGCGCATGGGAAGATATTGTCAGACCAGGCATTGATGGATATATAGTACCTACCAGAGACCAGCAAGCTGTCACAGAAAAGATGGATTTACTTCTGTCAGATATGGACAAACTTGCAGAAATGGGCAAAGCCGGACGCGAACACATTGTAAAAAATTTCAAGGTTGAAGATGAAGCAAGAAACTTAGTCGAGTTCTTTCGCTCGCTTCAATAAATAACGCTTTGGCATTGCAGTAAAGGTTAATGCCACTTGGTATTTAATATTAATAATCCAAAGCATAAGCAAATATTTTTCAGATACTGATCATTATATTTAGCCGTGCGTTGTAACTTAGTGCTACAACCACTAAAAGAGATCAGTAGGCAGTTGAAAACAAAGAGATGACAGATGATTGAACAGATAAAATCGAACTTTACCGAGAGCATTCAGACAAAAATTGCAGCATCGGAAATATTGCCGGAATATATTGAAAAAGCGGCGTACATGATGGTTGAAGCATTAATAAGAGGCAATAAAGTACTGAGCTGTGGTAATGGCGGTTCTGCTGGCGATGCCCAGCACTTTTCATCAGAAATGTTAAACCGCTACGAACGTGACCGTCCTAGCCTGCCTGCTATTGCGTTAAGCACAGACACGTCGACCATCACGTCTATCGCTAATGACTACAGCTACGACGAAATATTTGCCAAACAGGTACGAGCGTTAGGCCAGCCTGGCGATATCCTTTTGGCTATTTCCACTAGTGGCAATTCACGTAATGTTATCGCGGCAATGGAAGCAGCATTGTCTCGAGACATGACCATAGTTGCGCTTACCGGTAAAGACGGCGGCGAAATGGCTGGTTTTTTGAGTGAGCATGACGTAGAAATTCGCGTTCCTTCTAACCGTACCGCACGTATTCAAGAAGTGCATCTGCTAGTTATTCACAACCTATGTGAATGCATTGACGACAGCTTATTCCCTGCTGATCACGGTGACGACTAATCAAATTAACTATGAGTAGACAAATAAAAAAATTGAGCCTGCTGGGTTCTGTATTAGCCCTGATTTTAACATTACAAGGTTGCGTAGTGGCAGTCGGTGCCGCCGGAGCCATGGCGGCAAAAGTGGCTAACGATAGACGTACGGTAGGTACACAACTTGACGATCAAAATGCCGACGCAGCGGTGTCTTATCAATGGTCGAAAAGTGACGCACTAAAAGAGCAGACTAACCTTCAGGTTGATGTTTATAACGGTGTCGCCTTGCTAACTGGCCAAGCCCCCAACCAAGGGCTTATAGACGAGGCAGTAAGCCGTGCTCAAGAAGTGAGCTACATTAAAAAAATTCACAACCAAATACGCATTGGCGAACCGATAGGTGCTGGCACACAAGCCAACGACCTGTGGCTCGCGTCAAAAGTACGCACTAAGATAGTCGCTGATGAGCGTGTTCCGGCTCTTCAGATTAAAGTGGTTGTGCAAGACTCAGAGGTATTTTTAATGGGTCGATTAACTAACCTTGAAGCTACAGCAGCGGTCGATATTGCTCGTAATATTACGGGTGTAGCTCGCGTCGTCAGAGCCTTTGAAATTGTTCAATAAAGAGCTTGCCACTGCCCTTTTGGTAGCAGGGGCACTCTTTATGGAAATTCTGGACGCCACGGTAATTACCACGGCGCTCCCTGTTATTGCTGCTGACTTTAACGTGCCGGCAGCTCACCTTTCTATTGGCGTGTCGGCTTATTTGGTAGCCGTTACGCTCTTTATCCCTTTAAGCGGTTACGCTGCTGACAAATTTGGGGCTCGCACAATATTTATAGCGGCGATTGCCGTTTTTACTTTTGCCTCGGTCCTATGTGGCTTAAGTACCAGTTTATTCGAATTTACCTTATCCCGTATTCTTCAAGGTTTAGGCGGTGCTATGATGGTGCCGGTTGGAAGATTAGTAGTATTGCGGGATTTGCCCAAAGAAAAACTAGTAAAAACCGTAGCCATTATTACATGGCCCGCCTTGAGTGCACCGCTATTAGGCCCAGTACTTGGCGGCTACATAGCCACACATTTTAGCTGGCAGTGGATTTTTTATATGAATATTCCGCTGGGTATTATCGCGATCCTCGCCTCTCTTTACCTATTGCGAAACACCAAAGGTGATGTGGGCAAGTTTGATATTAAAGGCTTTTTGCTTACCGGCGTAGGCTTTGCGCTTTTTATGGCTGGTATCGAGTTTCTTGCCAGTACCAGCGACAAACTTCTTCAGTCTCTTGGCGTCATTGCCGTTGGCTTAACACTCATGATTCTCGCAATACGGCATGTTAAAAAAGCCAAAAATCCCCTATTTTCATTCGACGCCATGCAGCATAAAACCTTCAGACTCTCGGTCTATGGAGGCTCTGTTGTGCGAGTGGCACTTGGAAGTGCACCTTTTCTTGTGCCGCTCATGCTACAGCTAGGGCTAGGTTACTCGCCTGTAGAGGCTGGTTCCCTTTTGCTGTGGCTATTTGCAGGAAACTTGGCGATTAAGCCCGCAACCACGTGGATCATGAATACGTTTGGCTTCAAACGTGTACTTGTAGTGAACGGCGTGCTCATCGCTCTTGGTTTTGTCGCGCTAGCTATGATAAATCACACTACATCGTCGTTTACCATTGCCGCTATCTTGTTTGCTAACGGTGTGACTCGCTCAATGCACTTAACGTTAATAAATACTATTGCTTTTGCCGACGTACCGCCTAATAAAATGAGAGATGCGAATACGCTAGGCGCTATTCTAATGCAAATGAATCGCGGCCTTGGTATTACCTTATCAGCGCTTGCAATCGCTGCTGCAGCCTTAATTCTTGGACAAAGCCCCGACGCGCCAAACCTACAAACCTTCACGCTATCTATGATGTTTATGGGTGCGGTGGCGCTAGTGAGTATTTACGACAGCCTAATGCTTTCGAAAGAAGATGGTGACTCTGTGTTAAACAAGCGCAAGGCGAAAAAAGCGCGACAAAGCTAACGCAAACCTATTATTTGTAAATCTAGTGACAAATGTCACATGCTATTGATGACGTTTGTGACTAACGCAATCTGAGATACTTTTACATACTTTACCTATTGACGTTACAACATTAGGTAAAGCACATGGAACATATATTAGACCACGCTTCTACAACTAGTATTCAAAGCTCCCCTCTTTCACTAGAACAACAGCGTGAAGACTTCAAAAAGAAAAGGTTTATTGCAATGCCGCTTGCAGGCACCCTTGTTTGGGCCTTGCTTGGTATGAGTGCTCCTTTTGTATCTGAGCTCACCATAACCTGGATGCTTTATATCGGCACAGGGGCAATTTTCTATCTAGGCGCAGGTTTATCTTACCTTACTGGTGAAAGATTCTTTGCGAAAAGCGCAGTAAAGAACAGCTTCGATCGGCTTTTCTTTGTTGGTATGTTTATGAGCCTACTGGTCTTTGCCATCGCCCTTCCGGTTGCCGCTATTGACCACACAACCGTGCCCTTGAGTATCGGCATTCTTGCTGGACTAATGTGGATGCCTCTGTCGTGGGCAATAGAACATTGGGTTGGCTATTTTCACACTATCGCAAGAACCTTCGGCATTGTTGTGGCTTGGTACCTGTTTCCCGAAGCACGAGTAGAAGCAATTTCGGCTGTCATTGTGGCTGTCTATATTGTGTCGCTCATTACTCTTGAACGCCGTTTTCAAACAATCAAATCTAACTAATTTCACTTTAACAAAAAGGAACATACGATGACTTACTTACTTTTAGCGGTTGCAGTTATCACCGAAGTTACAGCTACCATGCTGCTTAAAATGTCGAACGGTTGGGAGAAATGGGCCTTTGGCTACGGCGCTATATTTTTCTACACCGTGTCAGGAATGTTGTTTGCCATGGTCCTAAAAAACATGGGAATTGGCGTTGCCTATGCAATATGGTCAGGGATGGGTATCGCGCTAATCACTGCTGCATCAGTGATATTTTGGAAACAAACTTTCGACATTTATGCCGTGCTGGGTATTATGTTAATTATCTCTGGTACCTTGCTCATTACCAGCAAGTCAGCCGTTGTATTTCAGTAAGGAAGAAGTACTCACCATGCGCAGCCATAACAGCATGCAAAATAACGTCGACGCAGTGCCTGCAAGGCATTTAGATGAAGGTACTGCGAATGTAGGTAAATCTACAAACCATGTAGACGACAAAGATGCCACGCCGGTTATGCCGCTGTTGGGCAGCGGGCGCAAAAAACGTTGGTCTCATGGAAGCTTGTTTTTTTCGCTGTTCTTTTTTGTGCCCCTGATTATATCTCGTCCTCTTCCTGTCGAGATATGGGTGCTTCAAACCCTAGGATATCTTAGCTTTGTTGCCCTTTACGTTAAAGCGATAAGTCAGCCTGTCAAAGCTCTACCTTCCTATTTATTGGTTATGTTTCTACTTTCTGTCGGCTGCAGCTTTCAAAATCCAGGTGGCGCGACGATTATAGGTTTCATTGCATTTATCATTGGCTATTACAACTCGTTCAAAACGGGTTTTGCGAGCATAAGCATAATGATGATCGTGCTTTTCACTCTAAACATTACTATGTTTGAAAATGCACACTTTCTCTTAGGCGCTTCAATCATTAACAGTTTGGTATTGTTTGGTTTTGGCGTTATGGAGCGTAAGGAAACCCTTCATGGTCTAAAAGAAAGCCAGCAAGCTGAAGCCTTGCGCGTATTATCCGCGATAGCTGAGAGAGAACGTATTGGCAGAGACTTACACGATGTTGCAGGTCACGCATTAAGCTCAATTTCGTTAAAAGCACAACTGGCTGATAAGCTTATAAGTAAGGATAAAATTGCCGATGCGCATAGGGAAGTAAAGGCGTTGGCGCAACTATCTCAAGCATTATTAAGCGATATTCGTCAGGCAGTATCAGACATTAAACAACTCTCCCTTGGCGATGAAATAGCGAAAGATAAAGCACTTCTAGAAGAAAACGGCTTTAACGTTTCAACCACTATTGATGACAGCGCTTTGATGAAGCTGTCTTCAAAACAAGAAAGCCAGCTTGCGCTTATAGTAAAGGAACTAACCACCAATACCTTGCGCTATTCAAAGGGAAAGACGGTATCTATTAATTTTGACCTTAACGTTAATCCGCTAACACTGGTCATGACCTATCAAGATGACGGTGTAGTTGAGGACAGCGGCTCAATTAAGGAAGGAAACGGATTAATGGGTATAAGAGAACGTGCAGCATCTATAGATGCAGATGTGCGCATTTCATTTTACCCTTCTGTAAACGTGCAGCTTATTTTGGAAAACCCATCGCCTGAAAAGGTGGCGTTATGAATGTAAAAGCGAAAACAACCATTTTAATTGTTGAAGACCAATCGCTAATTCGAGATGCCATAGCCATGCTTCTGTCACTAGAGGACGACCTAACTATCGCAGGTAAATGCAGTAATGGGCAAGAAGCGATTAAGTATTTAAGCCATCACCCTGCGCCAGACATTATACTAAGTGATATTGAAATGCCGCTGGTCTCAGGCCTAGATTTAGCCGCCCACGTGGCAGAACAATGCCTTAGTAGCAAGGTAGTTTTAATGACTACATTTTCGAAACCGGGATATATTAAACGTGCATTAAGCTTAGGGGTTAAAGGTTTTATTTTAAAAGAGTCTGACAGCGACTACTTGATAGATGCCATACATAAAGTATCTGCGGGGGAAAAAGTGATTTCGACGGAGCTGGCTATTATGGCCCTCGACGACAACAACCCGCTTTCGCAAAAAGAGATGGCGGCACTTAAGCTCGCTTCTGACGGACTGAAGACCCAAGACATCGCGCAATCGTTGTTTTTATCAGAAGGTACAGTAAGAAACTATCTTTCCGAAGCGATATCAAAGCTTGATGCAACGAACCGAGTCGACGCAGCTCGCATTGCGAAACAAAAAGGCTGGCTTTAGCAATAACTCAAAACCAGGTAGTAGCAACTGTCGCAGAGGTCGGTATGTTTAGCTTTTCAGACAAACCGGTAAGCACTCGCTCGGGACCGTAGATAATTCCTTGCTGCTTTGCAGTCCATATGCAAGTTAAAATGCTGGTACCTTTGCGTAATTCACACTGCCATTTAGCTGTGGTTTCAGCAAGTCGTTCATAGTCATCCTCAATTTCCCAACCTGCGTCTACATGCTCTACGATAAGTTGTTCGAATTGAGAGAACGGAATAGGCTGAATGATTACCCACTCATTTTTCTTAAACTTTCTTTCTAACCGCGATTTCTTAAAACTGGTAAACAATCCCACGCTCCATCTCCGTATGATTGAAAGGCCCTACTTACTACAAAAGCACGTCTTCTATTTCGACACCGTTCCCATAATCTGCCCTGAAGGTGTTGGACAAGAACACGATGTTCCAACCATTTCACTATTTAACGTTGGGCACGCACCATACTCACCGTTTCCGCTATAACGACATTGGTTACTAAATTCAGGTTTAGCAACTGCAACCTTGCCGTTTTTCTTCGCGTTTATATCTTCATCGTCGGGTAAATACACCGTGTAGGTACACCCTGACAAAAGCATATTAACAACAAAAAAACCAATACCGTAAAGTGCTTTCACTTTCATAAATAGTTGCTGAGCATTTTTAGAACAGTTTTAAAACTATGCTAATAATGAATATAAAACAAGAAAAAATAAGCAAAAAAAAGCCAGTCTTTAGACTGGCTTTTAAATTGTAACTCGTTGTAGCTACTAGAATTCAGTTGAAAATCTAACACCGAACTCGCTTGCGTCGTTGCTTAGAATTTGCAGGATGTAGTCGTTCGTATTTAAACGCGCGTTATCATAACGCTCATCAAAAATGTTTCGACCATAAAGCGCTACGGTATACGCATCATTTGCTGGTGTATAAGCAATGTCAAAGTTCACTAGCTCTCGGCTCTCTAGCTTCGTCATCCGTTCAGGCGCAGACAAAGGCTCTCCATACATGTCATCGCGCCATGAATAGTCTATACGAGCTCTAATCGAACTACCGTCACCAAGTTCGAACTCGTAACTTGGTGCAATAGCTACTGTCCACTTAGGTGTAAGAGGCGCAACATCAGCCAGAATAGCACCGTCACTATTTACAACTTCATCTACGTCAACGTCGATAAAGCCAACACTCCCTTGGAGTGAGAACTGCCCAAGACTAAGGGTACCATCCCACTCAATACCTCTAGAAGTTTGTTCGGTAGGAATGACGCGTGTAATAAAGCCGCTTTCGGTTGTTTCACTAAACTGTACTGGTAGGTTTTCATACTCGGTGTTGAATATCGAGATACTCATATCAAGATACTCGGTGAATCGACCCTTTAAACCAATTTCGTAGTTTGTCGCAGTTATATTATCTGTTGCTTTAAAGTCATTATCAGAAACTACCGCATTTACAGCTGCCTCTAAAGCAACTTGGTCACCACTCCCCAACGCATCGAAACCACCTTCATCGGCGAACTCACTGATAAGGAAGTATGGACGAGCAGGATATTGGCCACCTTGATAACCAGTCTGGATAGTAGCGTAACCAGTTAGGCCATTATCAAACGTATAGTTAGTGGCAAGTTCCCACGTTACTTCGTTCCAATCGTTTGAATCGGAAATTGTACCTAAAGGTCCAAATACATTTGCAGACGCGTCTTTTTCGTCTTCTGTGTAGCGAATACCACCAGAAACACTTAGATCATCAGTGAGGTCATGACGCATGTTTAAATACACAGCTTTTGAAGTAGTTTCCTGGTCAAGTTGTAAAAGGTTCGGGCCGCCATTAAAGTTAGAATCGTCACCCTGGCGGTTACTCCCCTCTTCGTTAAAGTAGTAAAGACCGGTTACAAAGTCAGTATATTCGTTGATATAGCCGTTAAGCTGTAGTTCGATTGATGTTTGATCGGCTTCGCCGCGCTCGGGGAACTGGTCTAATGAGAACGCCGTGCCGTCATCGTCAAGACCTGCTTTGTACTTCGACGTACGCTGGCTCGCTACCACTTTCGCCGTGTAGTCGTCGTTGATATCCCATTCAGTAGTTAATGAGAGGCCGCGTGCTTCGTTTGACACGCCCGTAACTGCTTCAGTACTAGTCGCATTATCATAACGGTCTGTACCAGCTGGAATAACATCTGTGTTTCTCAACGGGCCGCTTGGAATAGGGTCGCCATTACCATCTATCCCTGTGTAATAACGTCCCGTTGGCACTTCATCAATAAGCACAGTGTACGGACGAAGGCCGCCATCGCCATTGTTAGCGTCTGCAGTTAATACCATACGGAAGTCATTTGAAGGCTCCCACTTAAGTGAAACACGACCTGAAATATCTTCAGTCTCACCTACATCGTATTCAGCATTTGGCACGTTAATGAATTCGCCAAGACCATCGCGCTTGTTGAATGCCAAATTCATGTTGAACGCAACAGTTTCTGATAAAGCATGATTAACAAAAAGGTCAGCTTTAACGCGACCGCGTGTACCAAATTCAGTATTGATTTTAGTTACATCGCCTTGGTCTGGCTCTTTGGTGATGATGTTAATTGCACCACCAATTGAGTTACGACCGTACAGGGTACCTTGAGGACCACGAAGTACCTCGATACGTTCAATGTTGTTAAGGCTCCAGTTTTGACCAACTTGGCGGCCTAGGTAAACACCATCAACATAAACACTTACACCAGGGTCAGTAGTTATAAGGTGATCTTGAAGACCGATTCCACGAATAAACGGGTTAACTGACGATGTGTGCCCAGCAGAGAAACCTGTTACGTTTAGGTTTGGTACGAACTTACCAACGTCTGTTAGATCTGTTATACCTTGGTCAGCTAGCTTATCGCCGTCAAAAGCACTGATGGCAATTGGCACTTCATAAATAACTTGAGGGCGTTTTGTCGCGGTAACGGTAATGGCTTCAAACTGTTGTTCTTCAGTTGCTTCAGCCTCTTGAGCAACGGCAATGTTTGAAAGAGCTGGAACGGTCATCGCTACTGCTAGTGCGACAGGTGAAAGCTTACTGGCGAGTGTCTTAGACACGTCAGTATTGGATTTCATGGTGTAACCCCTTTTGCGTGAGTGTTAGGTATAAATTTGTTGTTATAGGCTGCTTCAAGTTCTTCTTTGGAACCTTGAAAGACTAAACTCACTGAACTAAGAGGCACACATAACCTTGTGCTAATACTGGATTACAGGCAATAAAAAAGTAAGTCGCAATAAAACATTACAAACTTACTTTCAATAAAACTCTGCTTTAAAAGTAGTAAATACTTTCCCAGTCCTCTAAAACTCAGTAGATGAATTTAGGCTTGAAGACTGGAACGATATGTTACCGTTAGATTGCGATCTTGCAAAGTAAAATATTACACTTTTACTATAATAACATTTCAAAATTAGACTAATTGGTTAAATTGAGCATCCGAAAATAAGAACACTAAAACCAATTAAAAAAATCTAAATATCAAATAGGTAATCAACTCACTCAGCTACAAAATTCACTACAAAAATTCATTTAACACCTAGACCAAACGGACAAACTTTCACCAACTTAATAGAAGTTAATTTTGCCTTTGTACAATGGCGTTCGACTTTGCAGCTTGGTCAATAGATTATCTCCGTATTTCGCTAAGCGGCATAAAGCTACCCATGCTTAGTTCAAATGATAGGGTTCATTCAGAGTTTACTCGTTTATACCTATCTACCTTGCTAAAGTCATGTCGAACACAACCTTGCAGCGTCACTATAAAACCGCCTCCTCAACCCTTTTGTCGACAATTAAACTACATTACTGTTGAAAAACCACCTAAACAGGCATATATTGTCGACATTAGTCATTTTAAGATTCTATACAGTGTTAGTAAAAAGCGAACAAGCCATCACCAATGCCGACCGCACTTTCTTTCAATTGAGGAAAGATATTGTTGAAGGCGTCATTCCCGCAGGCAGTAAGCTAAGCGAAATGGAATTGTCGACAAAGTATGAAGTAAGTCGCGCTGTTATACGTGAAGCCATAAACCGTCTAGCCACCTGTCACCTAGTAGAACGTAAAGCTAACGTAGGTGCTCGCGTGGTTGCACTGTCTCCAGAAGGCCTAATTCAGCTATACCAAGTGCGCGAAGCACTAGAAGGTATGGCCGCCCGCTTAGCTGCGCGCAACATGAGCGATGATGAGATTGCAGATATGCAGGCGCTGCTAGATAGCCATTTCGACAAAGTAAAAGACGGCCAAAGCTATTACCAAGAAGCCGGCGATGTAGACTTTCACTACCGAATTGTAACTGGCAGTAAGAATGATCATCTCATCAGTGTGCTTGTAGACGGGCTTTACCATTTAGTGCGCATGTATCGCGTGCAGCTCGGTATGGCTGGCCCTCGTGTGAGTACTGCGTTTGATGAGCACAGACACATTGTAAATGCCATCGCTAATCGCGACGAGGAACTGGCTGAAATGTTAATGCGTCGCCATATTCTTTATTCAAAAAACAATATTGAGAAGAAGCTTAATAATGGCTAACACCACAAAGTTTTCTTCATACCTATTTCACCTCTACCCTACTTTCAAATAAGCGAGTGATTATCATGAGTGCAGGAAAGAAATTCAGAACCGCATTACAGAACAACAAACCGCTACAAATTGTCGGCACCATTAACGCCTACACCGCCATGATGGCAAAGGCTATTGGGCACCAAGCTATATATTTATCAGGTGGCGGCGTAGCGAATGCGTCTTACGGCCTACCCGACTTAGGCATGACGTCACTCAATGATGTGATTGCAGACGTTCAGCGAATTACCAGCGCATGCGATCTTCCGCTAATGGTAGACATCGATACAGGCTGGGGCGGTGCATTTAATATTGCTAAAACCATTCGCGATATGGAAAAAGCCGGTGCAGCAGCAGTACATATGGAAGATCAGGTTGCACAAAAACGCTGTGGTCACCGTCCTAACAAAGAAATTGTTAGCACAGAAGAAATGGTAGACCGCATTAAAGCTGCAGTTGACGCCCGAACTGACCCCGACTTTTTCATCATGGCGCGCACCGACGCGTTTGCACAAGAAGGTTTAGAAAAAGCAATTGAGCGCGCAAAAGCCTATGTTGCAGCAGGTGCTGACGGCATATTTGCAGAAGCAGTACAAACCGAAGAGCACTACCGTGCATTTGCTGAAGCATTGGACGTACCTATTCTGGCCAACATTACTGAGTTCGGCAAAACCGAACTGTGGAACAAAGAAGAGCTTGGTGAATGGGGTGCCGACATGGTGCTTTACCCGCTAAGTGCATTCCGTGCAATGAATAAAGCGGCAGAAATGGTGTACAAATCTATACTTGAAAACGGCGACCAAAAAGCCGTTGTCGACAGCATGCAAACGCGTATGGAACTGTACGATTACCTTGGCTACCACGAGTACGAACAAAAGCTAGATGCCCTATTCGCAGAAGGCAAAAATTAGAATTAATACGACACAGCTGTAAATGAGTGGGGTGCAAGGCACCATTGGATCGGGAGCGATACGCAGGGCGTTACCACGCCGTGAACCCATCCATGGGGGCTCCGTTTCGGCATCCATGCCTCAAAGGGGTATCGCACTGTGCACCGCCCTGTTTTATCGGAGCCTCGAGCCGACTCAGAGCTGTAACCTACACCGTTTATTTTTGAGCAGACTTTTAAGTACCTTACAAATTATACAAGACCGGAGACAACAAGATGGCTAAACAGTTAAGTGGCGCGGGTTTACGCGGCCAAGTTGCAGGCAAAACAGCATTATCAACCGTAGGTAAATCAGGTTCTGGTTTAACGTATCGTGGCTACGACGTAAAAGACTTAGCGCAAAACTGTCAATTTGAAGAAGTGGCGTACCTTATTCTTAAGGGCAAGCTACCTAATCAGTCTGAGCTAGACGCATATAAAACTAAACTTCGCGGCATGCGCGGCCTTCCAACAGCACTCAAAGAAGTGCTAGAGCGCATTCCGAAAAATGCCCACCCAATGGACGTACTTCGCACGGGCTGTTCAATGCTAGGTAACCTTGAAATGGAAACCAGCTTCGACCAGCAACAAGACGTTACGGACCGCATGTTAGCATGTTTCCCTAGCATTATTTGTTACTGGTACCGCTTCTCGCACGATGGCGTGCGCGTAGATGTTGAAACCGATGACGATTCAATCGGTGGTCACTTCCTACATATGCTTCATGGCGAAAAGCCACGTGAACTTCATGAGCAAGTCATGCATGTATCGCTAATTCTATATGCAGAGCATGAATTCAACGCGTCTACTTTTACCGCTCGTGTTTGTGCATCAACCTTATCTGATATGCATTCTTGCGTGACCGGTGCTATTGGCTCACTTCGCGGCCCGCTTCACGGTGGTGCTAACGAAGCAGCCATGGAAATGATTGAAGGTTTTACCTCTGCCGATGATGCTGAAGAAAAAATGATGGGCATGCTTGAACGCAAAGAGAAGATCATGGGCTTTGGTCACGCTATCTACTCTGAGTCTGATCCGCGTAACGAAATTATCAAGCAATGGTCTGAAAAACTGGCTGCTGATGTGGGTGACGACGTGCTTTACCCTGTGTCTGTTCGCTGTGAAGAAGTGATGTGGCGCGAGAAGAAGCTTTTCTGTAACGCCGATTTCTTCCATGCCTCTGCGTATAACTTCATGGGTATTCCTACGCAGTTGTTCACACCAATCTTCGTAATGTCTCGTCTAACTGGTTGGGCGGCACACGTTATGGAACAGCGCGCTGACAACCGTATTATTCGTCCGTCAGCAGAATACACAGGCGAAGAACTACGCCCAGTGCCTGCTATCAGCGAACGCGCATAAGGCTGAGGTTAAGGTTTTATGAATATAGATTACCGTAAACCGCTTCCAAACGCGGGGATCGATTTTTTCGATACCCGAGAAGCGGTAGATACTATTGAGCCTGGCGCCTACGCCAAGCTACCTTACACCTCACGTGTACTGGCTGAGAACTTGGTGCGCAAATGCGCACCTGAAATGCTAACCGATTCGCTTAAACAGCTGATTTATCGCAAACGCGACTTAGACTTTCCGTGGTTTCCTGCTCGCGTAGTGTGTCATGACATCTTAGGGCAAACGGCACTTGTCGATTTAGCAGGCCTTCGCGATGCTATTGCCGCAAAAGGCGGCGACCCGGCGAAGGTTAACCCCGTTGTTCCAACACAGTTGATTGTGGATCACTCATTGGCTGTAGAGCATGCTGGTTTCGAGAAAGACGCGTTTGAAAAGAACCGTGCTATCGAAGACAGACGTAACGACGACCGTTTCCACTTTATCAACTGGACAAAAACCGCGTTCAAAAACGTTGATGTTATCCCACCGGGTAACGGCATTATGCACCAAATAAACTTGGAGCGTATGTCGCCGGTTATTCAGGCGCGAGACGGCGTAGCCTTCCCTGATACTTTAGTAGGTACAGACAGCCACACGCCGCATGTTGATGCGCTTGGCGTTATTGCTGTGGGTGTGGGCGGTCTTGAAGCTGAAAGCGTTATGCTGGGCCGTGCGTCGTATATGCGATTACCTGACATTGTAGGTGTTGAGCTAACGGGCAAACCACAGCCTGGAATTACCGCGACCGACATCGTGTTAGCGCTGACTGAATTCTTGCGTAAAGAGCGTGTAGTATCTGCGTATCTAGAATTTTACGGTGAAGGTGCATCGCACCTAACGCTTGGCGACCGCGCAACCATTTCGAACATGACACCGGAATATGGCGCCACCGCGGCTATGTTCTACATTGACCAGCAAACCATTAATTACTTACGCCTAACAGGTCGTGAGGAAAAGCAAATTGCACTTGTTGAGCAGTATGCCAAGCATACTGGCTTATGGGCTGATGACTTGGAAACCGCCGAGTACGAGCGGGTGCTTACTTTCGACCTGTCCTCTGTAGGTCGTAACATGGCGGGCCCGTCTAACCCACACGCACGTTTACCTACCAGCGATTTAGAAAGTCGCGGTATAGCAGCGAAGTGGATCGAAGAGGAAGGCAAAATGCCTGATGGCGCGGTTATTATCGCAGCTATCACCAGCTGTACTAATACCTCGAACCCGCGCAATGTAATTGCGGCAGGTTTGCTTGCGCGCAACGCTAACCAACGTGGCTTGACTCGCAAGCCGTGGGTGAAAAGCTCACTAGCACCAGGCTCTAAGGCCGTTAAGCTGTATCTTGAAGAAGCTAACCTGATGAGCGAGCTGGAAGATTTAGGCTTTGGCGTGGTTGCCTTTGCGTGTACTACCTGTAACGGTATGAGCGGCGCGCTAGACCCTAAAATTCAGCAAGAGATCATCAACCGCGACCTTTACTCCACAGCAGTGTTGTCGGGTAACCGTAACTTCGATGGCCGTATTCACCCTTACGCAAAGCAAGCATTCTTGGCATCACCGCCATTGGTGGTGGCCTACGCCATTGCCGGTACTGTTCGTTTTGATATTGAAAAGGATGTACTAGGCACAGACAAAGACGGCAACCCGGTAACCCTTAAAGACATTTGGCCAAGCGACGAGGAAATTGACGCTATTGTAGCGAAGTCGGTGAAGCCAGAGCATTTCAGAAAAGTGTACGAGCCAATGTTCGACCTTAGCGTTGACTACGGAAAAGACATTAACCCGCTTTACGACTGGCGTGAAATGAGCACCTACATTCGCCGCCCGCCTTACTGGGAAGGCGCGATGGATGCTGAACGCACCATGAAAGGTATGCGCCCGCTGGCTATTTTGGGAGATAACATCACCACCGATCACTTGTCGCCTTCAAACGCTATTTTAGCCAGCAGTGCCGCAGGTGAATACTTAGCAAAAATGGGCTTACCGGAAGAAGACTTTAACTCCTACGCCACCCACCGAGGCGATCATTTAACCGCACAGCGCGCTACCCTTGCGAACCCGAAAGTGTTCAACGAGATGGTGCTTGAAAACGGTGAAGTGAAGCAAGGTTCACTGGCGCGAGTTGAGCCAGAAGGACAAGTTATGCGCATGTGGGAAGCTATTGAAACCTACATGAACCGCAGACAGCCGCTGATTATTGTAGCCGGCGCTGACTACGGTCAGGGCTCGTCACGAGACTGGGCAGCCAAAGGCGTACGTCTTGCTGGTGTTGAGGTAATTGTGGCAGAAGGCTTTGAGCGTATTCACCGCACCAACCTGATTGGTATGGGCGTATTACCGCTTGAGTTTAAGCCGGGCACAACGCGTAAAACCCTTGAGCTAGACGGAACAGAAACCTACGACGTAAGCGGCGAACCGTCACCAGGAGCAACGCTAACGCTAGTAGTAAACCGTCAAAACGGTGAGCAACTAGAAGTGCCCGTAACCTGTCGTTTAGATACAGGTGAAGAAGTCTCAATTTACAGCGCAGGCGGCGTATTACAACGCTTCGCCAAGGACTTCTTGGAAGCAGAAGCTAGCTGAGGGGAAAAAACATGACAAAGTATGCGCCACAACTTCGAGTGCCGGCTACCTACATGCGTGGCGGTACTAGCAAAGGTGTATTTTTTAACTTATCTGACTTGCCTGAGGCTGCACAAAAGCCGGGGCCGGCGCGCGATGCCCTGCTTCTTCGTGTTATCGGAAGCCCAGATCCATACGGTAAACAAACTGACGGTATGGGCGGTGCTACCTCGAGTACTAGCAAAACAGTGATCTTAAGCAAGAGTGAACGTGAAGGTTTTGATGTTGACTACCTGTTTGGACAAGTCGCTATCGACAAGCCTTTCGTAGACTGGAGTGGAAACTGTGGAAATCTAACCGCAGCCGTTGGCGCATTTGCTATTAGCAATGGCTTAGTTGATGAAAGTAAGATTCCGGAAAACGGCATTGCCACCGTCAACATTTGGCAGGCGAATATCAACAAAGCCATAATTGCAAAAGTACCAATGACTAATGGTGAAGTTCAAGAAACTGGCGACTTTGAGTTAGACGGAGTTACTTTCCCTGCCGCAGAAGTAGAGGTAGCTTTTGTTGACCCAGCCGACGGTGAAGGCGCTATTTTCCCCACTGGACGCTTAGTCGACACGCTTGAAGTACCGGGTTTTGGTTCACTGCAGGCGACTATGATCAATGCGGGTATTCCAACTATTTTCGTTAATGCAGAAGATGTTGGTTACACAGGTACAGAGCTGCAGGACGACATAAACAGTGATGCAGAGGCGCTTTCCAAGTTCGAAGCCATTCGTGCATACGGCGCGGTCCAAATGGGGCTAATTAAAGATGTAGGTGAAGCTGCAAACAGGCAACATACACCTAAGGTCGCTTTCGTCGCTCCTCCAAGAGGTTATAAAGCGTCAAGCGGCAAAGATATTTTGGGTTCCGACATAGACGTACTAGTACGTGCATTATCTATGGGGAAACTTCACCATGCAATGATGGGCACAGCAGCAGTAGCTATTGCCGCCGCTGCCGCCATTCCAGGAACTTTGGTGAATATTGCCGCAGGTAGCAAAGACAGAGAATCGGTTACTTTTGGGCACCCATCGGGAACACTTCGTGTAGGCGCTAAAGCTACTTTTGAAAACGACAGGTGGAAAATCGAGCAAGCGGTGATGAGCAGAAGTGCCCGTGTTTTAATGGAAGGCAATGTTCGTATTCCGTGTGAACAAAGCTGATTAACCGTACATAATATAAGACACATCTTATTTAGACATAAGTCTAAAAAGCCCTCTAACAGAGGGCTTTTTCTTTTTCAGTTAGTTATTATCAAGACTTAAGTGCCTAGAGTAGTTCACATGTATAAAGTTCTTGTAGTAGAAGACAGCTTAACTGTTCGTAAGATCGTTAATAAACTTATTGAGGATAACCCTCACTTTACCTGTGACTTATGTGAGGACTTAGCCGAAGCGCAGAGTGCTCTTGATAGTGACAACGACTACTTAGCCGCCATCGTTGACTTGAATCTCCCTGATGCACCAAACGGAGAAAGTGTAGAACTAGCACTTTCACACAACGTTCCAACAATCGTTCTGACCGGCAACTTTGACGAGTTCACTAGAGCTCAATTATTAGATCAAGGCGTACTGGACTACATTACAAAAGAATCTCGTTACTCCTACCTACAAGTTTCTAAATTAGTCGACCGCTTAAGAAAAAACCTAACCACAAAAGTACTTGTTGTTGAGGACTCAAAAACCAGTCGAAACCATATTTGCTCATTACTTCGCAAATTCCAGTTTCAAGTACATGAAGCCACTGACGGCTTAGAAGCCCTAGATGTGCTTGAAAATCATCGCGATATCAAAATGGTGATAGCAGATCATAGAATGCCCAATATGGATGGCTATGAGCTTGTTAAAACTATTCGCCACGAACGGCGGATGCAAGATTTAGTCTTTATTGGTCTTTCTGCCACCGGCGACAGCGTGCTTACTTCTAAATTTATTAAAAGCGGCGCTAATGACTTTTTGTCCAAGCCGTTTTATCACGAAGAATTTTACTGCCGCGTAATGCAAAACCTTGAATCCCAAGAAATGATTCAAACCATTCGTGACTCGGCGAACTTAGATGCATTGACCAAAGTGTATAACCGACGTTTTCTACACGAAAAAGCGGAGGAGCTTTTCGCCAATAGTAGGTCTAGAAAAGACGTTATTGTATCTATGATTGACGCCGACAATTTCAAAAGCGTGAACGATACATATGGTCACAAAACCGGAGATATGTTACTGCAGGAATTCGCTGCGCTACTGAAAGATTACTTCCCTGATGACCTAATTGTGCGCTACGGTGGCGAAGAATTTACGGTGGTATCGGTGAGGCCGCCCAAGGTGTATTTATCGGCGCTTTCAGCATTTATGGATGCAGTTCGCACTACGCTGTTTACCAGTCACAAATTTAACATTACGTGCAGTATCGGTGTGAGTACTGAAGAGCACAAATGTTTAGAGTCGCAGTTAGAAAAAGCCGACGCGCGCTTATATGAAGCTAAGCACGCGGGCAAAGATCAGATTATTTTGAGGGATTTACAGCAAAAAGTCTCTTGAAAACCCGCGGGGCATTAAAGAAACCAATCTCTTATTGGTAGCGTCGCCGCTCCTACTGCAACCGGGCAGTCAGTTACTCCAGCACAAACAATTTCCGGCATTGGGCGTTTAGCGCCTCGCCTAAATTGTGCATACACATCAATTCTGGGAATGACTTTTTGTGCCAATTTAGTAGGTATATGACCACCAATTATAATGGCTTGGCTATCAAGTAACGCAGAGCTCGCCGTAGCAACTAAGTCGAAGGAGTCTTGTACCTTATAGATCCATTCATCAACACCTGGCCATTCAGGATCAAACGTTTCGTTTAAGCGATACAAGGATGGCACTTCTACACCGTGCTTTAACAATATACGCTCAAGTAACTGTAGATTTGGGTGGCTATACAGTTTAGCTGGTAGCATATCGCCTAACTCCCCAGCATTACCGTGGGTGCCTCGAATCATGTCACCGTTATTAATCAAGCCACCTCCAAAGGCACTGGATACGAAGAAATAGACAAAATTTTTATACTTCCTTCCTACACCCGCAATACCCTCTCCAGCTGCCGCACCTGTTCCATCGTTTACTACCCAAGTAGGTAAATTAAATGTATCTGCTACGGTATCTGCAATATTGATATCAGCCCATTCTTCAATTGCATGGTGCGTATTCATCTTTCCATCATTTGAACTAAAGAAACCAGAAATTCCAACACCAATGCCGAGTACTCGACCGCTGTCAATATTATGCTCAACTGACATTGCTTGAACTTCTGATTCGGCTTTAGAGAGAACAGAGGCAATACCCATATCGTCTAACTCAATATGTCGGGTAGCGACCACTTCACCTTTGAAATTCATCAAGGCAATGGATATCGCATCAAGCAATATTGATAAACCATAGCAATATGCGTAAGCAGGGTTTGGCTCTAAACCTGCCGACGCTTTACCTGAACCAGCAACGCTTCTAATAAGATCATCTTCAATAAGTGTATTAACCAAACGAGAGACGGTTTGCTGAGGTATTTTTGTGGCATTGGAAATTGCGCGCTGCGTAATACCGTGGGTCCAAAACACTTCTTTTACTATCGCTTTTGGATTGTCTTGAAGAAGTTTATCGCCCTTACCTAGCGCAAAAGCACCACGTAACATATGATTGTTTTTCGCCGATGTCAGCATAGATATTAGTTTCAACGATTCCAAGGTAAGCTAGGCTTATTATACGTAACTGATGTTTGAGATCCCACTAAGATAAAACAGAAATTACTCTGAAATCGTTTACGTTTGTTCGTGTTGGGCCTATTTTAATATGCGAATTTAAACGGTCAAAGAATCCAAAGCTGTCGTGTTCTTTTAGCAATTCATCAATATCTAACTTTTCTTGTAACGCCATCGCTAGTGTATTTTCATCTATGTATCCACCAGCAACGTCTTTACTACCATCAACACCATCAGTATCGGCCGCCAGTGCGCTTATGCCTACCTCGCTATTAAGCGCACGAGCGAGTGCCATGAGATATTCTTGGTTTGGCCCGCCCTCACCTTGCGAGTCACCTAAGGTCACGGTAAGTTCTCCGCCTGAAAATAATAGAATTGGTTTGCCTCTTTTCTTGTATTCAAGCGCAATCTCTGCGTGACGTTCGGCAACTGTCTGCGCCTCCCCTCTTTCTGTGTAGCTAATAATCTCGGTGTCCCAACCTGCCGCTTTCGCTTTCTCAACAGCTGCATCAATTGCACTTTGCGCATTAGCCACCAATTTGTAATCACCTGAAACTTTCGGAAGCGGCAAAGCCTGATTTAGGTAATTGCGAATACAAGATGCTTCGCTAAACCCATATTTATCGAGAATAGCCAGTGCGTCTTCAGGCGTTGTGTTGTCTTGAACCGTTAATCCAGAGGCAATAAAAGCAGGGTCATCACCAACAACATCTGAAATAACTAAGCTGGTATTTTTCCCTTTTGACGCTGCGGCAAGCCTTCCCCCTTTAATGACGGAAACATGTTTTCTTACTGTATTCATTTCCTCAATGCTTGCACCACTTCGCAACAAGAACTTGTGTAGTGCGAGTTTCTCATCCAGCGAGATGTTTTCTGGCGGAGCACAAGCAAGTGCCGACCCGCCGCCGGAAATAAGGAAAATAACGTCTTCGGAAGGCTCTACCTTAGATGCCAAAGACAATAATGCTTTAGCACCTTCTACGCTATGTTCATCGGGAACTGGGTGTGCAGCAAGGCGAACCTCGATATTACCTGTGGGTTGTGTGTTTTCATAGCCATAGCGAGTCACCACCAAACCATAAGCGTTAGCGCCGAAGTAATTATAGGCCTCAACGGCCATATCTGCTGCCGCTTTACCTGCGCCTAAAATACATACTCGCTGATTCCTATCAAACGATGAAAAATAACTGGGCAAACAGTGTCTAGGTTTGCTGACTCTTACCGCTTCTTCATACAAAGATAAAAGAAATGTTTTACTCATTAGAAACCTCTGAAAGGGTCCAAAGGACCCTTATGAAAATAGTGAAGGAAGAAGTAAGCACACACTTAGCATCAGGACAAAAAAGCCCAACAATATGAAAATGTCGCTCTTAGTGAGAATAGAGTGGAAAACAAGTGCTTTAGTATCATGTGAAGATACTGATGAGGGCCATGCAGTACGCGCTACCATTGATACCACGCAGGTAACAACAAAGCCGATGACATTCCACCAGAACCAAAAGATGTCTGGAACAAATAGCCAAATAATAATGTTTGTGCCCACGCCTGCAATGAGACCTAAATTAACGTGTCGTCCGCTTAGCGTTTTACTTGCTACGGCAAGTAAGAAGAGCGCAAGTATAGGCCCATAAAAAACAGAGCCAACTTTATTGATAGCTTCAATTATTGTTGGCGCAATATTTCCTGCAAACAGAGAAAGAACAAGCGTAACGCCACCCCATATCAAACCTGTTATTTTAGCAACACGTAGATAGCTTTTGTGCTCAAGTTCCGTATCAGTTATACGACAATAATCTTCAACGGTAACCGCCGATAAAGAATTGATAGCTGAGCTTAAGGAAGACATAGCGGCAGACAAGATAGCAACAATTAATAGCCCTATTAACCCATGCGGTAGGTAATTTAGGATAAAAGTCGGCATTAACCAGTCAGGGTTATCAGCAGGAATTTTACTGAAAAAGTCGGTGTTGGTAAGTGCAAGTGTGCCAACAATTAATCCAGAAAAACAATACAACAATGTTATAGGAAAACGAATAATTCCGTTGGCGACAATCATTTTTCGAAGGTCATTCTCGTTTCTTGCTGATAACGCACGCTGTGCCTGGGTTTGGTCGCAGCCATAATAGGATGCGTAGAGAACAATTCCACCAAACAGCATCGGGAAGAAGCCGAAGCCATCGCCACTAAAACCCAGCGAAGAAAAATCTATTGCGGTTAGACGCTCTTTTGGAGCCTGTTCTACCAGTGCGTCAAAGCCGCCAAGTGCATGAAGCCCGATGACGATACACGCGATGGTGCCCAGCACAATTATAACCATTTGTATGGCATCAGCATAAACCACCGCTTTCATACCGCCTTGTAGCGAATAAAGCACCGTAATAATGCCTGTAAGCACCACGGCTTGCCACGCTTCAATGCCCATAGTGCCCTGCAAAATGATCGATACTGCATAAATCATGATACCCGTCGCAAATGCACGGCTAAATTGGAAAACAATACTTATTAAAACGCGAGTTAAACGTCCAAATCTTTGCTCTAAGTAATCATATATGCTGACTACGCCTGACTTGTACAGGGATGGGAGGATAGTACCTAGCAGTAGGATCATGGCAATAGGAATGCCCAACTCATAAGACAGCCAAATCATTCCGCCTCCATCTCTCAAACCAACGAAAGCGGGAGCAGAAATAAAGCTAATTGCAGAGAGCTGTGTGGCCATTACTGAAAGTGTTAGGGGTTTCCACCCTAACGTTCTGCCACCGAGAAAATAATCACCCTTGTCTTCTTGCTGCCTTAAGGCGAACCCCATATACAGCAAAGCGCCAAGGTAACCTATCACTACAATATAATCTAAAAAATTCATATGCTGTTCTTATTATTCAAGTCGCGAAATAAAAAGCTGATAGCCCCGTTAAGAGCCATCAGCGAGGGGGAGTGTCAACGTCGACTAGAAATCATAACGCAAACGCAAAGACACACGGCGCGGTAATATAGGGCGACCTACAAAATAAGATTCACCTGCCGTTTGACTATTACCCAGACGAGGAGACCCTTCAGTAATACCATCTGAATCGAATAGATTCCACACAGCAATACTTGCACGAAGTTGCTCACCTTGGCCTAGTGCCCATGTATAGCCTGTGTCTAAGCGAAATACGTGAAAATCGTCTAACTCAACAGAATTTGCGTCATTAGTGAAGTTTTTACCGTGGTAGTTGTGGTAAAAAGAAATATCCCAGTCGTCTAACGTGTAGCGCAAAGCAGAGTTAAACATCACATTCGGCTTTCTTCTTAACTCGTTACCAATCACAGAAGGATCTGAATCGTACTCAGTAAATTCATGATCAGTGTAGGTAAAGTTAGCGTCAAAAATTAAGTCATCGGTGATGTTGTAACTACCAACAATTTCAACACCATAAGCTTCTGTCGACTGAAAAACGGGCACTTCAACTGCTACGCCATTTTCATCGTTAACGAAGTCAACAGAACGTCTATCCTCAAGATCTGTTTTGAACAATGCTACAGTACCGATAAAATCATCCAGGAAGAATTTAGTACCTATTTCAGCCTGCTTAACAATTTCGCTTTCATAACTTCCAGGTTGACCGTTCGGGTCAAATGCAACGCCGCGTAGTTCAGGGAAGAAAAATCCTCTAGAATAGTTAGCATATACGTTAACGTTATCAGTAAGCTTATAGAGTGCTGCTATTGAGAAGGCTAATTCTGAGTTATCTACCTTACCGTGAGTTAACGCGCCGTTTCCTGTAACGTTTAGCTGCAAGTCTTCGTAAAGCGCAGGGTCGTCATTCACGACAACGGTTTGACTGCCTTCTCGTGTAATTGTGCCGTCTATCTCTTCCCAGCGTAAACCAACGTCAATGATCCAGTCGTCACTTTGCATTTGATCAGCAATGTAAAAAGCATTTCTTCGAGCAGAGATAGTAGTATCAGAGAAACTGATACCCGGGCCTGTTACGCCGTTTTGACTGACTATTACGCTATTATTGTCTGCATCGGTAATCGATAAATCGACTAGACGTGCTTGGTTATTAAACTCGCCTAGATAGCGCGTGATAACGTTATTATCTTCAGCTTCACTACTTGAGAAAAACGTACCTACCGTAATGCTGTGAGAAAAGTCACCAATATCAAGGTACTTAACAATATTAAGTTCAGATGAGAAATCTGTAGCGGGTCTATCTCTATCTAGAATACGGTTTGCAAATAATAAGTCGCCTTCTGGAAGAGCGACATCGGTGCCAGCATAGGTAAATGCCGCACTGCCTAGCTCATCAAGCCCGCGGTTTGCTAAATATTCACTTTGTGTTTCCGGCACATTGATGATGCCGTCACCGTCTAGGAATAAGTTGAACTGATGGTCGTAACTAGCATATTTTGCACGGGCAAGAACGCTATAATCGTTACCTAAATCTTTTGAGAACTCCATTGAAATAGAGCCTCCTTTTGTTGCTACACCTTCTTCGATAGGCGTACGATAGCGTCCATCTGCAGTCTCGTAAGACAATCCAGAAGCATAAAACGTTTGCGTAGACTCGACTTCTCTGCCGTCATTTCCTGCAACACGCTCACGGCTTTGGGCATCTAGCGGGATGGGTAGAAAAAACTGTACTTCATCGTTTATCGCTTGCCCGTAAATAGTGAAGTAGCCACTGCCATCATCAAATTCTTTATGGATGTTGCCGCGAACCTGGTAGCCTTCAGTAGGCAACCCCGTATCAATAGGACCTTCATCATAACGATAAAAACCAGACATAGCGTAATACATGCCTTTTTCGTTTAGAGGACCACTTGTCGCGAAATCTAAACGCTTGCGATTGTTGTCAGACAGTTCTAGTTGAACTGTACTCTCCGAAAGTTCGGACCCTTTCTTAGAAAGGTAGTTAATAACTCCTGCAACAGAACCTTGACCAAATAGGTTGGATACACCACCGCGTACAAACTCAACTCGCTCAATACCTAAATCGTTTCTAAAGTACACATCGTATGCAGATGAGTTCAGACCAAACGCACTCAAAGTGGGTGAGCCATCATAAAGTAAAGGCGTAAATTGAAACTGTCCTGATGACGGCAAACCTCGTACCTGCAAGTTAGTTGCAACTTCACCGCCGCCGCCTTCTACTTTTATCCCTGGCACATATCGAAGTACATCGGCTTGACTGCTCATTGATAGTTTCGCTACTTCTTGCGCGCCCATAGATGTAGTTGATTGCGGTGTCTCTGCTACCAAGCGAGCACGACTGGTGCCCGTAACAACGATTTGTTCATAATCTTTCTCAGCTTTTGCGCCTTGATCACTATCAGTTTCTGCGGCGTCCTGAGCGATTGCATTTCCAGCTAATAATGACGAAATCGTCGTTGCAAGAAGTAACTTTTTCACTGTGTATCTCCAACCGTTTGTAATTTTATTGAGTGCTGTAGTAGGGCTTAACACACTGCCGAACATGGCACCTTCCGATTAACTTCCCATTTACAATAAAACACAAAATTATTACTATCAACCCAAAATGGGTTTTATTTTTAAATTTTTGTGTAATAATTGCCAAATCAAAAACTCATACTGGGTAATAACCAATGACAAATATAGATAAACGTGATGAGCAACTCATTGAGGAAGCGAAAGCAACGCTAATTAAGAACGACCTTGGAGGCTATACGGTGCCTACGCACGGGTTGTATCCTTTTCAGTGGAATTGGGACTCAGCTATAGTAGCGTTAGGTTGGCTTCCCTTTGACGAGCCTAGAGCTTGGGAAGAAACAACGTCATTACTCAGTGCACAATGGAAGTCAGGAATGGTGCCTCATGTTGTTTTTCATAAACACTCTGATACCTATTTTCCTGGCCCGGACATTTGGGGTGTAAAAAACACGCCTGATAGTACATCTATAACGCAACCCCCTGTCCTAGCTACCGTAATCAAATTACTTTTTGAAGAAACTAAAGACCGTGAACTAGCAGAAGACCAAATTAAGTCGGTGGTTCCACAGCTTATTGATTACCACTTGTGGTGGTACAAACAACGAGATCCGGAAAATACTGGTTTAGTAGTAAGCTATCACCCCTGGGAATCAGGAATGGACAACAGCCCCGCGTGGGATGCCGCTTTAGAGGCAGTGCCCTGTGTTGACTGGGAATATACGCGTCGCGACACAAGTCATATTGATGCCTCTGAGCGCCCACACAAAAAAGAATATGATCGCTTCTTATACCTTGTCGACTTTTTCCGCAAGATGAATTTTGACGATACATTAATTTATCAAGACTGCCCTTATCGCGTAAATGATGTAAGCATCATCTCGATTCTGCACCGCGCAACGAAAGATTTGCTCTCTATATGTGAAAAGATAGGCGTGAGTAACGAAAAAACGGCTTATCTTGAGAAAAGACTCAACCTAACTGAAGGTGCAATTAACAAGCTTTGGTGCGCCGAAACTAATATGTTTCATAGTTTTGACACCCGAAGCAATTCAATGTGTAAAGCACGCACATCTGCCGGACTATTGCCGTTTTTCGCAGGTCTTGTTGGCGAGCATCAAACTGACTTACTAATTAATGAGTTAGATAAGTGGCTTAAGCATAGCGAATACGCTATTTCATCGACCCACCCCGAAGATCCTAACTACGAGCCTCAACGCTACTGGCGCGGCCCTATCTGGATTCATATAAATTGGATGATAGTGTTAGGCTTAGAAGAGTATGGTTTCTCGCAACAAGCGCAGCGAATCACAGAAGGTAGTCGTGCTTGTATTTATACAAGCGGGTTCAACGAATCGTTCCATGCAGAAACTGGCGCGCGCAGTGGCGGAGCTGATTTTTCTTGGACTGCGGCTATGGCGCTGTACTGGCTTTTACCTAACACAGTGAAAAAAGGTTAAGGAGTTATATCATGCTTTCTGAACCCAATTTTTCGTCCAAAGAATTTTTAAATTCACACATAAAAAGCATACTGGCATTTTATGAGCCAAATGTTGACGCCCCGTCGGGTGGTTTTCACCAAAACTTTATGGATGATGGCAGTGTTTATGACAAACAAACTCGCCACTTGGTAAGCTCAACCCGATTTGTATTTAATTATGCAAGAGCTTACTTAGCCTATGGCGATAGCGAACATAAGAAACGCGTCGAATCTGGCATTCAGTTTTTACGCGACCATCATTTGCAAAAAGACACAAAGGGATATGCATGGACGCTCTCTGTTGATGAAATGGAAAGCACAATTACTGATGCTACCAACCATTGTTACGGTTTAGCGTTTGTCATCTTAGCCTATAGCTGGGCACTTCGCGCTGGGGTAAAAGAGGCGGAGCAGTATATCCACGATACATTTTCTCTCATGGAAAGGCACTTCTGGGATAGCGAATTCGGATTATACAGAGACGAATTTAATGCTGATTTTTCACAATGCAGTGACTATCGTGGGCAAAATGCAAACATGCATAGCTGCGAGGCGCTAATTGCAGCTTACGAAGCAACCAGTCATAAACCGTTTCTTACACGCGCTTTAGAACTCGCTAAAAACATCACTATTCGACAGGCGAATAAAGCTGATGGCCGAATTTGGGAGCACTATACGAAGACGTGGGAAGTAGATTGGGATTACAACAAAGATGATCCTAAAAACCTATTTCGTCCATGGGGTTTTCAACCAGGCCATCATACTGAGTGGTCAAAGCTTTTGTTACAAATTCACCAATATGAACCACAAGATTGGTTAATTGAACGCGCCCGCTCGTTATTTGACTCCGTAATTGAGTTAAGCTGGGACGACACAAACGGTGGTTTATACTACGGCTTTGCACCAGACAATAGTATCTGTGATGACGAAAAATACTTTTGGGTTCAAGCTGAATCTTTTGCCTGTGCTGCGCGCTTAGCCCTCGCTACTGGTAACGAGGAATATTGGCAGTGGTATGACAGGATTTGGGGTTATTCGTGGAAACACATGGTTGACCACCAATTCGGCGCCTGGTTCAGGATTTTGTCTGCGAATAACGATAAGCTTGAAGAAACCAAAAGCCCCGTAGGTAAAACAGACTACCATACTATGGGCGCCTGCTACGACGTAATGGATGCATTAAGCTTTTACCAAAGCTAACCGAAACAGAGCTATTAGAAGTGCCGCTTAACTTTGATGCGGCACTTCTTATTTCAATTTAAACTTTAACAACATAAACCCATTTACATCCAAGACCTTCTGGTAGATTCCACTTCAAACAGTACACTATCTGCTAGTTTATCGACGTATCCCTCTGGTAAAAACGGTACCGTCACCGCTCCTGAAGCCAGCACAAATTTTATCGTGGCAAGCTTATTACGCTTCATAAACACGCTTTGCTTAATAATCACTTGCTGTACTTTATAAGGTTCGAAACACTGATAGTCGACACCTATTCGACCTTTTCTTATGTAAACGTACTTATTATCGTAGGCTATCCCCCATCGCCACCACCTGAGTGTCAGCAAAAGCGCTACAGAGATAAAAGTAGTAACTGCACCAATCATAATGTCTAAATGGGAAGTGACGGCTCCCAATGTGAAAAAAGCAACAACTGGCAACGTCCAAACGGCAAGTAACCAAAAGCTAATAAACCGCTTACTGATAGTTTGATAACTTTGGCCTCTAAGGTCACATCCCGCCATTACTTCTTGGCTAAGTTCGAAGGCTTCATTTTCAGTGACCGATGGCACAATGAGTTTATTTGGCGACATCAATTCTTGCATTTGCTGCCCAGCCGTAGAGTTTTGCTCAAAATACAAATTGACCCGCTTTAGTATTTTATCAAGCCAATCTTGCTTCGCCGTAATCATTTGAATGCGTGATGCTCGCATGCTGACTTCCAGCTTATTAAGCAAGCCGCTTCGACGAATATAGCGGTCTCCCGCTCTGGAAAGCGTGTAGCCATAGAACGTAAAAAGAGCGCCGCCTACGCTAAGTAGCGCCACTAACGCCATAAGCATCATTAGGATAACGAAGGCATACAGTCCAAATTGCCACCAGGCTACCGTTTGCTCACCAACCAGCTGATTAAGCTGCAAGCCCTTATCGGCTAACCACTCTGACACAACCCCAAACACATCATCATAAAAAGGCGCGGCTGCACCCAGTATGATCCACACGCGATTGTTAGTGATGCCGTGAATAATAATGTCTTTAACAGACCGGCGATTTAATACTTCTTCAGTTGTATGGGCGTTACTTGCAGCTTTATTACTCGTGCTTCGTATGCGTGAAGTCGAACTTCCGTCAGCCAATTCACTATCAGAAAGGTCCTCACCGGCTAGCTCATCTATATCGCCAACGTCGTGATGAGCTTTTTCATACAACACCTGTTTTTTTAGCGCTTCAGCATAGTCTTCCGGCACGGCCACTATCTTAGCTTCTTCTTTACCGCTTCCCGCCGTATCAAGAACCACCAACGCATATCCAAACGGGCGATAATAAAAAGGACGTTCTATTTTTACGTTTTGAATGCGCCACAAAGGTAAGTTGGTATAGCGGCGCTGAAACACGCCATGATGAATCTCAACGTGTTGGTTGTGCACGCGAAATTTGTACATTAGAAAGCTTATTACACCGCTGCCACTCGTAGATAAGAAAAGGATACCGGCACCGATGAGCACTTCAGGCGACAGCAGGTTATCCCAAATATTAAACGATATGGCTAAGGCGGGAATGGTGTAAATAAGTACTTGTGCCGAGGCAGTAAAATTACGAACGGTAAAATACAGAATAGAAATAAGAGAGAGGCGCTGCCACTCTCCGCCAGTCTCAACTTTTAGCTGTGGTTCTGTAATACCCGCTTCATGAGTTTGATGCGACACATCCACATTAACTTTGGCCTCACAGTCTCCTGCTCTAGCAACATCTGGCGTCTGGCTTGAAAACGATTCAGGCGCGGTCATTAGCGAGCACCAATATCTTTGTGAGCAAGTATAAATTCACGTAACTGCTCAGCCCTCTCAATACTTAGCCCGGGTATTTCAAAGGTATGCATTTCTCCGCCGGCCGAAAACACCTGAAGAGAAGCAAGACCCGCCCATCTATCGAACGGCCCGCGGTTAACTTCAACGTGCTGAACACGCAATATAGGCTGACACGAAAGCTTTCTAAAAATTAGCCCTGACTGTTTGCTGATGTCTTGCTCTCGAATCGCATAAAATATGCGGACATCAGCAAAGAAGTGGTACAGCGCCCATACGGAGCCTAAAGCGACGATACCTGCAACCACATACGGGTAAGCTTGCAACAGTCCTTCAGGCAGTGACCAGAAGCTTTGGAATCGTAGTACGGTGGCAATACTTATTAGCACCAAGGCTATCAATGCAATTGAGAAAATATTTAGCGCTCGGTACTTTTTAGAAATAGGAAGTAATGCGAGCGTTTGAAGTGAGGGAATTTCCTCAACACTCAGCTGGTTATTTGAAAATACGGTCTCTTGTTGTGCGCTTATTGTCATCACATTAATTCCTTTTACCACTATATAAATAAGATAAGCCTGCCGCGTTTAAAGCGCAATTTGACTACTTGGCAACACCGCACCCAATGTTTACTCTACCGCAGTTTTTATAACAAAAAAGAGGGCAAGCCCTCTTTTTTGTTAAACATTAGAAGGCGCATAGCGCAAACTAGTCATCAACCTGCTGCTCGTTTAACCAATCATGCAGCGCTTTCATATCGTGCTGAACCGCCATTTGCAGTTCTTCAACCCAATCGTGCACGTTCTCCCACCAAGTTGGATGATCACCTTGTTGGATTTGATTAGCGATACGCTGTACGCGAGCTAAGCCAACAGAGCCAGCTGCACCTTTAATTTTGTGGGCCTGTGAGCACACTTCAGACTTTTCATCGGCACTTAAGCTAAGCTGCAGTATTTCCATGTATTCAGGCATTTTTTCTTGGAATACTTTAACGCTAGCGCGCACCATTTCATCCCCTATGGTATCAACTAACATCTGTAACAAGTCCATATCTAAAATGTTACTTAATATTTTATTAGGTTCAGGGCGCTCTACTTCGCCGTCTACCTCTAACGGGGCAGGTGGCGCATGGAACAGCTCGTTGAACACTTCAATAACCCGAGACTTCTTAATTGGCTTCGCAATTACATCGTCCATCCCGTTTTCTAAGTATTCATCGCGTTTTTTAATCACGTTTGCCGTTAGCGCCACAATAGGCGTCTGCATGACCAAGTCTTCTTCAATCAAGGTACTTGCCACGTCGAACCCTGTCATATCAGGCAGCTGAATATCTAACAAAATTAGGTCGTACTGCGTCTCTCGAGCTTTATCGATAGCTTCTTGCCCTGTCATCGCCACATCGACTTTCTGTCCAAGCTTTTCAAGCAAGGCTTTGGCGACCATTACGTTCAATTCAATATCTTCTACTAACAAGATATTAAGCCCTGTCACTTGAAGCTGAGCAACCTTCATTGGACTATTAGAGATTTGAACCGGCAGCACAATTTCAAAGCGAGTGCCTTTACCTACGTTACTAGTTACGTGAATTTCACCTTTCATCAAATCGACCATTTGCTTACAAATAGCCAAACCGATACCTGTGCCTGTCGCCGACTGATGATCGGGGTGATCAACCTGGTAATACATAGCAAAAATCTTATCGATTTCACTTTCAGGAATACCCACACCGGTATCTTCAATGATAAAGGTAACGTAAGCTTTATCACCATCAGGTTTAGTTGATGATACTGATAAACTCACGTGCCCCTTTTGTGTGAACTTCACTGCGTTGAATAAGATATTCCACAAAATTTGGCGAAGACGGGTACCGTCAATTTCCACTAAACGCGGTAGTGGCTCATTAATAGTCGTCTTCAGTTCAAGCTGTTTATCTGCTGCTAGCAGGCGAATAATACTGCTTAATTCTTCTGTGAAATCTTTTAGCGAAATCGTTTTAAGGCTTAGCTCTAGTTTATCTCTGTCTAATTTGTCGAGGTCTATAATATCGTTGAAGATGTTACCTAATGTAATAGCACTAGCGTAAATCGTACTAACCCAGCTAAATTGCTCATCGCTTAGCTCGGTATCACGTAGCATGCGGCTTAAGCCTACAATACCGTTTAATGGGGTACGAAGTTCATGACTGATGGTCGCTATAAAGCGCGTCTTATCTGTGCTTGCTTTCGCTGCAGCATTTTCAGCTTGTTTACGCTCTGTCATATCTCGACCGAATGACAGCAGACCCAAACGATTACCTTCTTTGTCGAAGAAAGGCACGCGTTTCATTTCGAAGTAACGACGACGTCCGTCAGCAAAGCGAAGCCACAGTTCTTCTGTAATACTCGCATTGGTTTCCAATACTTCGTGATCGCTTGCTACAATTTGGCGGGCTAGCTCTTCTTCGTATACATCTTTTGGTGTCAACCCAAGCAGCTCTTGCTCGGTTTTGCCCGTCATTAACTCGGCAATGCGGTTGCAGCCCGCAAACCTACCCTCTTCATTGCGGTAGTAAATTAAGTCGGGCGACGCATCAATAATAGAGCGTAATAGCGTAGATAAACGACGCGCTTGGGCCTCTTGCTCAGATTTATCCTGAATTTCTTTCTCTAAATCTTTGAAAAGCGCTTCCCGCTCTTCTTGTGCCTGTTTACGTTGCTCAATTTCGTGGTTGAGTTGACGAATATTGCTCTGTAGCTCTCGGTTAAGAAATACATCTTCTTCACGTAAGCTCTCTAATTGGCTAACGACTTCTTTTAAGTTAGTACGGGAATTCTCTAGCTGCTTTATTAACTCACTAAAGAAATAGAGCACCCAAGGGGCCGATAACATGGTAAGAATAACAGCGCTTATAAAATCATCTGGCTGTACTTGGCTACCCATACTAACGCGTATCACATAGGAACCGCCTAGCGTGAACACGAGCGAAAGAACAACAAACAAAATACTGAGTTTGAGAGTGCCAAAACGCTGAACAAATTGAGCAAAGCGAATTGCCCAAGAATCGTTTGGTGAATCTGAATGCATGTACGTCTAATCTAGTCTTATTTTGCCTGTATCCTATCAGGCTTTAATCACTTCGGGAATGCGGTTTGTTGTAGCAAAGTGAAGACACCACTTTACATTCACGATTTAAACGGCGACTTTTCCGTAACTTCGTGGATAAACGCAGTGTTAACCCATCCCACTTTAGTAAAAGATACTTTCGCCCATTCGCCCTGCTTCTCAAGTACTTTTAATATTTCTCCTTTATTTAAACCATTATCAAGAGTGGGAAATGAAGTACCAGGCCCTTTTCTAACATTAAGAACATTTGCACTTACATTCGCAATTTTCTTTATAGGGCTAGTTATATCACGTCGAAATTGGTCGTGGGCTTCACGCTGCGAACTAGTGTCTTTTGAGTCGGTTACCCACTCGTTAGTGTTTGGGAGTAGTACGAGTTCTTTAAACTTTTGCAATGGAAAAGCAGGGCCGGGATCTACTTTGCGCGAAGGAGAAATCTCTTCATGCCCTACAATGGTAGAAATCTGGTAGTGCTCACACAGTGCTTTACACAAAGCGAGGGTTCGCGCAATTTGAATCTCAGAATACTTGTGCCAATAGCCAGTGGCATGCTGGTTTTCCCTTTTGGCTTCGAATACTTCGCTTTTTTCGAACACTTTGCCAAACCAACTCTCATAAGTGCCATCGCTTCTTTCTTTAAGCTGGCCTGCATTATCTAGTTCAATACCTATTGAATATTGGTTTAATCCACTACGCCCTTGGAAGTGGCTCTCGCCTGCGTGCCATGCAATCTTATTGGTTGGCAGCATTTGTACGATATTACCATTGCGTCCCACGGCGAAATGAGCAGACACGCCGCTATCTGGCCTGGTTAATACATTAACTGACGACGCTAGACTACTGCCTGCGGTGAAGTGTATGACGATAGTGTCAGGAAAGCCCTGCTTAAAAAGCCCTGAGGTATTGGGTGAAGGCGTAAAACTCACGCCTTCGCCGGTTATTATATGGTCGTTAATAATAAAGGTGCTGTTGGGGCTTGCCTGTAATGCTGTCATTCGATAGTCCTCACTGACTTGGTAGCATGTGCTTTCAGTGAATTTTTATTCTCTAACTAACGCTAATGCGCTCGTGAAAATTACACGAATGTCCTATCAAGTGAGGCACAACCTTACATACGAATAATTTTTAACCAATATAGCAAACTACTTATATTAGTGGAACCGTAACTTTACGATTTAATAAAAATACAGACAAAAGGCATTTGACAACATAAATCAACAACCTTAAAGCATAATTATTCACTTTAAAAAAGCGAATGAGAACCAATACCATTTGCCACGTTGAAACTTATCATTTTTATCTGCTGATAACATTTTTGTTACAAACCTAAAAGACACACTATAAGCAAATGAATTTAATACATTTATTTGTATTTATGCCAATTCTCTATAAACCTTAAATTTTTAGCGTTTGATTTTATTTTTCAATGTGGGTATTTTGTACGGCCCGCACAGCAATAATGCATAAAAATGCGGAAACGACTGGAATCCTCTAATAATAAATAACGACAAGAAAGGCGCATGCCGCAAGCAATACCGCTCGCAGGCTTAAAAGACGTCTAATAATGTTGTGATACGCAAACCTAGGCGCATCTACACGCAACGCATACCTTGCCCAGTCAAAAGGTTGAAGGAGTTAAGAGATGAGTTTATATAATCCCAATGATTCCCGGGACAACTGTGGGTTTGGCTTAATTGCTCACACTCATGGGGAAGCCAGTCACGAATTGGTAACGACTGCTATTCACGGTTTAGACCGTATGCAGCATCGTGGCGGTATCGCCGCCGACGGGAAAACCGGTGACGGTTGTGGTTTACTACTACAGAAACCGGATGCGTTCTTCCATGCAATCGCCGAAGAAAATGGCTGGAAACTCAGCAAAAAGTACGGCGTGGGCATGATTTTCTTAAGTCAGGACCCAGTACTTGCGCAAGCCGCGCGCGAAGTACTTAATGAAGAACTAGAAAAAGAAACACTTTCAGTAGTGGGTTGGCGCGAAGTGCCTGTCGACCGCTCAGTACTGGGTGAACTAGCGCTTACAGGTGTTCCACAAATCGAACAGGTATTTGTGAACGCACCAGCAGGCTGGAGAAAACGCGACCTTGAGCGTCGTTTGTATATGATCCGCCGCCGCGCTGAAAAACGCCTTGAGAAAGATCCCGATTTTTACGTAGCTTGTTTGTCAGGCTTAGTAACGATCTATAAAGGCTTGGTAATGCCAAAAGACTTACCTGCCTTCTACCACGATCTTGCCGATGAGCGTATGCAAAGCGCAATTTGCGTTTTCCACCAACGCTTCTCAACAAACACATTACCGCGCTGGCCTCTTGCTCAGCCTTTCCGCTTCCTTGCGCACAATGGTGAAATTAACACCATTAAAGGAAACCGCGACTGGGCCATGGCACGTGCTGCTAAATTCGCAACGCCACTTATTCCAGACCTTAAAGATGCAGCTCCTTTCGTTAATACTGAAGGTTCAGACTCATCATCGCTGGATAACATGCTAGAGCTATTCCTAGCCGGCGGTATGGATTTATTCCGTGCTATGCGCTTGCTTGTTCCACCAGCCTATCAAAACAACAAAACCATGGACGATGATCTTCGTGCATTTTACGAGTTTAACTCAATGCACATGGAACCATGGGACGGCCCAGCGGGTATCGTTTTAACTAACGGTCGCCACGTAGCCTGTAACCTTGATAGAAACGGTCTACGTCCTGCACGTTACGTTATCACTAAGAACGGTTTCATTACCCTAGCCTCAGAAGTAGGTATCTGGGATTACGAGCAAGCCGATGTAATTGAAAAAGGCCGTGTAGGCCCAGGTGAAATGCTTGCTGTAGACACATACACAGGCAAAATCTGGCGCTCTACTGAAATTGATGAAGACTTAAAAGCACGTCACCCTTATAAAGAGTGGCTAGACAAGCATATTCGTCGACTTACACCAATTGAAAAGCTTGATGCGTCATTAATTGGTAAACGTGTGTTTGACGACGATGCTATGGCGGTGTATCACAAGCTACACGCCTACAGCTATGAAGAAATTCAACAAGTTGTAAAAGTACTTGCGAAAGACGGTCAAGAAGCCGTTGGCTCTATGGGTGATGACACGCCAATGGCGGTTATGTCATCTCGTCAGCGTACGGTTTACGACTATTTCCGTCAGCAATTTGCACAGGTAACTAACCCGCCAATCGACCCGCTACGTGAAAACCACGTTATGTCGTTGGCAACCTGTATTGGCCGCGAGCAAAACGTATTTAGCGAAACCTCAGGTTACGCCGACCGCGTATTGTTCGACTCGCCAGTACTAATGTATACCGACCTTAAACAATTGCGCGAATTTAACCCAGACAACTACTATTCAGAAGTCGTCGAGCTTCAATATGCACCGCAAGAAGGTTTAAAGAAAGCCATTGAGCGCGTGTGTAACGAAGTAGAGATGCTGGTTAAAAACAAGCGTGCTGCGTTCGTTATTCTGTCTGACAGAAACATTAAGCAAAATCGTTTGGTTATCCCTGCAGCTATGGCAGTTGGTGCGGTACAGCGTCGCCTAGTTGAAAAGTCATTGCGCTGCGATGCTAACGTTGTTGTTGAGACAGCAAGTGCCCGCGATCCACACCATTTTGCGGTGTTGATTGGCTTAGGTGCCACTGCGGTTTACCCATTCCTTGCATATGAAACTATTGAGCAGCTTTGTGAAAAAGGCGAGCTAGATATTTCTCCTATGCAGGCCACGTTGAACTACCGTAAGGGTATCAACAAGGGCTTGTATAAGATCATGTCGAAAATGGGTATTAGTACCGTTGCTAGTTACCGTAGCTCTAAACTGTTTGAAGCAGTGGGTATTAACAACGAAGTGATGAAGCTATGCTTCAAAGGTGTAACCTCACGCATTCAAGGAGCGGGTTTCGATGATTTCCATCAAGACCTTATCAACCTAAACCGTATTGCATGGCTTAAGCGTAAGTCTGTCGATCACGGCGGCTTGCTTAAATACGTTCACGGCGGCGAATATCACGCCTATAACCCAGACGTAGTCAGTACGCTTCAAAAGGCTGTGGTGTCGGGTAACTACGACGACTACCAGCAATATGCCAAGCTTGTTAACGAGCGTGCGCCTGCGCACATTCGCGACTTGCTAGCTATTAACCCTAATTGCGACTCTATTGATATTAGCGAAGTTGAAGCACCGGAAAACTTATTTCCACGCTTCGATACAGCAGCGATGTCAATTGGTGCACTAAGCCCTGAAGCGCACGAAGCACTGGCGATAGCCATGAACCGCTTGGGCGGACAATCTAACTCAGGGGAAGGTGGCGAACACCCTTCTCGCTTTGGAACTGAAAAGAACTCCAAAATTAAACAGGTGGCTTCAGGTCGCTTTGGCGTAACGCCTCACTATTTGGTTAACGCTAACGTTATTCAAATTAAAGTGGCGCAGGGTGCAAAACCGGGTGAAGGTGGTCAGCTTCCAGGCGATAAGGTAAATAAGTACATCGCACAGCTACGTTTCTCTGTGCCGGGTGTAACCCTTATTTCACCGCCTCCGCACCATGATATTTACTCAATTGAAGATTTAGCACAGCTAATTTTCGATTTGAAACAGGTTAATCCAACGGCACTTATATCCGTTAAGCTAGTATCTGAGCCGGGTGTTGGCACCATTGCAACGGGTGTAGCGAAAGCCTATGCCGACCTTATCACCGTTTCAGGTTACGACGGCGGTACAGGTGCAAGTCCGCTAACATCAGTTAAGTATGCGGGTAGCCCATTTGAGCTTGGTTTATCTGAAACTCAGCAAGCGCTTATTGAAAACGGCTTACGTCACAAAGTACGCGTTCAAACCGACGGTGGTTTGAAAACGGGCTTAGACGTAGTGAAAGCCGGTATTCTAGGCGCTGAGAGCTTTGGTTTTGGTACAGGTCCAATGGTGGCTTTAGGCTGTAAATATCTACGTATTTGCCACTTGAACAACTGTGCGACCGGTGTTGCAACGCAGGATCAAAAACTGCGTGACGACCACTTCATTGGCTTACCTGATATGGTAATGAACTACTTCAAGTTTATTGCTCAAGAAGTGCGTGAAATCATGGCGTCTATGGGTATTGCTAAGTTCGACGACCTTGTTGGTCGTACAGAGCTACTTAAAGTTCTAGATGGCATTACCGCTAAGCAAAACCGTTTAGATTTGTCTCCGTTGCTAGCGCAGCCTAAAGCAGGCGACCATACGCGCTTATTCTGCTCACAAACGACTAACGCGCCTGTCGATAAAGGTGAATTGAACGCGCAGATGCTTAAAGACGGCCAGCAAGCGGTTGTTGACGGCAAATCTATTACCCTTAAATACCCAATCCGCAATACGGATCGCTCTGTCGGCGCATTGCTATCAGGTGAAATCGCTAAACACCACGGTAACCACGACTTTGAAGATACACCTATTAAGGTTGAACTTACCGGTACAGCGGGCCAGAGCTTTGGCGTATGGAACGCTGGTGGCCTACATATGCACCTTGAAGGCGATGCCAACGATTACGTAGGTAAAGGGATGACTGGCGGTAAGCTTGTTATCCACCCGCCGCGCGATATCTCGTATGACGCCCACGATAGCGCCATTATGGGTAACACCTGCCTTTACGGCGCAACAGGCGGTAAATTGCTTGCTGCTGGCCGCGCTGGTGAACGTTTTGGCGTACGTAACTCAGGTGCTATCGCAGTAGTGGAAGGCATTGGCGATAACGGCTGTGAATATATGACTGGCGGTATTATTGCCGTACTTGGTCCGGTTGGCGTGAACTTCGGCGCAGGTATGACAGGTGGTTTTGCTTATCTTATGGATGATGGCGACGACCTTGATAACCGTGTAAACGCCGAGCTTGTTGATGTTATGCCTATTGAAGACAAAGCGATTCTTGCTGAGCACTTACGTGGCTTAATTAATCAGCATTACGAAGAAACAGGAAGCGAGCACTCGTTGTCACTGCTTACTGATTTCGCCGCAACGCTGAAACGCTTTAAGCTTATTAAGCCAAAAACCAGTGATGTGAAAAACTTGCTTGGTCACATCAGTCGTTCAAGTGCTGAATTACGCATTCAGGCTCAGTAGGAGGATTTAGTTTATGGCAAAGAACGTATATCAATTTGTCGATGTTGAACGTATCGATCCGCCTAAAAAGCCGATCATGGTACGTAAACAAGAGTTCGCGGAAATCTATCAGCCGCTGAGCCAATCTCAAACCGAAGGCCAAGCGGATCGCTGCTTGGACTGCGGTAACCCGTATTGTGAATGGAAGTGCCCCGTGCACAACTACATTCCTCAGTGGTTAAGCTTGGCAAATGAGGGCCGTATTCTAGAAGCAGCGGAACTTTCTCATAAAACCAACAGCCTGCCGGAAGTATGTGGTCGCGTATGTCCACAAGACAGACTTTGCGAAGGGGCGTGCACGCTGAATGACGATTTTGGTGCGGTAACTATCGGTAGTATTGAAAAGTACATTACTGATACCGCATTCAAAATGGGCTGGCGCCCAGATATGTCTGACGTGGTATGGACCGACAAAAAAGTGGCAATTGTAGGTGCAGGTCCTGCGGGTCTGGCATGTGCTGATATTCTAGTTCGTAACGGCGTTAAACCTGTTGTTTACGATAAATACGAAGAAATTGGTGGCCTGTTAACATTCGGGATCCCGTCTTTCAAGCTAGAGAAAGATGTTATCAAGTTACGCCGCCAAATCTTTACCGAGATGGGTGTTGAGTTCGTACTTAACACTGAGATTGGTAAAGACATACAGTTCCAGGACTTAATCGATAAGTACGACGCCGTTTTCTTAGGCATGGGTACGTACAAGTCAATGCAAGGCGGCTTTGACAACGAACACGTTGAAGGCGTATATGATGCACTTCCTTTCCTTATAGCCAACACCAACCGCGTAATGGGTCTTGAAAAAGATCCTGCTGATTTTGTTGACATGAAAGGCAAGCGTGTTGTTGTGCTAGGTGGTGGTGATACCACCATGGACTGTGTACGCACCTCAATTCGTCAAGAAGCTGCACAAGTAACCTGTGCATATCGTCGTGACGAAGAAAGTATGCCTGGTTCACGCCGCGAAGTGGTTAACGCTAAAGAAGAGGGCGTTGAGTTTAAATTCAACCTACAGCCTCTTGATATAGCCGTTGATGAAAACGGAAAAGCCTGTGGCGTTAAGTTCGTTAAAACCGAAATGGGGCCGCCAGATGTAAATGGTCGTCGCCGTCCTGTTGAAGTAGAAGGTTCTGAACACGTACTTGAAGCAGATGCAGTTATCATCGCATTTGGTTTCCAACCAAGCCCTGCGCCATGGTTTGCCGATTTCGGCATCATGCTTGATGAGAAAGGTCGTGTACGCGCCCCTTCTGCGGGTAAGTTTGCCTTCCAAACTTCACATCCACAAGTTTTTGCTGGTGGTGATATGGTGCGTGGTAGTGACCTAGTTGTTACCGCTATCGACGAAGGCCGTAAGGCTGCCGAAGGTATCATGGATTATATTGGCGTTTAACCTTCGCGAATATTCTCTGTTATTAAAAGCTCGATAGCCTCGCTATCGAGCTTTTTTGTTTTACACGCCCCAGAAGATACGAAAAGCTCTTCTTACATACCTTAATAGACCAAGGTTTAGTTGAAGCAAAAGAATAACGCCTCTAGTATCGTAAAAATAAATAAAGAATATCGCCCACTGGATGAAGAACCTACCTATGAAGCACGTAAACACTTGGACATTTTCACTTTGTTTAGCATTAGCCTCAGCCGCTGGAAGTGCCTGTTTTGCAGACACCCTTTCCGTAGATTCTTCGTTGAAAGCCCAAATTAATGAGAAAAAAAATAACCAGGATGCGACGCCGTCTTTAAGCCAACCTACTATTGTGTCGTGCCCAGCCGAGTTTCAGCAGGTGAAAATCTCTAATGATGCAAGACAGTGCCAAGCCTTTGAAAAAGACACGTCAGCTGTGATGGTTTACCACTCACCACGCACGCCTAACGAAATACTCGGCGTTTATGAAACAGCCCATCCATCGTTAAAGTCTCATTCCCCTGTTAGGGGCCGTACTCTGCTTTCATCAGAAGATAAAACAATAAGAGTCATAATAAGCCCTGATAACGCGGGCTCTCAAGTCGATATTCTGGTCACCTCAAAAACCCACTAGAAACTAGGTTAAGTTTGCTAGCGAAATAGTTCATGTTGGCACCCGCTTTGCAATTTCATCAATAACTACTTCATGACAGCAGTAAGCGTCATTTTTATGACGCCTATGCCGTAAACAGAGTTCATGCCGCTAAGCTATATACACTGGGCTAGGCTGACCTTCAGTTACTCGTGTCATGACTTTTTCTATTGATATTTGCGAGGGTTACGATGGAATTGGCAATTATTTTAATGATGTTACTTATAGTCGTTGCACTAGGTGCCATAAAGTTGTCAGACGGTGGAGTGGCATTTCCATTTAGGCGAAAAGCACAACTGTTCACTCCGGTAGAGCATACTTTTTTAAACCTTATTGAACAGGCCGTGGGTCGAGAGTTTAGAATAGTGTGCCGCGTACGCCTTAATGACCTGGTATCAGTACGTCAATCAGCCAACAAGAAGACAGCAAGCCAAGCACTTAGCAGAGCATCTAGCAGACAACTCGACTTTGTACTGGTCGATAAACAAGATATGAGCCCTGTTATGGCTATCGATTTGGTTCACAGCCAAGGGAAAGAAGGCTATAAAACGCAAAAAGATTGGTTTGTAACGGGCGCTTTAGATGCTGCAGGCCTTCCGCACGCAAGGATTAAAGTTAAATCTGGCTACACGGTTGACGATATTCGCGAGTGCTTAGAAAACAAACTTATTCCTTATCGTCGTTTACAAAATAAAATGGCACAGCTACCTACGCACAACCCAGAACCACCCAAGCGCCCTACCCGTCCAGTACGTTCAAGCAGACCAGCTGCTGCCTGATAGGGTTAATTTAAGCTTCCCCTAGCCTTTGTTACTTTGCTGTTTTCTTACTCTCAAATAGCGGTAACAAAGGCATTTTTCTGTCAGTTTCTCTATTTTCCTTATACAATTAGTGCATTCAACAGCGTATTCACGCGTTAAATTCCCTCAACACCGTCGGTAGAGTTATGAACAAAATTGGTATTTTAGGCGCAATGGATGAAGAAGTTGCGCTACTTAAAGCATCGCTTTGGAATGTAAAAGAGACAAAGTGGAAACACCTTACATTTTATGAAGGCACACTTAACGACATGGAAGTGGTGTTAGTTAAGTGCGGCATTGGTAAAGTGGCAGCTGCTATCGCTACCACTGTATTGATTGAACAGTACGCTCCTGATGCTGTCGTGAATACAGGCTCTGCTGGTGGTTTCGACAAAAACCTGAATATTGGTGACTTAGTTATTGCAAGTCACGTTATTCACCACGACGCCGATTTAACTCATTTTGGTTACAAGCTTGGTCAATGTGCAGGTATGCCTGAAGATTTTCGCTGTGATACCGCATTAATGGAAACAGCGCGTAGTGCAGCTGCAGAGATTTCCTCATTGCAATCGACAACGGGCTTGATTTGCACCGGTGATGCTTTTATCGGGAGCGATGAAGCGGTAGCGGAATTACGTGAAAACTTCCCCGATATGAAAGCGGTGGAAATGGAAGGCGCAGCTATCGGTCAAACCTGCCATATGCTTGATACACCGTTTCTTGTGATTCGCTCGTTATCAGATATTGCTGGAAAAACATCGTCAGTAAGCTTCAAAGAATATTTAGACACTGCTGCTAAGCATTCTGCACAGCTAGTTATGGCCATGATCAAGGCCCTCGCAAAATAATATGACAGAGGTAATTAGCGACCCGCAATATCAGTCGCTATTGGTACTTTGGCTGGCTATTGCCGTAGATGCCTTGTGGCGTTGGCCCCAAAGTACTCACCCCCTAACACTTATGCGCTACCTCGTTTTGCAAATGGGACGTAAGGTAGTGCCATCACGAGACTTCGGTCCATCTCAGCACTACATTTCGGGCTCCTTAGCCGCACTAGTCTTACTTGCGCCCTTAGTAGTTTGTATCACCATTTTAGTATATATGGCCCAGTACCCCGTTTTCTTTGAAGCCATTATTCTTGTCGTGCTGCTCGATTTTGGCTACCAGCGTCAGCAGTATAAAAAAGTGCTGGCAAGTGTTGGCAGAAACAAAAAGTCTCTCGCACGAGAAATGGTCCAGACCATTACCGCACGTCAATGTAACTCTCTGACAGATATTGGTATTGCTAAAGCAGCGATTGAGTCGCTTTGGCTTAAATTTCTTTACCTGTATTGCGGCGTTATTTTTTACTTTGTGGTTGCAGGGCCAATAGGTGCGCTGATCTATCGGTTACTTTTGCTTACATCGTGGCAATGGCACTACCGCACGCCTGGTATGGCACTCTTTGCGAAACCTGTTCGTAAACTGGTTTATTTACTTTCCCTTCCACCCGCTGCTATTGGTGGCCTTATAACTTTGTTAATTAGCCATCCCGTAAAAGGCATTAGCGCTATAAAACGCTCACCAGTAAAAGATAAAACGTCACTGCTTCTGGCACTTATGGGTGGTGTGTTAGATGTAAAATTGGGTGGACCAGCAATTTATGCCAATAAGAAAATTCGATATGCCCGCGTAGGAGGCGTAAATGAGGTTAAGTATTCCCACATGTTAAAAGTTAAAAGCACGGTTACATTAGCTATGATAGCAACTAGTGCACTTGCATCATTAACCCTGTTAGCTATGGCCGTTGCGCTATGAAAACATTACGCGTACTAAGCGCTTTTTCCTTTTTACTGCTGTGCTCAACGCCTATTTTCACGCATGCTAACACAGCAGAAGAGCCTACCCCTGAGCTAAAAAAAGTAACCAACGAAGATCAACTTTCTTCTACCGATTTAACAGCACATTCAAAGGCGAATACTACTGACTTAAAAATAATTAGCCTTGCTCCACACCTTACAGAATGGGCATTTAGTTTAGGTTTAGGTTCAAACCTTGTAGGTGTAAGCGACTACAGTGACTATCCAGAAGCTGCCAAGAATATTCAACGCATAGCCGATTTTCAAGGTGCTGATATTGCGGCAATAGTGGCGTTAGAACCAGATTTAATACTTGCTTGGGATGGAGGTAACAAACCTCAGGATATACATAAACTTTCTTCAATGGGGCTTAATGTATTTACCAGCAAGGTCGGAAATATCACAGATATTGCTGATGAAATAAAAAGGCTTGGCGCACTTACTAATACGCAAAAAAAAGCCACCCAACTCACCAATGACTTTCTTAGCGAGTTAAAAACCCTAAGACTAAAATACGATAACGAGCCACGCAAACCGGTGTTCTACTATTCATGGACGGCGCCACTTATGACTATTGGCCCCCATGCCTGGGGAAATAAACTATTAAATGTTTGCGGGGCGCAAACGCTATTTCACGATAGCCCGATAGATTACCCTCAAGTAGCGGTTAAAGACGTGCTAGTTCGCCAACCTCATGCACTCATTGCCGCCTCCAAGAGTTCACACGAAGAGCTAGAAGTATTCTGGCGCGCTCATCGCGGGTTTCTTGATGCACCGCTTATTGTGGTCGACCCGGATGTCACTAGCCGCTTTTCACTACGATTAATAAATGAACTAAAATCATTATGTGAAGGTATTAAATAAAACGCATAAGCGTTATACTTAAGTCTAAAATATCAGTAAGAAGGTAAGAGCATCTTTTCATGCGGATTGTTGTTGCGGGTTTTCTAGTTGTTGTTAGTGTTGCATTATTTGTTTCGCTTCAGTGCACAGCGAAAGCGACGGCGCAAGCTTCTGTTGCCGCTTCTCCTTATCTTATTGAACGGGTCGCTAACAACGACTGGTTGCTTATTGATGTTCGCTCACCTAAAGAGTTTGCCGATGGTCATATTCCTGGCGCGGTAAATATGCCCCACGAGAACATCAATGAATATCTTAGTGAGTTGGAAGACCATAAAAACAAACCTATCATTATTTACTGCCGTTCTGGCAGAAGAGCTAAACTCGCCATGAAAGTGTTAGAAGAACTCGACTTCTCTGAAGTCATGCATTTAGAAGGCGACATGTTAGGCTGGAGCGCAGCAGGCATGACAGTAGACAGAATGTAGCCTAGCAGCTTGCCCTTAGAAACTCCGCAATGTTCTATAAACCAAGCGCTTAGCTGATAACTGTGTGTAACTCATCCCCTGTGATACACTTCTTTTATTCGACGATTGCATGAAACACCTATGAAAATAGATATTGCTACTCCAGCTATGTTATTTCCGGCAATTTCTTTATTGCTTCTAGCCTATACCAATCGCTTTTTAACCCTCGCGACCATCATCCGAAACTTTTCAAAAGAAGAGAAAGATGACAACACTCAAGCGCAAATAAAAAACCTTCGGTTGCGCATTCAACTGATTAAGCGTATGCAGATAGCCGGGGTGGGCAGCTTTTTTCTTTGTGTGGTCTCAATGCTGGCCATTTATCTCACCTATCAACAAGTGGGAAACTGGGTTTTCGCGGCAAGTTTAGTGTCACTACTGTATTCATTGTGGATGTCGGTAAGAGAGATTTTGATTTCTGTAGAAGCCTTAGATGTTCACCTTGATGGGATGAAAAATGCCCCTCATAAAGAAAAAACATGACGCCAACCACTCACATGAATCATTTAGTTCAAAGCGATATAACTTACGAGCAGTTAGCGCCTGAATTTTTTCAAGGCGTGGTTTCTCTTGGTAATTACGTACATGGTGACAACTACCTCACTAACGAGTTGCTAGCTGACTACTATGCTAAAAGCTTTATTGGCGACATTAATGCTAGTTGGGTAGCACTATACAGAAATAAGGTAGTGGGTTTCAGGCTGACCTTTGCACATACTCAATGGAAAACAGATGAATGGTGCAGCCCTTCTTTGTGGCCGGTAGATTCAAATACAGTGTGCTATTTCAAATGCAATACCGTAGACCCCGCTATGCAGGGTTGTGGAATTGGCAGTATGCTATTAAGCAAGTCAATAGAATGTGCGAAAGCGCAAGGTGCAGAAGCGGGTTTAGCGCATATTTGGTTAGCAAGCCCGGGCAATAGTGCATTTAAATACTTCACCAAAAATGGTGGCCAATTGATAAAGAAACACGCCAACAAATGGCGTTACGCATCTACTCACGAGGGCTATGATTGCCCAGTTTGTGAGGGCTACTGTGAATGCGAAGGTGCGGAAATGCTACTACAATTCTAATGCCCAACTTGACCTAAAAGTTCACAGCCATATTATTCTATGACCTACGATCCTCTTATTTCCCGCGGCGTTTCATCAATGCTTCCCGCGCCCAAAAGCTACTGGCATGCTACGCATAAGGTGCCAACACTGCCGCCTTTAAACAAGAAGGTAAATACCGAATACCTGGTTATCGGGGGTGGCTATACCGGCTTGTCTGCTGCAATTACGCTTGCTCAAGCTAAGCAGGACGTTACGCTACTTGACGCAAACTCACTTGGATTTGGCTGTGCAGGGCGCAATGGCGGTTTTATCCTTTCGGGAAGCGGTAGACTGTCATTAAGCGCTATAGAAGATAAATGGGGACATACAATCGCCACGGGCATGCAGGCCGAGTTTGACGGTGCCGTGGATTTGCTTAAAAAGCGTATTACAGACTTTGATATGCAGGTCGATTTAGTAGAAGGGCCTTATTTAAAATTGGCCCATAACGTCAAGCAAGCCGAGCAACTATACGCCACTGCTAATCGTCTAGCATCAAACTTCAATGTACCAAGCACTCCCCTCTCTTCAAAAGACCTTGCAACCCGTTTTGATATAAACGGGGCTTACGGTGGCGTTGAACTTGAAGGTGCATGTTTACACCCTTTAAAACTGGCAAGTGAATATGCAAGAGTAGCTAAAGAACTTGGCGCCACGCTTTTTTACGACTCTCCTGCCATTCGCATCGAAAAGCAAAAAACAGGGTTCCTTGTCACCACGCCAAGCGGCTCAGTATTAGCTAAGCATATACTCATTGCTACTAACGCCTATACTCCCAAACGCTTTCACGACAGCGTAGACAATAAGCAATTCCCAGTACAGTCGAGCATTTTTGTTACCGCTCCTTTAAATAAGGAACAACGCGCTTCGACCGGGTTGACCACCCCCATGAGCTTTATGGATACGCGGATGATGAAGTATTACTACCGTGTACTGCCAGATGGCAGATTGTTATTTGGCGGTCGTGGGGCAGTAAAAGGCAAAGATGCAGATAACACTTCAGAGAAAAAGCGCTTATACCGCGCTATGGTAAAAAGCTTCCCTTCACTTATCGGTATAGCCATGGATTATTTTTGGAGTGGTTGGGTGAGCGTCTCGCTGGATAGCATGCCACGTATATTCGTAAACAGTGAAGCGAGCAGTAATAACGCAAACCGTTCTGCTTATTCTATCGGTTATGCTATGGGCTATTGTGGTTCAGGGGTTTCCTTTGCCGCCTTTGCCGGTCAGCGCCTCGCTCAACGAATGATGGGCGCAAGCGACGTCGATTTATCTCTTCCAATTTATCAATCGCCACTTAAAACATACCCGTTTCCCAAGGCGAGAAGACTAGCGCTGCACGGTTTATATCAGTGGGCTAAAATTGCAGAGCGTTAGTCTTAGTCAGTTTTTACGGAAGTCTACCGTATTCACCATTGCGCGCTGTTCATTATTTAGGCTATGTTAGTATTCTAAACACTGACGGAGCCACCTCATGTCATACATTGATGCCTTTGCCGTAGCCGTTCCCACAGAAAATAAAGCCTTATACATTGAACACGCCAAACTCGCTGGCGATATTTTTAAAGAGTATGGTGCCACTAAAATTCTTGAAGCTTGGGGTGACGATGTACCCGATGGTGAGATAACCTCTTTTCCTTTAGCGGTAAAAGCCAAAGAAAATGAAACCGTGGTGTTTTCCATTGCGTTTTGGCCATCAAAAGAAGTGCGTGATACCGCATGGCAAAAAGTGATGGAAGACCCCAGAATGCAGGAAAGCGAAAACCCCATGCCGTTTGACGGTAAGCGCCTTATCTATGGCGGCTTCGTCCCTATGTTGGAATTGTAGGCAAAAAAAAGCCCGCTTAAATGAGCGGGCTTTCCAATACTAGCTTAGTGAAGCGTTAAGCTAACGTGATACGGGCAAATTTGCGCTTACCTACTTGATAAACGTTTTCACCTTTTTCAGTAATTACTAGACGGGTGTCTTCTACTTTGTCACCGTTTATTTTAACTGCGCCTTGTTTGATCATGCGCATGGCATCTGACGTTGAACCAACAAGCTTTGCTTCTTTTAATAAATTGCCGATAGCAATTCCTTCTTCGCCTAGCGCTATTTCAAGCTCTGGCATGTCATCAGGGATAGCATTTTTCTGGAAGCGCTGAATAAAGTCTTGGTGCGCGCCTTCAGCGGCAGCATCGTCGTGGAAACGAGCGATAATTTCTTTTGCCAACATGATTTTGATATCACGCGGATTTTCACCGCCTTCAACGCGCGCTTTAAGCTCTGCTATCTCTTCTAACGGACGGAAGCTGATAAGGTCGTAGTAACGCCACATCAAGTCATCAGAGATAGACATCACTTTACCAAACATATCGTTTGGCGCGTCTGTGATACCAATGTAGTTGTTCAAAGACTTTGACATCTTTTGAACGCCGTCTAAACCTTCAAGTAACGGAACCATCACAATTGACTGTTGCTTTTGTCCCTGCTCTTTTTGAAGCTCACGACCCATTAGCAGGTTAAAGCGCTGGTCAGTACCGCCTAGTTCAACATCTGACTCAAGGGCTACAGAGTCCCAACCTTGCACCAACGGATAAAGGAATTCGTGGATAGCGATAGGCTGACCGTTGTTGTAGCGCTTTTTAAAATCATCGCGCTCTAGCATACGAGCCACGGTTTGGCTTGCAGCAAGCTTGATCATGCCCGCCGCACCAAGACCGTCCATCCATTCTGAGTTAAAACGAATTTCTGTTTTATCTTCATCTAGGATCTTGAACACTTGTTCTTGATACGTTTTAGCGTTTTCTAATACCTGTTCTTTACTTAAAGGCTTGCGTGTGACATTTTTACCTGTAGGATCACCAATTAGGCCAGTAAAATCACCAATAAGAAAAACAACTTTATGGCCTAGTTGCTGGAATGTACGCAACTTGTTGATCAACACAGTGTGACCAAGATGTAGATCAGGCGCAGTTGGATCAAAACCCGCTTTAATGGTTAGGGTTTTGCCGGATTTTAGTTTTTCAATTAAATCCTCTTCGGGGAGTATTTCATCGACGCCCCGTTTAATCTCAGCTAGCGCTGTTTGCCAATCTTTCATTTGTTAATCACACTCTACATAACTGTACATTCAATATTGGCGGGCATTTTACGCGTACAACGGAACCATTAAAAGCTTTGCGCGTCAAAAAACGGATTACAAACAGTCATGTTGTTAAACCCAACAGCTTTGAACGCGAAATTAGTGTATTGAATAAAGCTGAACTGAATGTGAGGGGAAAGGGCTTTCGCAAACACGCGGTAAACCCATCCATGGGCGCTCCGCCACCGCTTCCCTGCGGTGGAGGGTTTGCTCCTGCCCTTCCCCTCACATTCAGAGATATTTAGATAGCGCATTATGTAATTGCGAGTTTAAGAGCTATTGGGTGTAACAATTTGCGCTAACAAAAAAATGAGAAAAGTTGCATTTTTAAGCAACGTATGTGAAATAGTGTTGTGCACATAACATTTCTCAGGTGGGCTGTAGTATGAGAAAGAAATTAGACGCTTCTAAAGCGCTACATTTATATAAAAATTTACCTAAGCAACATAGAACCGGCATTGCTATCGCAAGCTTGTTTCTTGGCGGGCTTATCCTTTTGCCGTCGGAGTCTGTAGAGGCTAGCCGTCATCAAGAGGCACATATCTTAGACGCAGGTGTCCGCTACCCTGTAGATCTTAACATTACACCGTCAACCGACGTTTTTTCGAATGAAGAAGAGTCTACTTGGCAAACGTATAAAGTGCGAAGTGGCGATACCCTAGCAAAGCTGTTTAAGCGTGCAGGGTTCACATCGCGCGATGTTTACAACGTGACTCAGGCTGGTGAACTAACAAAAACACTTGTTACTTTATTGCCTGGTGACGAATTATCGTTTAAAGCGAACAAAGACGGTAGCTTCGGCGAGTTAAAGTACAAGCTATCTTCAACGGAAACCCTTTTCGTTCGTCCGGATTCGACTGACGAGAACAGCACTCTTGTCGCTGAATTAGAAAAACGCGATGTAGATATTCGCTACAACTTTGCGCAAGGTGAAATTCACTCAAGCTTTTGGAATGCCGCGAGAGATGCTGGGCTTACCAGCAACCAAATTATGAATTTGGCAGGTATTTTCGGCTGGGACATAGATTTCGCAATGGAAATACGCTCTGGCGATACGTTCAACGTTGTTTTTGAAGAGCAATACGTTGATGGGGAGTTCGTGGGCTACGGCGATATCGTAGCAGCGGAGTTTACTAACCAGGGCGAACAGTTTAGTGCGATCCTTCACGAAGATGGTACTTACTACACCCCGGAAGGTCGTAGTATGCGCAAGAGCTTTTTGCGCGCGCCAGTTAATTTCAGATACGTCAGCTCTAATTTCACTAAAGCACGCTTTCACCCTGTACAAAAACGCTGGAAAGCGCACCGAGGTACCGACTACGTAGCAGCCGTTGGTACACCGATTATGGCCGCCGGCGATGGAAAAGTTATTAAAGCAGGCTATGATAAATATAATGGTCATCATGTATTTATCCAGCACGGTGAGAAATACACCACTAAGTACCTTCACTTTAAAAAACGTGCGGTCAAAGTGGGCGACATCGTTAAACAGGGCCAAACGGTAGGTTACCTTGGAAGTTCTGGCATGGTGACAGGTGCACATCTTCACTATGAATTTTTGGTAGACGGCGTGCATAGAAATCCACGCACTGTAGAGCTACCAAAAGCTTTACCAATAGCAAAGGAAGAGCGAGAAAGATTTATGGAAATTGCAAAACTTCGTCAGCAGCAACTCAATAACAACAAACGTATTATGCTCGCGATGAAATAGTTGCGCTATGGCAAAATATATTGGCTTGATGTCAGGCACAAGCATGGACGGCGTTGACGCCGTTCTATGCGACATCACTGCAACAACATGCGAAACGCTTTCAGCACATACAATCCCCTACCCTAGCGAACTACTTCACGCGCTTAATGATTTATGTAATGAAGGCCCTGACGAGCTCAACACGCTTGGCATTGCAGATAGACTCGTTGCTGAAGCCTTTTCAGAAGTTACTTTAGCGTTACTTGATAAAAACAATCTTGAAGCGTCAGATATCACTGCCATTGGCTCCCATGGTCAAACAGTGCGTCACTACCCCAACTCTGATGTGATGTCTGCCCATTTTTCTAGCCCTTCTATCCGGGGCTTCACTTGTCAGATTGGCGACCCTAACACTATCGCCGTGCTAACCGGCATTGATGTTATCGCCGATTTTAGGCGTAAAGATATTGCGTTGGGCGGACAAGGTGCGCCGCTGGTGCCCGCTTTTCACAATGCGGTCTTCTCCACTGAAAATAAACATCGAGCGCTGGTAAATATTGGCGGCATCGCAAACATTTCATTGCTTGCGCCAAAGCAAGATAAAATACCACCTAGAGGGTTTGATACCGGGCCAGGTAACACCTTGATGGACCAATGGATAAGCCTGCACTTAAATGAAAGTTTCGACAAAGACGGGAAATGGGCCGCGGCAGGGCAATGCCATAAAGGCTTACTAGGCAGGTTTTTATTAGATAACTACTTTTCTTTACCCGCACCTAAGAGTACAGGTAGAGAGCATTTCAATATTGATTGGTTAAGCAACGCCCTTGCTGATTACTTTCCCTCTAGTGCAGACCTGCAAAGCGAAGAAGAAAACAACAATTTAGATCCAGAAGATGTTCAAGCCACTTTGCTAACACTAACCGGCAGCACTATCGCTCAAGAAATCATTAAACACCTACCTAAAATAAGTGATGCCAAGTTACAAAGCGAAGTGATTGTGTGCGGCGGCGGCGCGTTCAATAAAGCGTTAATGTCTTATTTGAACAACGCTTTGAGCGACTATGCCGTAGCGGACAGTTATGCGCTGGGCATACATCCACAGCACGTAGAAGGCGCCGCGTTTGCCTGGTTTGCGTATGCATTTTTAAATGACATTCCGGGTAATGTGCCTGAGGTCACGGGGGCATCCAAATCTACAGTGCTCGGGGCACTATTTAAAAAAGCATAAAAAAGGCCCCTGATGCAATCAAGGGCCCTTTAATATCATTTCCTCAGAAGTATTACTTAGCGATTTCCATTTCCATATCTTTTAATGCGCTCGCATCAATATCTTCCTGAGGTTTAATGCTGCTCTTTTTTGCGCGCATGTCGAAATAACCGTATCCACCTACAAGCAGGAAGCAAATGGCTGGTACAACATAAGATACGACCACCCCTGCGCTATCAATAATTGCAGCTTGGAAAAGTGGCATAATGGCTCCCCCAAGGATAGCCATTACAAGGCCAGCTGCGCCTAGCTTTGTGTCTTCCCCCAACCCTTCTAGCGCAATACCATAAATAGTCGGGAACATTAGCGACAAACAAGCAGAAATTGAAACCAGTGCGATTACACCTGCTAAATTAGGAGACTGTGTCATGAAGATACATAGTGCCATGGCAACCAACGACATAATCATTAATAGCTTAGCAGGATAGAGATACTGCATTGCCCACGTCATTACAAAGCGTGAGATTAAGAATACGATCATGCTGTATTGTAATATTTCACCACCACTCACTTCGTTGCCACCCGTCGCTTGCATTGCATATTGGATGGTGAAGGTCCATACGCACGTTTGTGCTCCGACATTAAAAAACTGAGCCAATACGCCAAACCGATAATGCCTATTGGCTACTAACCGCTTTAGCGAAGCGCCCAACTTAACGTCTTCTACACTAGACTCAACCGATTCTTGAATTGGCGCTTTGATTAGGAATATTGCAACCCAAACCAAAACTAGTACACATGCCATACCTACATAAGGAAGCATTACCGCGTCAAGTTCTGCCCCTATCACGTTTTTAAGCTCGCTTACTGACATGGCAGCACGCTCTTGCGCAGTTGCCTGATTCAGGTTTGGCAATATAAGCGTTGCAGCCAAAAACACACCTAAATTAGTACCAACAGGGTTAAATGCTTGAGCTAAATTTAAACGGCGCGTCGCGCTCTTTTGATTTCCCATCGCCATGACGTAAGGGTTCGCCGACGTTTCAAGAATGGATAAGCCACCGGCTAGTACAAAAAGTGCGGCTAAGAAAAAGCCGTAAGTCATGGTTTGACTGGCTGGATAAAACAGAAATGCCCCAGCAGCGGCACAACCCAAACCAGTCAATACACCTGTTTTATAAGAAAAGCGCTTGTTAATAAAAGCAGCAGGAATGGCTAAGCAAAAATACGCACCATAATAGGCAAATTGAACCAGTGCCGATTGCAAAGACGACATAGTAAATATTTTACTAAATACCTTTACTAAAGGGTCTGTCATGTTCGCAGCGACACCCCATGCAGCAAAGCAAATCGTTAACAATATAAAGGGAATCAATGTGTCTTTGGAAACCAAAGGGGCGTTGTTTTTCATAAGAACGGCCTTTCGCTTGTAAAATATTAGTTAACCAATTTAAGCATCACCCTCTGACGCTGTCAATAAATCAATTTAATTTATTTATTTTAACTTTCGTTAAAAATTAGACTTTATGCGTAGAAAGTCGGAAAAAGAAAAGTATACGTTCTTTTTTTAAGTCACGATTAAAAACAAAAAACCGCATTATTTTCATCAAGTTATGAGCACAAAGAAATTTAAAAAAGAACTCTTCTTGTAGCTAAAAACTTTGAAGCCGCGTGACACTTTTATTAATGAAAAATACATAATTTCGCAAAAAATGTTAAATAAACAAGGTTGATTTAACTTGAAAGGTTAGTTAGATTTCGTTCAAAACAAACTTATGTTAATTCGTTGTAACGTTAGCTAGCGCTGATTTATTTAGTTTCGACAGAACGTTAGTAACAAATGCGTAGATGCCATCAGTCACACGCCCGTAACAAGCTGCGGTTGATAAACAATTTTGATTGAGAGAATAATGATGAAAATACCTACAGTTATCCGTTGCCTTTCTGGATGTAAGACAGGCTTGCAAACAGCGCTCCTCGCAAGCTCCGCCATTGTTGCCGCCACTGCGTCAGCATCACAAAGTAAGTTTCAGGACGCGTTTGACTTTCAAGCAAGTTATACGGGTGAGTCAGCCACTAATATTGACGGTGGTGAACGCAGAGGCAGTGCCTATGCTGGTCAGCTCTTTGTAGGTGGGGAATTAGATTTGAATACGCTAGCGGGCTGGAAAGACACCAAAATCCATATTGCCATGACAAACCGACACGGCAAAAACTTAGCCGAGCACTACATTGGGAACAGTACGTCCGTACAAGAAATCTTTGGCGGACAAAATACCCGTCTTGCACGGTTTACGATTTCTTCCTCGTTTTTAGATGGCGATTTAGAGCTGGAAGGTGGCCGCACAGTAGCGAATATCAGCTTTTTAGGCTCTGAACTTTGTCAGTACTTTCAAACCAATGCTGCTTGTGGGAACCCAACCTTTGTATTTAGAACCAGTAACTTTACTTGGTGGCCGGTTTCAAGTTGGGGTGGCCATGCGAAATACTGGCTTTCGCCAAAAACATACTTTCATACCGGAATCTATGAAGATAACACCAGTCATCAAGACTTAGGCGATCACGGATTCGATTGGGCGACTAATGAGGCTACAGGTGTTGTTGTGCCCTTCACTGTGGGATATCAAACCACGTGGAACAATGATGAACTACCAAGACGCTATGAAATTGGCGGATGGTACGATGGCGCAGACTACACCGACCCTGTCTTTGATGAGGAGGGCAACTATGCGGCGCAGTCGGGCAATGATTACGCTGTTAGAAACGGTCGCTCGGGTATATTCGCACGTTTTGAACAAACTGTTACTCGTCCAAACCCACTAACGAAAGAAGGGTTAACCCTATTCGGTGCCGTGTTAACCGGTACTTCGGGCGAGCTGATTGAAGACTACTATATAAAAGCAGGCTTTGTATTACGAGGCACACTGGCCTCACGCCCTAACGATACCATTGGCTTCGTATTTACCCGTCAACAGTACAGTGACGAAGCGCTAGAGGATCAGCGTATATTAAGAAGCATAAACGGCGGGGTTGGTACACCAGCAAGCAGCCAAACCATGTTAGAGCTAAGTTATGGTTATCAACTCAACGACCACGTAAGGATTCAGCCGAACGTTCACTACATTATCAACCCCGACCAATTCGCACAGCGTGACAGAGCCATGGCACTTGATGATGCGATTGTTCTGGGCCTAAGGTTCGACGTAAACCTGGCGGCTTTGATACTTTAAATCTCCCTGCAATACACTTCATAGCGCCTTCGGGCGCTTTTTTTCAAACCGATGCCATTCCCTGCCGTTGTGTTTAATTAGTTTCAAGGGCAACTTTCTACAAATCCAACTTCTCGCTATCTCTGTATTCACTACTATCTCATAGCGTTTTGAGCACAAATACGCCTAGCGCTTCAACATCAATCTATTCTTCGTTGAATAAGGAATACGAATGACAGACTCAGTACTTTTCAGCTCGTTCGATTGGGCAGGTAATACATTACAAAACCGCATGGTATTGGCACCAATGACAAGAGGAAGGGCAGGCGCCGATCGCATACCCAATAAAATTATGGGCGATCACTATGTTCAGCGTGCAGATGCAGGGCTTATTATCACTGAAGCAACGACCATATCAGAAGAAGGCATTGGTTGGGTTGATACTCCTGGAATTTACACTGACGAGATGGTTGAAGGCTGGCGTTCTATTGTAAACCGCGTTCATGAAGCGGGTGGAAAAATCGTACTTCAACTCTGGCACACCGGGCGCGCATCTCACAGCGACTTTCACAACGGTAGTTTACCTCTTTCAGCATCTGCTATAAAAATTGAAGGCGATGAGATTCACACGCCTAAGGGCAAAAAGCCTTACGAAGTACCGAAAGCAATGACGTTTGACGATATTAAGCGCACCGTAGATGACTACAAGAATGCCGCTATAAACGCTAAGGCGGCAGGGTTTGACGGTGTGGAAGTTCATGCGGCAAATGGCTATCTTATTAACCAATTCTTAGATAGCCGCAGCAACCAGCGTGACGATAATTATGGTGGTAGTGTAGACAACCGATATCGCTTCTTAAGCGAGGTAATGGACGCAGTACTGAGCGTATGGGAAAAAGAGCATGTGGGTGTAAGGTTATCGCCAAATGGCGCATTTAACGACATGGGCGCTGACGACTTTCGAGAAACCTTTACTTATGTGGCGCAGCAGCTAAATAAGCTAGAGATAGGCTATTTACATGTAATGGATGGCCTAGCATTCGGCTTTCATGAGCGTGGTGAAGCCATGACGTTAGCAGAATTCAGGTCCCTTTTTGACGGTATGTTAATGGGTAACTGCGGCTATACAAAAGAAGAAGCGGAACAGCGCTTATCTGACGGTGATGGTGACATGATTGCTTTTGGAAGACCTTGGATCACAAACCCAGATCTACCTACTCGCTTTAAGCACGACTACCCACTGGCATCATTTGATGATCCATCGGCATGGTACGGAGGCGGTGAAGAAGGCTATAACGACTTTGAAACGTACCGGGAAAAAAGCGGAAAAGATGCGATGACATCGCTGACCTAAACGGGCTATGGGCAGAGCAAACCGCTCTGCCCTTGTCTAGCGCCAACTGAACTCTTATCAAGCAGTGGGAATCAAACACTGTGCTCCATGTATTCGCGTCGCTCTTGGTACTACGCCCCAACCAGGCCTAAATTTTGCCTATCCCTATACCTAACCCTTTGCCTAACCCTATGCCTAACTTGTTCCTAACTTGCAAAAAGCTGGTGAAAGCAGAGGTGTGGTTAATTAAACGATTTTGTTCTAGCGGCTAAAACAGCAAGTTTTTCCAAGCACGACATCCACGCGAAGTTGTGCTGATCACACTCTTGCTTGTTTAGAAAGCCCTGTTGGATAAGAACTAGTCTTACGTTGTCTTCTTCAGTTTTTTCGAAGTGAATATCTACGGATGTCATCACCGATTCTTCCATATCATCTTCCCACGCCCAAGAGAACGATAACTGTTCGTTGGCTAAAATTTTCACGTATTCACCGGTCAATGACATTTCAATGCCACTTGGATCCATCATCTTTATACGATAGCGACCGCCTTCTTTGAAATCACTCATAATTTGTGTGACTGAACAATCGCCTGGTGCAAACCACTCTGAAAGATACTCAGGCTCGTGAAATGCTGCAAAAATAAAGGGCAATGATGCATCTAGCGTTACATCAATTTTAAACTCGTGCATAAAGCCGCCTTAGTTATTTTGTGAAGGTAAGGGTCTTAGTGTCTTTTTACTTTATAGCAAAGAAAGTCGCTAATCATCGCTATTAAACTTTGCCACAAATAAAAAATCCCGAGCCCGCGTAAGGAAAGGCCCGGGAGAAGGAGAACATCCTCAATATGTTTTATCGACAGTTCAAGACAATTTCTTAAACTAAAAGTGCGCCTACCCTCCTTTCATCAAAGAATCCATACTGGCCTTGCTGCCAAAATGCTGTGAGCTTACTCTCTCACTTACTGATAAATACAAGTTATCTATGTCTGCGTTTGCCATAAACTTCTCACAAAAACCAGGCGCATGTGGCTCGATAAAATGCTTGGCGGCCAGCATAAAGTGGGCAATAAGTTGCTTAACATTGTCTGTACCCATTGCAATACGCATAGTCGTCAATTCTATTCCGGCTTTTTTCTGTTCGTCGCCACTGAGTTCTGAATGAGACGTTAACGCTGGGCACAAAACAATCGTATTGTTTTGACCTATGCTTACTTGGTGGCTAAAGGCCGGCTCTAGGGCATCGAAAAAGCGCACAAACACGTCGCGAGGTAAATTCGCGGGCCCCATATCTACGGTGAATAAGGTACAAGGCCAGCCGTGCGTATGCTGTTTCTCACGCAAACCTGCATTGCTGTGTTCAGGCAACGCATGACAGTTAACGCGAATTTGGTCGTGGGCATTTAGAAATGAGGTGAAAACTTGAGTGTTGATAACCTTAGTCATCATGCGCTGTTCCAAGGTCTTCATACCGTTCAATACATCAAACGCCTTTTCAGAATCTAGGAATGCACCTTTAATGTAATACACATCCCAGAACATGGTTTCAGACCAGTCCACGCCGTTTGCTGAGCTGCCTTTTGGTTGGAACATGCGATGCCCCTCGCCTATCACAACACCCGCCGTGGTCGCACCACTACCACACAAATCTTTGGTATAGCTGTGAATTACATAATCGGGTCGTGCAGCTTTGTTTTTATGCTGTAGCGGTTGGTGCAACACAGGCGTAGCCAGCGTAGAGTCCAACATAACTAACGCATTTTGTGCGTGTGCTAACTCACATATTCCGGGTACGTCCAGTACGTAACCATGTGGGTTACATGGAGACTCTAAATACACATGCATTCTTGCGCCATTGTTTAAGCGTGAGGCATGCTCGGCCTTTGTTTGCTTCATAAATGACGCAAAGCTTTGCGCGTCATAACCATCAAACCATGCAATTTGAATATCCATGCGGTTGCTGCGAGCAAAGTAGTCATGAAGCAGCTGATACACCCCACCATATACATTTCTAGAAACAATGAGCACATCGCCATGACTCAGCACGTTCGATAAACAGGCATCAATTGCCGCCATGCCCGAATTGAAATTCCAAGCCAAGTATTCAGCGGCGTAAGGGCCCGCTTCCATATCTACAATTGCGTTAGCAAGGGAGATGTTGGTAGGGTTCAATAATCGCGAATAAATTTGATGGGTGAACTCTTTTCCTTGAAAAGCATCGTCTACCCATTCAGTACAGGCATACACATAGGTTGCAGTTCTTACGACCACTGGCGTTGCTGAAAAAAGTGCTGTGACGTTGTCGAATAGCGGATAGTGCCCTTGTGAGCCGTTGCCGCTCGACAAGCTTTGGTATGTGGCTCTAAACGGGTTTTGCAGCGTATCTAATATTTTAGCAATTTGAAAAGACAAAAACTTTTTAGCATTGAAATAGGCAAGCCTGTCTTCTTTATCAAGTTCTTGCAACGTGTTACTAGTAATATCCCAAAGCTGCATAACGCTGGCCTGAGCGCCGTACAAGTGATGAGCCGTATTGGCGAGTGCCTTGCCATAGTCGCTTTGTGCACTTATGCCGAAGTGTGAAAGTTGCTCTTCCACTAGAGCCTGTGATGTTTCGGCTTGGGTCGTGTTACGCTTAGGTGATAGCACTTTTGCGTGCGTTACATCAACATCTATTGAATTTTGGAATTTATTTTCTGACTGCATAGCGATTCCGTTGCAATTTAACTTAAGGTGCAAATACATAACACCGACATTGTTTACAAAAATGTAAAACTTAAATCACATTTTTAGAACAACCAGCTTAACGATAATGCATTCAGGCAGAGGAAAGAAAAGTTTACTTTAGGAGTGTTAGGCCAATGACAGCAAGAAGTTCGAAGGTGATTGAACTTACTATTTTAAGCAATGAAGCTAACGATATTGCAGACGCACTTCGAGAAAAAATAGCAAATAACGATAGCTTTATCGGGGAAGATGGCTGCCCACTTATAACGCTTAAACAAATAACTACGCGTTCAGAAGATGTAGATACCAAAACCGTCAGCGTGATGCTCGCAGACCCTGATCTCGCTTCTAATATCATTCACAGCTGTACTGCGCTTACTTGGTGTCAATCAACGTGGGCGGGCAATGCCCCACTGTTGAACGCGAATAAAACAAACTACACGCTTACTGGATTAAAAGGAATTTTCGGTAAGTTAATGCGGGAATACGTTTTTGCTTACTTACTTGCGCATGCTAGAAATACAAAAGCGTTTGAGCAAAATCAGCGAGCCGTCCAGCCGAAGTGGGAGGCATCAAAACGGGTACCTTTAAATGGCCAAACGCTGGGTATAGTCGGACTTGGCAGTATCGGGCAAGCACTTATTCCAGTTGCTCACGCCTTTGGTATGCAGGTTGTAGGTCTAACGAGAAGCGGGAATGAAGTGGAAGGCGCTAATGCTGTTTATACTCCTGATGACATTGAAGGGTTTGCCAATGCATGTGACCACGTAGTGAATTTAATGCCAGATACCCCCACGACACAAAACTTACTATCTCACGGCTTTTTCAACGCTCTTAAACCTCATAGTGTGTTCATTAACGCTGGCCGAGGTAGTGCCGTTGACGATGATGCTCTTATACAGGCTTTAAACAGCGGTGCGTTAGCTCATGCGGTTTTAGATGTGTTTCGAAGCGAGCCCCTCGACCCCGCTCACCCGTTTTGGCAGCACCCTAATATTTCGGTGACTGCTCACACGGCCGCAGAATCTCAACCAAGCGATGTGGCAGATGTATTTTTAGACAATGCGCTGCACTATATCAAAGGCGAACCGCTTAAATACCAGTTTGATTTTGATAAGGGCTATTAATTGTTTAACAGCCCTTATTTTTGCAGCCCTTATTTTTGCAGCCCTTATTTTTGCAGCCCTTTCTTTAGCAAAGTCGAAAACTTGGTTGAGCTTAAATATAGAGTGTTAATTCTTAGTTAGGACAACACTACCTATTTATACCTAATTTACCTATATTTACCTGGCCATGATATCTGACTAAATCTAACTACGCGGGTCAGTTGCGGTTACTTCAATTCTGTCATGGTGCTTTTCATGGAACGCTAATAATTGTGGGTAGTCTTTCATGCTATGTAATTCGCGGAAAAGCACCCAGTCGATCATGCTATACAAACAGATTTCCGGGTAAGTCCATCCACTAAAGCCACCCGCATCTAGTTGTTCTGACAACGCATCCAATACTGCTTCAATCCGCTCATTTTGAAGTCGGTAATACATTTTATCTTCGCTGATATCAAAATCTGAACGCTTTAGAAGCATAAGCTGAACAAAGGAATCGTTAGCGGCGTCAATTAACGTTAGCTGATTCTCTTCTTCCCAACTTAACCCATCATGATCAAGCTTATCGGCAAGATAATTATAGATAATCCGAGAATCGAAAATCATTTGCCCATCATCTTCAAGGCAAGGTACTTTTAAAGTTGGGTTGCGCGAAGCTAGCAGTTCGCGATCTTCACCTGAAAAGATTTGAAGATTTAAAAATTCGTGTTCTGTAGACGCTAATACAATGCGAATGCGGCGTACATAGGGAGACGTGGTAGAGCCATATAATTTCATAAACGCTGTCCTAAACTATGGTCGTTTGTTGAAATCAGTGTAGCCAGAATTTGAAATTAAAAGGAAGTATTGTAAGCAGAACAACCGACAGGCATACAAAATGATGCGATGTATGCCTATCGCTTCAACTGCAAATGGTTAAAAATGCAGACTTTAACGTTTAAAGCGCACGGCGTTTAGCTTGTCTTTAAACGAAGTTACTTAAACGCTAAAGCTTGCGCCACAGCCACAGGTAGTCGTGGCATTAGGGTTTTGAACTAAAAAGCGTGACCCTTCCAGGCCATCCACGTAATCAACAATACCACCTACTAGATATTGTAGGCTCATTGGGTCGACAACCATGGTCACTGTGTCTTTTTCAATAGTCATATCGCCTTCGTTCACCTTCTCATCGAATGTGAAACCATATTGAAAGCCTGAACAACCACCACCTGTTACGTATACACGTAATTTCAAATCAGGATTTTCTTCTTCTGAAACAAGGGCTTTCACTTTCGCTGCTGCAGCGTCTGAAAACTCAATCGGCAACGCCGTTTCTACAGACATACCCACCTCTACAATAATCTCGTGCTAGCGCACTTTCTGCTTGCCCGCAATTATCTAATACTTGCGGATAGTTAGCAATTATTGGGGCAAAACTTAACGAATCAACCTCAGCCTTGAGCCAGGAGGTAAAAATTGGGCCAAGAGATAACAATCAAACCATGTGATAAAAATTGAGCCACGAAATAACAATTGAGCCACGTGACAGCATCTAAACCATCTAGTAGGCATTGCACTATAAACAACGACTGTGGCTAACCCGCCTTAAAGCGTAAATCTACTGATAGTTTTATCCAGCGCTTTCGCCTCATCATCTAGCTCATTTACCAAGCTATAGCTTCTTTCCATACTGCGAGAGGTTTCTTCTGCCGTTTGCGAAATGACGGAAATATTTTCGCTGATCTCGCCGGTAGCCGCAGATTGCTCCCGTGTTGCTGAGGCTACATGGGTATTGGCTTCGGTTAGCTTACTCACCTCTGCCGATATATTAGACAGCGCCTGCACGCACGTGGATAAGAACTCAGACGTGGCTTGCGTACTTTCGTTACCCCGCAGAATATCCGCTACTGTGTCTGACGTGCGCTTATTTAGTTCATCCATAAGCTGGCTGATTTCTGTCGTAGACTCGTTTGTTCTACTTGCAAGGTTTCTAACCTCGTCGGCTACTACGGCAAAGCCTCGCCCCTGCTCTCCTGCCCTAGCCGCTTCAATCGCTGCATTTAACGCAAGTAGATTAGTCTGCTCAGAAATGCCTCTGATCTCATCCAAAATAGACGAAATAGAATTAATACTGCTAGAGAGCTCGTTAACTGAGTTTACCGACTTTGTCATAACACCGCTAAGCTCACTCATGTTTTGCATAGCCTTGTCTATCGTGTTAGCACTAGCACTGACATTTTCTTCGGTCGTATTTGCTACTTCAGATGCACCCTGAGCACTGTTTGATATTTCACGTACGGTTAGGTCCATCTCTTCAATAGCTGCGGCTACCGAGTTTGTGCTGTCAGTTTGTCTTGAAGAGTAACTTTGAGAAAGCTCTATTTGTTCATAAACTTGTGCAGCTATGCCCTTAACGTGCTGTGCACTATCCGAAACTTGGAGGAACATGGCGTGAAGCTTCTCTAAAAATAAATCTATTTGAGCGGATAAAGCGCCCACCTCGTTATCTTCATTGATATTCAAGCGAGCTGTAAGGTCGCCATCTCGTTCGTTTAGCGAAGTAACAGCGGCGGTAATAGTATCAATAGGTGCAAATATCTTGTTCGACAAGAATCTCATTCCCACCAAACCTAGCGCTATGATAACAAGTGCAATGAGTATGTTAGTTAAAACAGCCGTGTTAATGGCACCGTAAAGCTCATCGGTTGGGACTTCTGTAACCAAATACCAATCCAAGGAATTCAGTTTCACTGCAAGACGTGTTACATCATTGCCAGACACTTCTAGTTCACTGGGATTGTTCACAAATGCACTTGCATTCAATTTTTCGCCACGCTTCGACATATCTGGGTGCAAAGCAATATTACCGGCGTCGTCAACTAGATAAACAATGCCACTCTCAGCAACTTTATATGAGGCTATCAGCTTAGACATGGCATCTAACGATAAACCCACGCCGGCCAGCGCTACGCGCTCACCTTCAATTTTTATCGCATAATTAATAAACGCCGAAGCAACACCGTTCGATTTGTCGATATCGATAGCTATTTCAAAAGGCTGGCTACTATTAATAAAGGTTTGAAACCACGTGTCGCCTTGAGGTGTGATCTGGCGATCTATACCATCATGGGTATAGTAATTATTAGAGTTTCCCGACACAACATAAGCACTAATAGCATTACTTTCTCGCTTTATTTCAGCAAGGTGGCTAGTAAGTACGTTGACGCCTTCTGAAGGCTCACCATTTTGCATCCAACGCTTTATGTACATATTGTTAGCCAATGAACGGCTTGGGAGTATTGTACTCTGCAAATCTAATTCAACAGCATTCTTAACCTCTTCAAGGGCGGTAGGTAGGTCTGATGTCTCTACCTTATTAGTAAGAAAGCTTAAAATAGACGTTGCAAATACGGCCGTGGTAATAACCACAGGTACAATAAGCGCGGAAATTAACGCAATGAAAAGCAGACGCTTTAATTGCATATTTATTTACTCCAAATTAATTAAATAACTATCAACACTAAGTGTGGCTTAAAAACGCCATACTGCCAGCGCTTGAACAACGCTGTCTTCTTCTTGCGTTCCTAGCTTGTTGTTCCAATACTGATACTCTACCCCAAGGAACAATCTATCCTTCACATTGAAGAAAGCCTGACCAGCGTCCCATCGCGCTTGGATTTGCGCCAACACCCACGACTCGACTACAGCGCCAGGTATTTCAGACGTTCTTTCATCGATGTACTCTGCATGTCCTTCTATATAAAATTGTTGTGAAGAAAGACTTAGGGGGTACCGCCAAGCAATATCGACCATCCAGCTGTCGTCTTCTTTAGGTGCTCCACCAGCACTGAGCCCCTCGCTATCATCTAAATACGCGGTGACAAGTACATTCAAAAACTGGAAGCCTTCAACGTCGAGATGAAGTTGAATGCCTGGCAGATATTTTAAAACGTCTGACTCTGGCGCCATATTTACGCCCATGACAAAACTGATATCGCTTAGAACGCCGCTGTAATTAGCATTAAATAGAGCTTTAGAGCTGAAAGTGGGGTACCACTCTGCATATAGTTCATCACCGGCGGACGTGCTTGAATAGTCAGCAAAAAAGAAGTTTCCGCCATACTCCCACCCGCTGGCGTGCTGGAATGTAAAAATTGTCGTAGTAAGTTCAGTACCCGAAGCCTCGGCAAAAGGCTGATTGAGCTTCCCGTGCTGGATATGGAGCTCGTTTTCACTCCATGTGGCACTACGGGTATTAAAAGAAAAAAGAAAAATTGCCGTCAAAAGAACCAACGAATAAACGTTGAACTGCATACTTAAATCCTGTTAGCGTAATTTGACAGGTAAGTGTAGACGCTCTTTTCAATTCTGCATGAGATTTCTTAAAAATTAATAATTCGCGGTTAAAATTCTGATATTTATCTGAAATATAGGTTATTTATATGAGCTCTTCTCATCAAAAAACTATCGTTACCTTGTTTGATGATTTCGGTCGTTCTCGATTTAATGAGAAAGAAGAATACAAAAATCAGTTAAGTACATGCCAAGAATCTCTTTTTCATGTTCAGCAGTCCTACTATCACCAAAAAAAACGCGCGCTTATCGTTTTTGAAGGCTGGGATGCATCAGGCAAAGGTGGAGCCATACGACGTATCACAGAAAAATTAGATCCTCGCTCCGTGAACGTGTTTCCGGTATCTGCGCCGACACAAGAAGAACGTGAAAAACACTTTCTTTATCGCTTTTGGAAACAGATCCCTTCACCTGGTAAGCTCACAATTTTTGACCGTTCCCACTATGGACGAGTGCTGGTTGAGCGGGTTGACGGGCTAACTCCCGCTAATGACTGGCAGCGTAGTTATCAAGAGATAAACGAATTTGAAAAAACGCTTAGCGATAATGGCGTTCGCATCATAAAGTTGTTTATGCATATCTCCGCAGACGAGCAGCGCGAAAGATTTGAAGAGCGCTTACACAACCCTTTTAAGCGTTGGAAACTCACTGAAGAAGATTTACACAATCGTCGCATGCGCGAACATTACGTTGAAGCTATTAACGATATGTTCGAGAAGACTCATACTGATTACGCTCCATGGCATATTATAAATGGAGAGTATAAATGGCAGGCGAGAGTTGACGTACTCGAAACCCTCGTTCAAGCATTAAGTGAAGGGGTAGATATTACACCTCCCCCTTTAGATGAGAAGCTCATCGCTATGGCTTCAAAACAGCTAGACGTGAATGAGGAAAAACTAAGAAGCACTGATAAAGAATAATGTGTCACTATTTTTTATCAGCAATTACCAACTAGTTTTCCGGAAGCGTTACGTTTAGCTCTAGTACGCTGCATTCGTCATTATTATCAAGCTGAACTGAAACCTGATCATCCGCGATAGAAACGTATTTTCTAATCACTTGAATAATTTCTTGCTGCATCATTGGCAAGTAATCGGGCTCTGTCCGTTTCTTACGCTCATGCGCAACAATAATCTGTAACCGCTCTTTGGCTACTGCCGCAGTGCTCGGCTTTTGCTTCTTTTTGAGCAGGTCGAAAATTCCCATTACTTCCCTCCTAGCAGACGCTTAAAGAACCCTTTCTTCTCTGCCTCTAGGAAACGATGAGGAACAGTTTCGCCTAGCAGACGTTTTACAGCGTCAGCATAAGCTTGTCCTGCATTAGCTTCTTCGTCAAGAATAACCGGCTGACCTTGGTTAGATGCTTTAAGCACTGCTTCAGATTCTGGAATAACGCCCAATAGTGGAATCGCCAAAATTTCTTCCACATCGGCAACACTCAACATTTCCGCACTTTCTACACGCATTGGGTTGTAGCGAGTAAGAAGCAGATGCTCTTTAACCGGTTCGCCTTTTTCTGCGCGCATCGATTTGCTTTGTAAAATACCTAAAATACGATCTGAGTCACGTACCGACGATACTTCCGGATTGGTTACTACAATGGCTTCATCAGCAAAATAAAGCGCCATTTGAGCACCTTGTTCGATACCTGCTGGCGAATCACAAATGATGTACTCGAAGTCTTTCTTAAGCTCGTCTAATACGGCTTGCACACCCTCTACAGTGAGTGCATCTTTATCGCGAGTTTGAGAAGCGGGAAGAATGAAAAGATTTTCCGTTCTCTTATCTTTAATTAGCGCTTGTTTTAGTGACGCTTCTTTGTTGATAACGTTAACAAAATCGTAAACAACGCGGCGCTCACAACCCATAATAAGGTCGAGGTTTCGCAAGCCTACATCGAAGTCTATCACTACCGTTTTATGACCTGCTAACGCAAGCCCCGTACTTATTGCTGCACTCGATGTAGTTTTACCTACACCACCTTTTCCTGAGGTTACTACGATAATCTTTGCCATCTATTCTTTCCTATTAGTGCGTACAAAGCATTAAGCTAACGGCTCTATACGTAATGTTTCTTCTTCTAAATACACTTGTGCAGGCTTCTTCCAGCACTCACCCTTTACGGTGTCGTGCATAATGAATTGCCCAGCAATTGAAATGAGTTCTGCGTCTAATGACTGACAAAATACACGAGCCCCCGTGTTGCCTTTAACGCCAGCTAACGCGCGTCCGCGCAACGTACCGTAAACATGAATGTTGCCATCAGCCAAAAGCTCAGCACCTTCGCTGACCGACGCAGTTACTACTAAGTCACTGCCTTCAGCATAAACTTGCTGGCCAGAACGTACAGGACGATTGATGACTTTAGCTGGCTTAAGTGCTGGAGCTACTGTAGGAGCAGGCTCGCTTTCAGAAGGCTCTGCAGGTGCTTGCTTCTGTGCTTGCGACGCGCGCTCGTTGCTATGGGTTTTGTTGCTGCCGCTTTCAGTGCCGTTATTAGCGCTCTCTTTTTGTGAACGAAGTGCGCTATCTGTAAATTTACTTTGGCTTACATCAGCTAATCCCAAATCATTAATGGTTGCTTTCAGCTCTGCCACTTCACCTTTCACCGCCATAGGCTGCAATTGCAAACGACGGCAAAGCGCCACTAGCAGTTCGAACTCGGTAGCAGACAAAGGCTTTATCAAATGCAAAATCAGTGAGGAACGGGTAAAGAACTGCGGCGCGCTCGCCACTTTCTTAGATAACTGAGTTTCGAAGTTATCTGGCTCAAAATCTATTACTTCTAACACAATACTGGTGAGCGTAGTGCCCTTCATGCGAAAGCAAGTTTCTGTCATTTTTTCATCCCGAAAAGGCGTTACTTTTTTCCTAGCAATTCGCCATCAAAATAAGTAAAACCTATTAGCGCTAATGTCTGTCGCTGTCTTACGCAGCTATACAAATAATTTATATCATCACTGTACCAAAATTCCTGTTCACATACAGCAACTGTATACCGGTTAAAACAGGTTTTACCTAAGCTATTAGCTAGGAACGTGCCAACCATCGCATAGTTTTTAGGCAAGCAGCTGCTCTGCGATTTTTTTACTCAACATCCTTCGAGCCAAACCACAAAAAAAGTGCGATGGTAAGTCGCACTTTTTTCAGTCCAAATCTGTTTCTAACAAATAGTTTAGGCCTTGGGTAAGCCCTTTACAGCTAAGTGAGATCTCTAGGATCTAGTAAGGCTTCCAGCTCTTCCCTAGGGATATCTGTCATTGCTTCAGCCACATCGATAACAGGCTTATTCTCCTTATAAGCTGCTTTGGCAATTTCCGCAGCTTTTGCATAGCCAATGACAGGGTTGAGCGCGGTAACGAGGACAGGGTTTCTGTAAAGAGGCGCTTCAATGTTATCTTGGTTGACCGTGAATCCTTCAATTGCCTGTTCGCCGATAAGCGTCGCACTGTTGGTCATTAGCGACAAGCTTGATAACAAATTACTGGCAATCATAGGCAGCATGACGTTGAGCTCGAAGTTTCCAGACTGCCCGCCTACGGTAATTGCCGCGTCGTTGCCTATTACCTGTGCTGACGCCATTGCCACCGCTTCAGGAATAACTGGGTTAACCTTGCCCGGCATTATCGATGAGCCGGGCTGTAATGCTGGCAAAGCTATTTCTCCCAACCCAGCTAGCGGGCCGGAATTCATCCAGCGCAGGTCATTGGCAATTTTCATTAAGGTTACTGCCAAGCTTTTCGTCGCACCTGAAAGCGTTACCGCGGTGTCTTGAGAGCCAATGAGCGCAAAGAAATTATCTGCTGGTTTAAACGCGATATCAGTCAACTCTCCTAGCGTATCTGAAAATGTTGTTGCAAAGTCAGCATGGGCGTTTACACCCGTACCCACTGCCGTGCCCCCCTGAGCAAGGTTTTGGATAGCAGGTTGCACAGCACGAAGATTTTTTAACTGCTGCTTAAGCTGAGATGCCCAAGCTAGTAAGCTTTGATCCATTCTTACTGGCATCGCATCCATAAGGTGAGTGCGCCCCGTTTTACAATATTGCGCGACAGACTTTGCTTTTGATTCAATAATGCTAACCAGACCTTCCACAGCAGGCACTAGCTCATTTGATAAGGCGATAGCCGCGCTTACGTGAATGGTTGTTGGTATTACATCATTTGAACTTTGCCCATAATTTACATGATCGTTCGGGTGAACCTCTTCACTTGAATAACGACATGCCAAACGGGCTACTACTTCGTTGGCATTCATGTTTGTGCTGGTACCGGACCCCGTCTGAAAGACATCTACCGGAAAGTGCTGCATAACATCGTCAAGGGCTAACAGTTCATCGCAGGCTTTTACTATCGCCAAACCGCGATCGCTATCTAGTGCTTTCAGCTTCATATTTGCTTGCGCTGCGGCTTTTTTTACAGTGAGCAATGCGTGTATAAAAGCTTCAGGCATGCGCTGCCCACTGACCGGAAAGTTTTGAATAGCACGTTGAGTTTGTGCGCCGTAAAGTGCATCTTCAGGCACTTGTAACTCACCCATGCTGTCGCGTTCAGTGCGTGTTGCTGTCATAACTCGTATCCTTGTGTTGATGTAACTGAATTTTTGGCGTGTTTATCACGCTGTCATCAAAGGTCTACTCGGGCTACTAAGTGCAAATTAAGAGTACTCAGTAGGTATCTCCCTCGTTAGCCGCTCATAAAAAATGTGGGACTAGCACATGCATATCTATTTTTAATCTTGCAAGCGTAATTCGATCACTCTCGTTACAGGCGTAGCGCTCAGCGTTAAGTAAAGGTTTGTATAAGTGGTCTAAACAGGCATAGCGCCACTGCTTACTAACTAGCGGGTCGCAAATGACTTCATACAGCAATTCAACTGCATTTTTATAAATCGCAAACTTGTCGCTTTTTTGTGGTAGTAAATTAGCGATGCAGGTCACACTATCTAAATAGTTAGCCAATACATCCAGTTCACCACCGTTGTGTCCAAAACGAATTTGTTTACGTGCATTTCGTATCGATGACATTAGCTTTATATCGTTTATCAAGAGTGCATCAAAAAATAACGCAGTGAATAGGCGAGAACTATTGATAGCAAACCCACCACAAAAACACAAATGATAATTATTAGCATTCAATCTGATCCAGTGTTATGCTTTTTCGTATTGAAAATGGAATCTTCTAATTCCACCGAAAGGTGCGATTAATCTATATTCAAAGGATATTATTTATGATCAAGAAACTACTTGGCGGCACAGCCCTTTTCCTTTTAGCTTCCAATGCATTTGCTAACGAATGTGAAACGACTGTGGAATCAAATGACGCGATGCAGTTCAATACAAAAAACGTAACGATTCCTGCAAGCTGCAGCGAATTTACCGTAACGCTAAAGCATACTGGTCAACTACCTAAGCAATCTATGGGTCATAACTGGGTAATGACCACCAAGGCTAATGGGCAAGCGGTAGCAACAGACGGCATGAGTGCTGGACTCGATAATGACTACATTAAGCCTGGTGATGAGCGTGTTATTGGCGCTACAGAGATAATTGGCGGTGGCGAACAAACTTCTACTACGTTTTCTGTTGAAGGTCTAAGTAAAGACGAAGAATACATGTTCTTCTGCTCATTCCCCGGTCATATCGGAGTTATGCAAGGTACGGTTACCCTTTCTAGTTAAGCATATGCAATTTGCCGATAGGCAAACGAAAGGCGCACTTTTAATTGTGCGCCTCCAAATAAGTGTTCAGTAATCTGAGAGTGAAGTTGTAATGAGTACAGCGTCCCACACATCGAAAAGTGCAAAAGCGTTGGAGCGCGATAAGTATCGACCGCGGCTTCTTGGTGGTTTTACTCAAGGTTTAATTCAAAGCACTCTTTACCCGCTGCTAGCTAACAAGCGGCTGCTTATGCCGCTTTTAGTTATCACTCTACTCGCTTATGACAGTACCCGCTCTGTGACGCTTTCAGTTTTATCAGACGCATACTTCCAAGTAGCAGCATTTGTTTATGCATCGCTCGCACTTTATTACTTGGCCACATTGCGGGTCTCAGCTGATGCTATTGGCAACTACATGAAAACGCACCCCGTCCACGAGGTAGGCCTTTCGGCACTGCTTGGTGCTTTACCCGGCTGCGGTGGTGCAATTATTGTAGTGACCCAGTACACACGAGGTGTTACCAGCTTTGGCGCGGTGGTAGCGGTATTAACCAGCACCATGGGCGATGCCGCCTTTTTGTTGCTAGCTCAGGCGCCATTAGATGCGTTAACCGTTATGGCGGTTAGTGTGACTGTAGGTGCCGCGACGGGATTAGTGGTTAATAAATTCCATAATTATCGAGCACCTGAAACGGTTGATTCGAATGAAGAGCTCCAGAACACCGATAAACCAAAAGCACTAAGCCATAAAGCCACGTCACTATCTAAAGTATTCTGGATGACTTTGAGCTTACCGTCGCTAGCAATTGCCTTGGCTCTGGCGTTTCAACTCCCCGTTCACAGTTACTTAGCTATTAGTGAGGATACACTAACACTAATTGGCGCCTGTCTGTGTATAGCAAGTTTGGTGCTTTGGTCACTGTGTGGTTCGGGAAGCGGATACGCCTCAGTCACCAAAGAAGACGTTATCCCTCCCCCTCCTAAGTGGCAGGAAAAAGCCGCGTTAGATACGCAATTTGTATTGGCATGGGTGATACTCGCATTTTTGATTTTCGAGCTTTCTGTTGTCTGGTTTGGACTAGACATAGCTGGAATGCTTGAAGCTATGGGTCCTGGCTTGGTCGGCTTGGCTATTGTTATAGGTTTTTTACCCGGCTGCGGCCCTCAAATATTGGTCACCAGTTTGTATTTAAATGGCGCTGTTCCTTTTTCAGCTCAATTAGGCAACGCGATTAGTAACGATGGCGACGCTTTGTTTCCCGCTATCGCGCTTTCGCCAAAGGCAGCCCTTATCGCTACGGTGTACTCTGCCATTCCAGCTTTTCTTGTAGGCTATGGCTACTGGTATCTCTTTGAATGAAATAACAAGGCCATAATCCTAAAAACTATTAAGGTTTTACACACCAAAACCACGGGCATGGCTAAACCATAGTTTTCAGGGGCTTACTCTACATCGACTGAAAGCGCTTCACTCCACGGTACGCTTACCTCATAGTTTCCTTTGCGAGTTTTATACTGATAAACCCGAGTAGAGAAAACAATAGACTCTACGTCTATATCCTCTTCGATAGTAAGCGTTACGTTAACCGCTTGGAAAAAACGAAAGCGATACTTTACGTCTTCATCAAGTAAGCTTGATTTGCCGGATTCTAACCTAACAGGCTTTCCATCTCTTTTGCCCACAATAGCAATGTCTAAGTTGCCATTTATCACTGCCTTTCTTTGTTTAGATTGCAGTAAAACTAACCTGAGTTGATATGATGAATCACTTAATTTAAAGACCTCTACCCCTTCAATAGCAAAGCCGTCATCGGTTTTCTCGGGCGCCATAACACGCTCATAAAAGCTTAACAGCTCTTGTTGTGCTTCTAGCTCTTTCTTCTGATCGCTCAACGTTTTTGCGATATTTTCAGACTCTAATGTGGCGAGCTCCACGGCTACTTCAAGCTGATTTACTTTCGTCGTTAGCGCATTATTTTCTTCAGACAAAATAGCAATAGTTTCTTTTTGAGCCTGCACTTTCTTGCTGTCGCCTTCGTCAACAATTCGCGCTAGCTTGTAACCGAATCCAATCATGACGAACATGATGAACGCTACCATCAAGGTCCATTTATAGTTGCCTAATAATTCTTTTAATTGGTCTGTTGTCATAATTTCTTCATTAAAAAACTACAAAACGCTAACGCGTTCTAAATATTATGAATTTTAAGTGTTTATGGTAAGCTGCTAGCTACGTTAATCTACTGTACCACAACATGCGCTTGCAGGCTTTAAGAGAGGAGTTAGCTCATCCACGCACTACTATTCAGTTGTGCATGCTGGGCATTGTAGGGGGAACCTGCGCGGCGCTTATTATCATACTGTTTCGGCTATGCGTTGAATGGCTTCAAGAAACAGGGATATCGTCGCTTAAGTCAGTTCTTGCTTACGACTGGTTAGTGTGGCTAATTATGCCGCTTATTAGTGTTGGCTTAATACTATTCATTGCTTTTCTCACCGGCTTCAAACACTACCGCTTGGGCATTCCTTTCGTTATTCACCGGGTAAAATACTATTATGGTTACGTGCCTTTCAGAACAACCATAAACCAATTTTTTGGCGGTATGCTGGCATTAGCGGGCGGTTTTGTCGTAGGGCGAGAAGGCCCTTCTGTCCATATGGGGGCATCAGGCAGTAGTCTTCTCGGGCAATGGCTTCGTTTACCCTATAACAGTATTCGAATTCTTGCTGGCTGTGGCATTGCGGCAGGCATCTCTGCATCGTTTAATACTCCCTTCGCTGCCGTTATCTTTGTAATGGAAGTCGTGCTTCGAGAATACAAAATACACATATTTGTGCCTATCATGCTGGCCGCAGCCTGCGGCTCTGTACTTACCCGTATTGTATTTGGAGAAGTCAATGAACTTTCCTTTTTATCGTTTAATGCGTTTAGCCAGTGGATGTATTTCTATCTCGTGCTGTTAGGCATTTTACTGGGTATGTTGGCCGTGCTTTTTAATAGCCAGCTTATGCGTGTTATGACTTGGTTTAGGCCGGTTTCTATGGTCTGGCGCTTAATACTTGCGGCGCTAATTACAGGTACTATAGGTATGTTTATACCTGAGGCACTTGGGGCGAATTTTATCGACGTTGAGCACTTATTCGATAGCTCCCCTGGCGCGCTATTGTTGGTATCTACCCTTGTATTTAAGGTTATCTTAGCGGTATTCGCTATTGGCCTTGGTATCCCTGGGGGGATCATAGGCCCAGTAATGGTTATTGGTATGCTCGCCGGAGCCGTGCTTTTATTGCCGCTATCCTACTTTATCAACGTGCCTGAATTCACTAACAGCTTTGCATTGCTAGGTATTGCGGGAATGCTGACGGCGGTGTTACACGCGCCTCTCGCTGCACTTTCTGCGGTTATGGAGCTCTCTTATAGCCCTCAAATTATTCTGCCAGCCATGCTGGTGATAGTGCCTGCATACGTAACTTCCACCCAGTTTTTCGGAAACCGCTCTATTTTTATACGCCAGCTTGACTATCAAAATCTTCCATACGCTATTTCATCTATCCGAGAGGCCCTTGAAAAGACGGGGGTGCTAGCGGCAATGAATACAGATTATAAGCTTTTTCACGATGCCCCAGAACAAGCGCTAATCAACTATTTAGAAGGCGATCCGACAAAAATTGTCATTCAGAAATCAAAATTTGAAATAGATGTGCAGTATAAACTGGTCCAATACAATGTAAGTTTGGAACACGATGCATCCGCGTTAAACTATTATGAAATGGAAGGCATTAGCGCGCAGTCTACGCTGCACGAAGTATACGAACATCTTAAAAATTCGCGCTCTGGCGCAGTTTATATTTACGATCAGGAGCTTAACGATATCATTGGCGTAGTAACCTGGAATATTTTGCAAAGCTTCTTACAAAAGGCACATTACTAATATGTACATTTTATGGTTTAAAGCACTGCACATCTTTTTCATGCTGGCATGGATGGCAGGACTTTTCTATTTACCACGACTTTTCGTTTATCACGCAACGACTAAGTCTCAAATAGTTAAAGATGAATTTAAAGTCATGGAGCGCCGATTGTGGCTCTTCGTTACTCCATTCGCCTTATTAACTCTGGCATTCGGCGTAGCGCTTATTGTCAGCTATGGTGGCACCTGGTTTAAAATGTCTGGGTGGCTCCATATAAAATTATTGTTGCTGCTTGCTATTTATGGCTACCACTTCTATTTGTTTAAGTTGATGAAGCAGTTCGCACGAGATGAAAATAGGCACACTCCCCGCTTCTATCGCTTTTTGAATGAAGCCCCAGTGTTAATTATTCTCGCAATTGTATGCTTAGCTGTAGTTAAACCCTTTTAGGTTTAACTACACGCGTTGGTATTTATAGACAGTAAGAAAGTCAGTACTCAAGGAATCAGTACTACAGTGTGATGTAAAAAGTTTTTAAAACTTAATGTAGAGCGTGTTGTAAACATCACACATAGCCGCCCGAAACTCACCATGTATAGGGTTTATTGAATTGTTTTTATCGGAATGTTTACCATGGATGACAGTAATCAACACCTCAAATACCTACTAAAGCAGACGGATATTGCGTTTAAGGCGCTAATGAGAGAGCCTGCCTCAACACTATTAAACGAGCAATATGAAAAAGCGAAGCTTGAGCTAGATAGCTACACGGCTTCGCTTAAACATACGTTAAACCAACGTCACCAGCAGCAACGGCAGCGTTAACCAGATACAGTGAAGTCGATTGAATAAGCCCTAAGTAACTTTGCTAAAGGTTTCGAATTGATTGGGTAATGCCTGCGCCAACTCTCCGGATAACTTTGTGTAATCTGCGAGTACAGATGGCAACTGCTTAACAAGCATGCGTATATTACTTTCCAGCTGGGCAATTTGCGTTTCGTTTCTGTAGGACAAAGCCAATTCTATGTTGGCAAGCGTTGAAAAAAGTTTTAAACAACGGGACAACCTCGCCTCCGCAGGTTCGGGTAGTTTACCCTCTTCTAGTTTATCCTTGTCTTCACTCGTATTCTGTGCAGAGCGCTTATCAAGATGGTTCCAAGCATTTTGCCACACTGGCTCTAATTGCTTATGTACTTGTAAAAGCCCGTTCAGCCAGCTTTCTAATTCCTTTAAAGGCCTCATCACTCCTTTCACTTCTATCGCTTCGGTGAGTTCACTAGATAAAGGTGATTTACTCTGGCGCATTAAATCTAAATGGGCGCGCAAGCCGTTCATCAAGGTATCTGCAAGCTTATCGACATCTTTATCTACTAACTTGCTGTCACTAGATTGAATGAGCCAAGGCATCCATTGCTCGGGCATGGGGATTTCTGGTGCGGCGGCAACCGCAAAGATCATCCCATCAACCTGATAAGCATTCGGAAGTACATTTTTGAAATTGGGATGCGAAACAATATCGCTGATGATGTGTACTGGAAACCCGTCTTTCATCATTACCTTCCTTTTTTAATTTGCGTTCTCTTTCTCGAAACGGTAGTCTGCGCGGCCACTTTGCAGAGGGCGTGTTTTCTAGCCTTATACCTCACCCACATAGTTGGAGTTGGGCACACAGAAAAATAGGTCCTTTGCATTGGGTACGCGACAATAGGTTTAAAACCAATCTGTTACTGTATTGGTTTAGCGGTACTGTTGCGTGCTCGCCCACCTATTGTCATGATAGCAAAACTTAACTAAGAGTCGTTGCAATGGCAAAAGATAAATCAGGATATATCATCGCGGCCGCCTTCATTGGCCCTGGAACAGTAACTACAGCAAGCTTGGCGGGTGCAAACTTTGGTTTTCATTTAGTATGGGCGCTACTTTTTTCCATATTTGCAACCATAGTATTGCAAGACATGGCAGCACGTCTTGGTGTAGCAAGTGGCCAAGGCTTGGCAAGCGCAATGAAAAACATGGCGTATAAGCCATGGCTTAAAAACGCCTTCATTGTACTCATTGTCAGCGCTATTGGCATTGGTAACGCAGCCTATGAGTCGGGCAACCTAACCGGGGCAGCAATCGGTCTAGACGCGTTTATCAATATAGGCATTGGTCCGTGGGCCAGCATATTAGGCACTATCGCAATTGTGTTGCTATGGTCAGGTAGCTACAAGTGGATAGAAACAGTATTGGTGTATCTTGTATTTATCATGGCGGGGGTATTTTTAGTGACGCTGCTAGTAGCCAAACCTGATATTACCGCAATGTTTAGCCAATTAATGTCACCCAGATTAGATGCCGATGCCATTACCACCGTGCTAGCCCTTATTGGCACAACCATAGTGCCATACAACCTATTCCTCCACGCCAGCCTTGTTGCGAAGTCATCAAAAGGACAGGATAAACAAGAAGCAGTTGTGGCGTGCCGAAACCAGTCAGCTAAAGCTATTAGCATGGGTGGGCTTATTACGCTTATTGTAATGGCAACCGCAATGATGGCGTTCTTCAATCAGGCTGCGACTATGGACGCTTCAAACATGGGCGAGCAGCTAAAACCGGTTTTAGGTGACAAAGCGCAGTGGTTCTTTGCATTAGGGTTGTTCGCAGCCGGTTTGACCAGTGCCATTACCGCCCCCCTAGCCGCTGCTTATGCTGTAACCGGCGCGCTTGGACTATCTGATAATATGCAAAGTAAAAGCTTTAAAGCTGTTTGGTTCATTATCATTGTTGTAGGTGTAAGTGTTGCAGCACTTGGCTTTAAGCCCCTACCTGCTATTTTATTTGCGCAGGCAACTAATGCCCTACTGCTACCTATTATAGCGATATTTTTGCTGGTCGTTATGAACAAAAGCACAGCGCTGGGTGAGTTTAGAAATACGTGGAAAAGTAATCTGGCAGGCTTTGTGGTAGTAGGCACAGTGATTGGTTTGGGCTTATACAAACTTATCGGTGTGTTTAGCTAGTGTTAAAAATGATGGCAGAGTAATTTGCTCCCTTTGTATGCCGTTGTGATGCGCACTCGCAGATAGCAGAAAAATTACGTAACTAACAAACTATATGAAAAGAGCCAAAGTAATACTTTGGCCCTTTTTGATAGAGAGCGTAGTTAAAAAAAGTACTCTGACCCTGAGGGATCCCCACGAATTTAATTTCATGTTCCTTCAGCCCAGGCTACGTCAACTATAGAGCTGTACCACTTGAGTGCAGCTTTCCACTGTCGCATTGTAAATCGTATTCGACAAGCGACAGCCCTGAGTCCAAGGTAATGGAATGACAGCACGCTTCTGGTTTCGGTATTGGCTTGGAAGCGCCGATGCCTATTCGATGAGACGAGCACCATACCCAGTAATATAGCCACGAGTGACGCTAACGTTGTCAGCAATATCAGTATTATTAGACGTTGCTTTTTCACGCTTTTATTCTGTTCATAGCCAAGCCCGAACTTCGTGCTTTTCATGTCTCTAAAGCCTTCTTCAATTTGCATTCGTTGCCTGTAAATGGCTACTACTTGCTTCGATAAGCTTCGATGAGGTGCCAGTGATGTCGCTAATAGCCATGGATCTTTTGCACCTTGTGCATGCACTTTTGAGCGTTTTGAGGCTTTGCGTGTACCATCTGGATTTGAAGCATGACGTCCTTTAGATTTCTGTTTAAACAGAACTAGCGTGCAGGTAAAGGGGTTGCTCCTTACTATTTGGCTGTTATCAAAACGCTTCGGTCGACAGGTTGCTTTTGCGTAAAGATTACGAATACACTGCCACGTATTTCCTCTATCAAGCGAGTAAAGATGTGGCTTGCGGATACGCCCAACAATGTCCCATCCTAGGGCCCTAACTTCTCTGAACCAAGGCGATTTGTACCCTGCGTCGGTGACGATAATGGGTCGGCAATATGAAGGTAATATGGCTTGTAATGTCTTTAAGAATGCCTTGTGCGTGGCGGGTTTCTCTTTGGTCTTGTTGCAGTGTACTTCTTGGTAAAGTGTGATGGGCCTTCCTTTCAGAGATATTGCTGCACGTAAAAGAAAATGCGCTTTGCGGTCGTCTAAATCTGACCAGTCGATTGAGATAACAGGGCGTGTTGTGTTGCCGCAAAATAGTTGGCATATAGATGCATAGATGAGCGGTGTTTCACTTAGTAAATGCGGATTTGAGAGCAAGCGGTCTGCACGTTTAATTCTATGTTTTTCAAAGGCTTTAGTGTTTATCCCTCGACCTATGCTGGTTACGGTTGCAGCGCTTCCATTAAGCAGACTTTTGACGCACGCCGTGACCGCATTTAGACGAGTTTTATGCATATTGTAGCTGACAAGCGTAACGACTTTGTTCACAATAGATAGGGCATTCATGGTTGTTTGGTCTCGGTGAAGTTTGGCGATTGATCTGATCACCAAACGTCATGAATGTTCCTGTCTTTTTTATCTTACTGATATCGTTACATTATTTGTGGGGATACCTCAGACTCTGACCCCACAGTTTTTTAGCTGGCGAGGCGTTGAAGTATGTCTTGAAGCATAGATTTGCTGCAGCCAAAGTTGATTCTGAAATGATCTGCTTTGTGGAAATCAATACCCGGAGATGGACCAACGCCCTTCTCTTCCGCCCACTGTTGAACGTTTTCTACGCCTAGTCCACTGGCATCTACCCATGCTAGAAACGTTGCATCGGCTTTTAGCATTTTAAGCCCGTCAATACTGTTGATGGTGTTAAACACCATGTCTCTGTTTTCACGTAAGTAGCTAAGCTGCTGCTGATGCCAATCGTCACACTGAGTGAATGCAGCTTCTGTTGCCGCTAAGCCTAGTACGGTTACCCACGGCACTATGCCTGCTGCGGCATTAGTAAACGCCTGACGTAGTTGGCGATTAGGAATAATGGCAAAAGACGTACCTAAACCCGCAATATTAAATGTTTTGCTGGCAGCCATAAGCGTTACGCTATTTTCAGCAAGATTAGCCTCGCGACCTGCTGGGATATGCTGCTTCCCGTCTTCTAAAATAAGGTCACAGTGTATTTCATCAGAGCAAAGCTTAACATTGTTCGCATTACAAATTTCAGCAATACGGTCCAGCTCCGCTTTAGAAAGTACCGAACCTACAGGGTTCATTGGGTTACAAAGAATAAACAGCTTGCACTTAGGATCCGCAGCTTCTTTTTCTAACGCGTCAAAGTCCAGTGTATAGCGCGCTCCATCGACTTCACTGATACTATCTAAACGTTCACCGTTCGCGCTTTCAACAACAGTACCTATATCTACTCGCTCTAGGCCGTTAAGCTTTGGTGCTGCCAGCAGTGGCGGATAATTTGGCGATTGAATAAGCACTTTATCGCCGGGTTCACAATACGCTTTGCATGCTACGTTGAACGCAGGTACAACGCCTGGTGTCCACACTAACCACTCGGGCTGGATTTCCCAATTGTGCTTATCTTTAAGCCATCTCACTACAGCCTGAATAGCACCGTTATGATGGGCAGGCAGTATGTAACCCATGTTGCCATGCTCAACTTGACCAGAGATGGCATCTAAAATTGGCTGAGCACAACGAAACTCGGTATCAGCCACCCAAGCTGGAATGATGTCTTTTCCTTTGTACTTTTGCCATTTGAACGAAAACGTATCTTTTCTAGAAGGGGTATTATCGAATAAGGCGCTCACATTACATCCTGTTGCTCAAAAACTTATAGCATCAGTGTAGAATTTTAGCGCCTCATAAACTAGGGGCTTAAGATGAATTAACTCAGATTTGCTATATCGAAATGTACTTTTATAGAGGTAAAGTTAAGGCGTTAAACAAGCTGTGGCAAGATGGACTTTTCCATTTTATACCTTGTTGCGGTGAAAGCCTGCTTACTTTCGTTATCAGGTGTCCGTTACCAAGTGGCGTCAATAAAACCGTAACATGTAAGACAAGCTTTAAGGCTAACTTGCTTGTGTGACTGCTTCTTTCGACTTTTGAACCAGCTCTTCCATATTCAGAGGTTTAGCTAAAAAGCCTGATACTTGTAGCTTACGTGCTTCAATAACGAGCTCTTTGTTAGGGTCGGCAGTAATAAGCAAAAAAGGGACGTTTAAACCAGATGACTGACAAGTTTTTAAAAGGCTAAGCCCGTCATAATCCGGCATTACTTGGTCACTTATGATCAAGCTTATGGTGTCGGAAGTTTGTTGTAGCAAGAAGTCTCTCGCAAATTTACTACGCGTAAATGGAAAAACAGTGGCGTCTAACTGCGTCTCTAACGCATCAGTAATAAGGTCTAGCGTAATAGGATCATCTTCAACAACGGCTACAGAAAACACTACCCTTCCCCTTTAGTTAGGTCATTAGTCGTTTATATTACAGCGACTTAGCTTACGTGTTAATGCGTAAACTTTTTCTTTCTTAAGCATAGAAGTTATAAGTATGTTTGACCACTAACCTTTGGTCGATATTTAAGCTTTTGGGTGTTTAACCATTACAGTTAAATAACTAAGTTGGAGAGTTCGAAAGGAAAACTTTAAACCTACAAAAAATAGGGAAGGCTGGCGGCAACTATTAGGTTAACAAAGTTCAATCACTAAATAAAAAATGCCAGCAAAAGCTGGCATTTTTAAAATCGATGTAGTCTTAAAGGATATTAAGACTTAGGTGCGCGTGATGCACGCTTACGTTCGTTTTCTGTAAGAAGCTTCTTACGAATACGGATAGACTCAGGTGTTACTTCTACTAGTTCGTCGTCATCGATGAACTCAAGCGCTTGCTCAAGTGACATCTTGATTGGTGGAACTAGGGTTTGCGCTTCGTCAGTACCAGAGGCACGAACGTTTGTAAGCTGCTTACCTTTAAGTGCGTTTACAGTTAGGTCATTGTCACGGCTGTGAATACCAATAACCATACCTTCGTAAACTTCAACACCGTGACCGATAAATAGGCGACCACGCTCTTGCAGGTTAAACAGGGCGTTAGTCAATGCTTTACCGTTTGCGTTTGCGATAAGTACACCGTTTTTACGCTTACCGATAATACCGCCCTTGTACGGACCGTAGTGATCGAACGTGTGGTAAAGCAAACCAGAACCAGATGTCATTGTCATAAAGTCTGTTTGGAAACCAATTAGGCCACGGCTTGGAATAATGAAGTCGATACGTACGCGACCTTTGCCGTCTGGAGACATATCGGTCATTTCGGCTTTACGAAGACCAAGCTGTTCCATGATTGAGCCTTGGTGCTCTTCTTCACAGTCAATCGTTAGTGTTTCGTAAGGTTCTTGTGTTTCGCCATCAACTTCTTTAAGAATTACCTCTGGACGAGATACAGCAAGCTCGTACCCTTCACGACGCATGTTTTCAATAAGAATACCTAGGTGAAGTTCACCACGACCTGATACGCGGAACTTATCAGGGTCTTGAGTTTCTTCAACGCGAAGCGCAACGTTGTGCACTAGTTCGTCGTTAAGACGCTCTAGGATGTTACGTGACGTTACATATTTACCTTCTTTACCCGCAAACGGAGACGTGTTTACTTGGAAAGTCATAGTAACAGTAGGCTCATCAACCGTAAGTGGAGGAAGCGCTTCAACTGTATTTTGGTCACAAATGGTGTCAGAGATCTTAAGTTCGCCAAGACCTGTGATAGCAATGATGTCGCCGGCATGTGCAGATTCAACTTCGTGACGTGCAAGTCCAAGATAGCCGTAAACCAGACCAACTTTACCGTTACGCTTTTCGCCATCAGCAGTAACAACTGTCACTTGTTGGTTTGGCTTAACTGAACCGCGCTTAACACGACCTACACCAATTACGCCCACGTATGAGTTGTAATCAAGCTGAGAAATCTGCATTTGGAAAGGACCGTCTACGTCTGCATCAGGTGCAGAAACTTGCTCAACGATAGTTTCAAATAGTGCATTCATGTCTTCTTGAGGCTCGTCTGCATCGTGTGATGCCCAGCCATTTAGTGCAGAAGCGTAAACAACTTGGAAATCAAGCTGCTCGTCAGTTGCGCCTAGGTTATCGAAAAGGTCGAATACTTGATCCATTACCCAATCAGGGCGTGCGCCAGGCTTGTCGATTTTATTGATAACAACAATTGGCTTAAGGCCTTGGGCAAATGCTTTTTGCGTTACGAAACGCGTTTGTGGCATTGGACCTTCCTGTGCATCTACAAGTAGAAGTACAGAGTCGGCCATTGACATTACACGTTCTACTTCACCACCGAAGTCAGCGTGTCCTGGAGTATCTACGATGTTGATACGGTAGTCATTCCAGTTAATCGCTGTGTTTTTAGCTAGGATGGTAATGCCACGTTCTTTCTCGATGTCGTTCGAGTCCATTACGCGCTCTTCTTGCTCGCCTCGAGATTCAAGGGTGCCAGACTGCTGTAACAGTTTGTCTACCAGGGTGGTTTTACCGTGGTCAACGTGGGCGATGATTGCGATGTTACGCAATTTACTAATATCAGTGGTATTCATGCTTATATAGAGCCTGTGTAAATCGATGCCAACTTAATTCGGGAATCGAATTAGTCTGCATTAGATTTGTTGCAAAAAAATGCAGATAGAGAAATTTGCGCGGATTGTACAGAAAAACCACGACGTTTGCGCACCTTTTTTTGATAAGAAGTCACTTTTATTAGAATTACCTCTTCAGTTTAAAAAATAACCATCCCATTTGCACCGAATTGAACATATACAGTGGTGGTGTGATACAAAGTGATCTAGGCTAGATGACATAAAAGTAACAATTAAGCACCACTATGGAGCATTAACGCACCTTACTGGTGCATTGCTATTCAAATGGAAGTGATAGATGCCTGTCCATGCCGCAAAATTCGGCTTGCTTGTAAATGGCATGATAATCGCTTTCACTTTTGCCACTGTTGGAGTGAAGCTGATCATTCCGCATTTTTACATTAAACCTGGAGGACACGATGTCAGTAGATAAGGCATTAGAACTGATTAAAGAAAGTGAAGCGAAGTTTGTAGATTTACGTTTTACCGACACTAAAGGTAAAGAACAACACGTATCAATTCCTGCAAGTGGTGTTGATGAAGAATTCTTCGAAGAAGGTAAAATGTTCGACGGTTCTTCAATTGCTGGTTGGAAAGGCATCAACGAATCAGATATGGTTCTTCTTCCAGACGCAGACAGCTGCGTAGTAGACCCTTTCGCAGAAGAAACACAAGTAAACATCCGTTGTGACATTGTTGAGCCTTCAACAATGGAAGGTTACGAGCGTGACCCACGTTCTGTTGCACGTCGCGCAGAAGAGTACTTGAAATCTACAGGTATCGGCGACACATGCTTCTTCGGCCCAGAGCCAGAGTTCTTCCTTTTCGACGACGTGCGTTTCCATACAGATATGGCAGGTTCGTTCTACAAGATTGACTCTTCAGAAGCAAAGTGGAACTCAGGTGAAGAATTCGAAGGCGGCAACATGGCTCACCGCCCTGGCGTTAAAGGCGGCTACTTCCCAGTACCTCCGGTAGATTCTGCTCACGACATTCGTGCTGCTATGTGTATGGTTATGGAAGAAATGGGCCTTGTTATTGAAGCTCACCACCACGAAGTAGCGACAGCGGGTCAAAACGAAATCGCTTGTGAATTCAACACGCTAGTTAAGAAAGCGGATGAAATTCAAGTGTATAAGTATGTTGTACATAATGTTGCACATGCATACGGCCAAACTGCTACCTTTATGCCTAAGCCTCTTGTTGGCGATAACGGTTCTGGTATGCACTGTCACCAGTCTATCTCTAAAGACGGCGTTAACATCTTCGCAGGTGACAAATACGCAGGTCTTTCTGAAGAAGCACTTTACTACATCGGTGGTATCATCAAGCACGCGCGTGCAATTAACGCCTTCGCTAACGCTTCTACTAACTCTTACAAGCGTCTAGTTCCTGGATTCGAAGCGCCGGTAATGCTTGCATACTCTGCGCGTAACCGTTCTGCATCAATTCGTATTCCTCACGTAACAAGCGATAAAGCGCGTCGTATTGAAGTACGTTTCCCTGACCCAACAGCTAACCCTTACCTAGCGTTCTCTGCAATGCTAATGGCTGGCCTTGACGGTATCAAAAACAAGATCCATCCTGGCGATGCTATGGATAAAGACTTATACGACCTACCTGCAGAAGAAGCTGCTGAAATCCCAACTGTTGCAAGCTCGCTTGAAATGGCACTTGAAGCGCTTGATAACGACCGAGACTTCCTTAAAGCAGGTGGCGTTATGACTGACGACATGATTGATGCATACATCGACCTTAAGTCTGAAGAAGTTACTAAGCTTAACATGACAACTCACCCAGTTGAGTTTGACATGTACTACAGCGTGTAATAACACACTGTATAGCGATATATACTAAAGCCCGCTTCGCGGGCTTTTTTTATGTTTGCAATTTAACTACTATGTCTTTGTGTCTGCGCTAAAAGTGGCTTATAAGTTTGCTTACCTTGGGCAGTAAACTAAGGGCCGCCTTATTTGAGTACCGCTTAAAAGTTGTAGCTACAGGCCTCCCGTGACAAAAGTATTATGCTGACATTTTTCAAATATAATGATTAGGTAACAAACCGTGCAAAACATGATGCGATACATCTGCTTAACTTCACTGCTTATAATTAGCAGCAATGGGGTTTTACCCCTGCAAGCCGCTATGCTTAGCCTAGAGCAAGATAATTCGCAGCAAGAAACACAAGCAAATGAGACAGAGCGCGACGCCGAGGCAACTACTACCCTTTCTTCTTCAACTACAACAATCTATAAGGTGGTAGGAGAAGATGGCTCTATTACTTTCACCGATAAGCCGCAAAAAAATGCTGAACCACTGGCATTCGATGATAAAACGCAAAATGTAGTCACAGCAGCCAAAGTACCTCCCCCACCACCGCTCAAGCCTGGTGCGCCCAAACCAAATTATCGCGTAGTCATCAAGTCCCCTGCACCAGAAGCAACAATCCGAAATAATCTAGGTGAGCTAACTATTTCTGCGGCGCAAACTGGTGCACCCAAAGCGCCTACCTATCGCTTAATATTCGATAACGCCCCATTTGCTAGCAATAGTTCGGGCGTATTTAAACTCTCAGGTATCCATCGTGGGGCACATACTTTTAAAGTTGAGTTAACTAACAATACGGGCAAGACTCTTGCATCGTCTCCAGAACAAACCCTTTACCTACATCAGGCATCGGCGTTAATTAATAACTAATAGCGTGCAACCATTGTTCTGTAGCGCACCACCGAGGTTCAGTAAGCTATGTTTGCTTAGCCTCTTATTCGCGTATCGCATCATTGCAAGCTACAATGCACAATTATGGTGCAAAGGAGACGAGCTCGGATGCATTCCACCGAGTTAGAAACACAACAGCTTATAAATAGCCTAAACACAGCGTTGGTAATGGTAGATAACAAACTTACCATTGTTTACGCCAACCATGCAGGTGAAGCCTTGTTCGAGACCGGGCTAAAGCAACTTATCGGGCACCCGCTTCAAGATTTTTTCTTACCGGGAACAATAGAAACTACCAGACTAAAAGCGGCGATTAGAAAAGGTGAAGACTTTACAGAGAACGAAATTAAGCTAGCGTTTAGAGACAACCGCTATGTTTCTGCAGATTTAACCGTTACCAACTTACACTTTGACGATGGCCCTCGACTGCTGTTCGAAGTCAAAAAAATTGACCAACAAAAACGGATTTCTCGAGAGAATTTACAAAATGCACAGCATTATGCGGCTCGAGAGCTAGTACGTGGCTTAGCCCATGAGATAAAAAATCCATTAGGTGGCATTAGAGGCGCAGCCCAACTTTTAGAAAAAGAGCTGTCGGAAGAACACAAAGAATTTACGCGTATGATCATTGAGCAATCTGATCGTCTGCGCAACTTGGTCGACCGTTTGCTAGGCCCTAATTCACTGCCTCGATTCGAAGAAAGCAATGTGCATCAGGCTCTTGAAAAAATACGTAGCCTAATGCGTTTTGATTCAGATAACCCTATAGCCATAGTCAGAGACTATGATCCAAGTATACCGCCGCTTTTATTAGACCCTGACATGATTCAGCAGGCTGTGCTTAATATAGTCAGAAATAGCATTCAAGCTTTAACCGAGAGCCAAACCCCTAACCCAGAGATTAGGCTAGTTACGCGAATAGAGCGCCAGATGACGATTCAAACGAAACGTCATGCACTGGTAGCAAAAATAAAAATTATAGATAACGGTCCGGGTATTCCCGCTGAAATTAAAGACACGCTTTTTTATCCCATGGTCACGAGTAAGCAAAATGGCTCTGGGCTGGGTTTGTCTATTTCGCAAACCCTTATTAACCACCACGGCGGCAAAATAGATGTAGACAGCTACCCTGGTCACACTGAGTTCGTAATTTACCTACCAATAGATCGTAAGGAGACAGACGATGACGAATGAGTCTGTGTGGATTGTCGATGATGACAGTTCTATTCGTTGGGTGCTGCAAAAGGCCTTACAAGCCGCTGATATCAGCTGTTTAAGTTTTGAAAACCCCGAAGATTTATTGCTTCAACTTCAAAGCGGCCAAGCCCCCGAAGTCATCATTTCAGATATAAGAATGCCACAAATGGACGGCATGACATTACTGAACGAAGTACACGCTTCCCATCCATTGCTTCCCGTTATCATTATGACGGCGCATTCGGATTTAGACAGTGCGGTAAACGCTTATCAAAAAGGGGCATTTGAATACTTACCAAAACCTTTTGATATTGACGAAGCAGTAACCTTAACTCAACGCGCCCTTGCTCATGCAAGAGAGCAGTCGACGGTATCCAAATCACAAGTTGAAGACGTTGTAACCGAGATAATTGGTGAAGCGCCTGCTATGCAGGAAGTTTTCCGTGCTATAGGTCGACTTTCACGTTCTTCGATTAGCGTACTTATTAACGGCCAATCGGGTACGGGTAAAGAGCTGGTAGCGCACGCACTTCACAGACACAGCCCTAGAGCGAGTAAGCCTTTCATTGCGCTTAACATGGCGGCAATCCCGGCTGACTTGGTTGAGTCTGAGCTGTTTGGGCATGAAAAAGGCGCCTTTACCGGTGCACAAGCTGCACGCCAAGGGCGTTTTGAGCAAGCTGACGGCGGTACACTTTTCTTAGATGAAATAGGCGATATGCCGTTAGATGTGCAAACCCGCCTTTTGCGAGTACTCGCGGATGGTCAGTTTTATCGCGTAGGTGGCCATCAGTCGGTAAGCGTTGATGTACGCATTATTGCGGCAACCCACCAAAACCTAGAGCAGCGTGTTGCTGAAGGAAAGTTCAGGGAAGATTTATTTCACCGCCTGAACGTTATTCGTGTGCACCTTCCATCACTCAACGAACGTCGTGAAGATATTCCGTTGTTAACACGCCACTTCCTTCGCCGAGCAGCTAAAGAACTTGATGTGGAAGCAAAAAGCATTTCTAAAGAAGCTGAGCGCGTTATGTCCCAACTGCCTTGGCCCGGTAACGTAAGACAGTTAGAAAACGTATGCCGCTGGCTAACGGTAATGGCAAGTGGACAAGAAGTCTTACCGAGCGACTTGCCGCCAGAAATTCACAGCGATAGCGGTATTGAAAAACCGAGTGCCGAATCGGGTGATTGGCCAGATTTACTCGCGAGCTGGACCGACAAACAACTACGCGATGGTCACCACAATATCCTTAACGACGCTATGCTGACTTTCGAGCGCGTGATGCTTGAGCGAGCACTCCAGCACACACACGGCCACAAGCAAGATGCGGCTAAACGCTTGGGTTGGGGAAGAAACACGCTTACCCGTAAGCTAAAGGAATTAGGTGTGAATTAAACCTGTTTCGCTTGTTGAGATAGCTGAGAAGCCTTTAGCTTAATTAGGCTCTCAGCCAACACCACATAGCAAGATAAGGGCAGTGTTTACTGCCCTTTAGTTAAAAGCGCTGTCATAGCCTGATTAAACAGCCTTACCCACTTCATACTGAACTGCCCTTTGGCACTGCGGTTAATCTCTATCACAGCTTCTTTTTTGGAAAGCACATTGTCTTCGTTATGCGCCCTTGGATGTGTCATTGCGTCGTAAGTGTCAACAATTGCAAGCAGCTTAGCGCCTTCACAGATATCGTCTTCTTTTATGCCTAGCGGATATCCAGTACCATCAGTACGTTCGTGATGCTGCATCACTATTTTACGCGCCATGTCCCATTGGTCTAAATGCTCTAACAAACGAGCGCTTTTGTATACGTGAGACCGCATCAGGTTGAATTCGATATCACTTAATTCATCGCCTTTATGCAACAGCTTTAACGGCATGAACGCCATACCAAAATCATGAACGTAACTGGCTACCGCCAGCTGGTCTTCGTCAATTGGCTTTTCAGCAACATCGTTAATGTACATGGCCAACTTAGCAATGCGATCACCTCGTCCAACCCAATAGTTAGAACGACGCTCAATGGTTTGCATAAGATCGCGGAAAAACAAAATGTCTTGTTTTTTCTCACTGCTAATGTCTTTAGGTATACCTGTCGCGGCTAATGTGGGCGGCTTTATTTGCACGTTTTCGGGGTCGTCGCCGTCAGCGACAATGTCTAACGCAGGGTTGAGTAACAACACAGCTTCAGTAAGACGTTTTTCATGTTCAGCAGAATTGTCAGGCGTAACACGACTGATAGCCAGCACTAGCTGGTTGTGAAGGTTGTCATCATACTCGGCCTTGCCGTCAGCCATTACAGCCTCGACAAAGGCTTTTACTCTGTCCATAGTAAGAAGTACCAAGTCACTCATAGTGCTGGTATATGCCACCTGCCCTTTGCGTAAGTAATCGAGCAAATCTTCAACATGCTGTAAAAGGGGGATCATCGGAGAGAAATTAACTAAGCCTAAATCGCCCTTAATAGTGTGGATTGAACGAAACAGGGCTCGTTGCAACTCGTTGTCTTCCGGCCGAAGCTCTAATTCTATCAATGTTTGCTCACTCGATTCATAGAGTTCGTTAATTTCCTCCATAAGGTCAGCAAGAATATCTTCTTCTAGGTCGTCTGGAGTAAATGTCTGCATGTAATGAATACCGAGTTAGATTCTATTAAGCTTTCTATTATTGTAATTCGGTATCGGCAAAATTTCCTCATACTAAAGGTGATAAAGAAGGAACTTTCACAAGTGATGACCCGATTAAATCTAAACATTGTAAAAACTCATCGGACAAGTGTACGCTGAAACTTCATCTATACTGCGCGCGTCAATTGTATCTAGGAGTTGTTTTGATCGCTTTATTTCGCATACCGGCACTATTTATCGCCTTTTTATTAATCAACATTATTTTGCTGATCATTTGTATTGTGCGCCCTTTTCATAAGGACAACGTGCATGCTGCCGGTAGTTTGTATTCACTTATGGCTAAAATAGTGGGCCTTAAAATTATTATAAAAAGAGACCCCGCTGTAAAAACGAACGAGCCTTATGTTTTCATTGCAAATCACCAAAACAGCTTCGACGTTATTACTATTTGTAAGGCTGCGCTTCCTGGCGTGGTCACAATTGGAAAAAAGAGTTTGAAATGGATCCCTATTTTCGGCCAAATTTATTGGCTGTCGGGGAATATCATGATCGATAGAAAAAATTCAGGAAAAGCGCGAAACACCTTAGACATTGCCGCTAACCGCATAGCTAAAAAGAAAACGTCTGTATGGTTATTCCCTGAAGGTACCAGAAGTTACGGCAGAGGCATTCTACCGTTTAAGCAAGGCGCTTTTCGTTTAGCCAAAACCACGAATGAACCTGTGGTTATGGTTACAGCGAGCAACCTGCATGAAAAGGTTAAATGGAACCGCTGGAACAACGGGATTGTGCTGATTGATATCGCAGCGCCTCAATCACTTACCGAAGAACGCACAATTAAAGAGTGGATGGTGCACTTTAATGATGAAATGAAACAAAAGTTTGATGTGCTTAATACACAGGTCGATGAACTGGAAAAAAGCAGGTAAACTTGCGCCTAAATTGCTAACGAGTGTTTATTATGACCCAGTTCGATGAAAGAGAAGAGTGGTACGAGTTTAACCAAGAAACTATTGATGCCCTTCTAGAAGATGGCAGTCAAGCAGATGCCGACTATACCATTGAGCACCATTTCGCCAGTACCGACTTTGACGTCTTAGAAAAAGCCGCTGTTGATGCGTTTAAAGCTGGCTTTGAAGTAACTGATGCCGAAGAGCTAATTCTTGATGACGGCGAAACCATTTTTTGCTTCGACGCCGTGGTAGAAAGAAAGCTAAACATTGAAAAGCTTAATGCGGATTCAGACGCCCTTTTAAAAATCGCTGACAAACACGATGTGACCTACGATGGATGGGGCACGTATTTCGAGCCACGCGAAGAAGGCGAGTACGAAGAAGAAGACCATCACTTCGACGACTAACCCTTAATTTTTCCTATAAAGCTGAAGGGATATTAAGTTACTCTTCAGCTTTTGTTCATCTTTTTTCGACAACAATGACTCTGTCATTATCGATTGGAAAAGGATGGACAGATGAAAAACTTAGTATCAGCACTTACAGCGTATTCTGCTATCGCCGCATTACAGCTTGCGTTTTTGTCACCTGTGCATGCGAATACTGATAGTAGTTCAGAAGAAAAACAGGTTAACTCAACTGAATTCCGCTACGACAAACCATTTGTAGCCACTGAATCACTACAGCCGAAAACCACAAGTGGGCTGACCAATGACAGTATTGTCGAGCAAACTATAGATAAGGCCAACGCACAACAAAGCACGCTCAGCCAGACTAATAAGCATCAACAACATCTTGGTGTAAACAAATCATCAAGCGACATAGTGGTTAGCAGCGTTAATGAATTCTGGATTTATGAAAGTTGGGTAACGCTCCTACAAGACATTGACTACGATGGATATCACTCTACATTCTCTATTGAGTTTGACGCCGACACGATTTTCACACGAGCACCTGTTTACGCAGTATTGTATTTAGGTAAAGACGGTCTCTACGATGCAATTCACGTGTCGTCTGAATTTTATATTTATTCAGAAGATTCAACCGATACATTTACCATCGAAAGTTCATTAGTAACTGGCTTTCCTCCTGGCGAATACGACATACTGCTAGAACTTTACGATGCAGATACAGAAGAGCTAGTGGCATTTACCGATGCTTATGACGACAGCGCACTTGCCTATCTTCCTCTTGAAAGTGAGAACAATGAGTACGTTGTAGAAGATACGGTGGTTATCGTAGAAGAGCATGGCGGTACCTGGTCGCTACTTCCATTGTTTTTACTAGGGGGCATTGTAGTTACAAGACGCCTCAGCAAATTCTCTCACCATTAATTTTCCTTCTAAATTTATCTTTGCCAAAAGCTGTTTTAAACACAGCTTTTGGCTATTTTTTAAACTAAAGTCTAATATATAGGTTAACTCTTCTTTCTAATTAACGTTGATTCGCCAATGTACAGGGAAAAACAGTACATACTGACGCTTTCAAGTGGTGTAGTGCAATGAGCTTCAACAATGTTAACTTGTTCAATCTATTAGAAAACACAGAAATTGGTGTGGTTATTCACAATGCTTCTGGCGCGGTAGAGTACGCCAACCCCGCTGCGTTGTTGATGCTTAAATTAAGTCTTGGAGAGCTTAAGGACAAAAGCTTAGATGCAGAGACATGGGAGTTCATAGATAGACAAAACCGGCGGCTTTCCTACGATGAATTACCTGTAGTTCGAGTACTATCGACAGGCAAATCTGTAACTAATCAAATTTTGGGCATTATTGACAAAACAACAGAAAAAACCGCTTGGTTTAGTGTTAATGCCTACCCAGATAAAGTTAGCGGGAACGGAATTACACCGCCCTTTGCAGTCGTTTACTTTACAAACATCACAGCGAAAATAAACGACTTTTCCCATAGAGACATTGTGCAGAATTCACAAGACATGATCTTGGTGACAGAAGCCAAAAACATCAATGCCCCACTCTCACCTAAAATAATTTACGCCAATGAAGCCCTCTGTAAGCATACTGAGTATGACCTCGAAGAGCTAATTGGCGAAACACCCAGGATTTTCCAAGGAACCCTAACAGACAAAGCCTCCACAGATCGCATCCGCCAAGCCCTTGTTGAACAAATTCCGTGTACTGAGACACTGCTGAACTATACGAAAACCGGTACACCGTTCTGGGTACAAATGAATATATTCCCTCTAACCAACGATTTTGGTGAAGTTACGCACTTTGCTGCGGTTCAGCGCAATGTAAGTGAGATGAAGTTTCAGTCTGAACAGCTGGATAAAAGAAATTCAGAGCTAAAAAGAATAAAACAAGATTTAGAAAACTTGGTTCACGAACGTACAAGTGAGCTGCGAGATGCAAACCTGAAATTAGAAAAGCTGGCATATTTTGACGCCTTAACCAATATCCCCAACAGGCGAGCGTTTATTGATGCGTTCTCTAAATCTTTAATGTTTGCCAAACGCAACAACCATGAAGTTCTGGTAGGAATTGCAGATGTTGATCACTTTAAATCAATAAACGACAACCTTGGCCATGGGTTTGGCGATGAAGTGCTGACTATCGTTGCGCAAACAATGCAGAGATTCTTTCGAGCCGAAGACGCAATAGGCAGAATTGGAGGGGAAGAATTTGCTTTTTGTATTGTGCTTCTAAGCCAAGTCTCGCCGCACCAAATTCTGGATAGGCTAAGATTGAAGGTGAGCAGATTACATGAAACCCAGCCGCTTTTAAAAGGGCATAAAATTACGGTAAGCATTGGTGCAGTACAATCGAAGGATCTTCAGCACAAAAGCGCTAAACAGCTTCTCACCTATGCCGACAAAGCGCTTTACAAGGCCAAGAACAATGGGCGAAATACAGTGGAGTGCATTCAGAAAGGTGCAAAAATTTCAGCAATTTCAGCTCAAGAGCCATTAGACGATGAGTCGCGGGAGGCGCTTTAACCGACTTTATAAAAACGCCAGCCGTTTACTTTAAACATGCTTGAGTTGCTTAACACAATGGCCTATTAGTGAACCTTATTAATCGTCATTCTTCGACGGTTGAGTTTCTTCAACTTCCACCACCACCTTTTCAACAATCTTCTAACATTTTTTTTGGTAACACTATGAAATAAGTGCCAGAATGTAACGAGGACATCCCTTTACACGGAATTTCACAATGTCTATTAAGCCTTCAAAAAAAAATGTTTCTTCTGCATCACGCCGAACTTTACTAAAAGGCGGACTAGCGTTTGGATTAACAGCGGGCGTGACACCTTTCGCTATAGGTAAAGCTAAGCCAACGCTTCGTGTTATGGGAACCCACGTGACTTTACAAGAAGCTATTCGGCAGCGGGCTATTGAAGACTTAGGTATCAATATTGTGTTTGAACCCGGCGGTAGCGCAACTGTTTTACAAAAAGCCTCAATGGCGCCCCATTCTTTTGATTTATACGAGCAATGGTCAAATAGCATTAACGTTCTGTGGCGAGCAAAAGCTATCCAACCTATACAGAAAACGCGCCTTCAATATTGGGATGAAATAAACAATTTAAGTAAAACCGGTAAGCTCACTGAGAATGCGCGCATGGGCGCGGGTGATGCACCCCACAAAATTCTCAATGTACAGGGCGATGGCTCTTTAGGCGAACAGCACACCGATACCATCAGCTTTTTACCCTATGTACACAATGTAGACTCCTTTGGTTACGACACCTCAAAGCTACCGGCTGAACTGCAAGGGCAGGAAGAAAGTTGGGGATGGCTGTTAGATCGTCATTTTTCTGGAAAAGTAGGTATTGTGAACGACCCCACAATCGGACTATTCGATTTAGCGTTAGCAGCACAAGCAAAAGGGTTCATTACTTTTAAAGATATTGGTGCCATCACCGAATACGAGCTAGACGACTTGTTCAACCTGCTCATTGAATTAACCCAGTTGAATCATTTTAACGGGTTTTGGACATCGGTTCCCGAGTCTGTCGAATTTATGAAAAGCGGTCGAGTTACCATTGAAAGTATGTTCTCCCCTGCGGTCTCAGCACTAAACGGCCAAAATATTCCCGTCACATTTGCAGCCCCCAAGGAAGGTTATAGAGGATGGCACGGCGTAATGTGCCTTTCTTCTGCTACTCAAGGAAGAATAAAAGATGTAGCTTACGAATATATGAACTGGTGGCTTTCAGGCTGGCCTGGCGCATTTATAGCAAGACAGGGCTATTACATTTCAAACCCTAAGCGTTCTGCCGATTATTTATCGCAGGCCGAATGGGACTATTGGTATAAGGGTAAAGTTGCCTCCACTCCGCTAAAAGGCCCAGATGGCAAGGTGAGTGTACAACAAGGCGCACAGCGAACCGGCGGTAGTTATGAAGAGCGCTTTAGTAACGTTGCAGTTTGGAATACGGTTATGTCAAGCTATGAATATAGCTTACAAAAGTGGTACGAATTTATCACCGCATAAAACAGTGTAATACCACATCTTAAATGGAAGAAGGTTCTTTAGGCTTATATGTTATCGTCAATACGGATACAGCTTATAACAGTGTTAGTTGCGCTAATCGCACTGATCCTTGCCCAAGGTTTTGTAGCGCGAAAAAACCAAGAGGTTTTGAACGAAGGCGTTGCATCTGCTGCGAAAGCCGTCATTGATGTTAGTACAGTTAAAGAACTTGAGCGCGACGTTGTCGACCTTCAGCGCAATGTCCTAATTTTTAAGGAGAATGCAAGTAAGTCTGCCATAACTCGCTTTAGCCGCCTAATGGTTACGATAAACGGTAAGCTAGATAAACTAGCGGCGGTAAATGAGCTTGCTGATTCAAAAGATGACAGCAATCAAATCCTCGATAGAATGAGAGAGCATTTACACGCTTACCAGGAAAACTTCTCTCAAGTTGTTGAGGCTCGCTCAGAAAGAGACAACCTTATCGATCAGGGCACAATGTCTGACATAACGTTGCTAGGAAGTGAGCTTGATAAGGCTTTAGCACAAGGGCAGCTTTCTGCTGCTTTCGTAGACGATGCCAAGGTCATTCTTATACGTACAGAAAATGCAATGCTGAAATACTTGATGAAGCCTGATATGAAATTCATCCAGTCTTTTAATGATGCCATAGACGCTTTGAAACGCTTACCATCCTCTGCTCCCCCTAAATTGCAACAGCGTATTGAACGCATCATAGATAGGATTAAAAACGACTTCTTTAAGCTGACGCAAATAACACAAGGCAACCTTTTTCTGGTTAATGTTGTGATGGCAGGCTCTGCAAACGAATTTCTCTATTTAAGTGGAGAACTGGCGAAAAAGGTAAGTACCGACTCTGAAGTTATAACGCAGCGCACTTACCAAATAGCAGAAAGTACACAACGCAATGGTGAGCTCTTTTCTCTGTTTGCCATTTTACTTGCTTTGTCGGCGGCATTGTTTTCTACCTTGCGTATTCTTGGCCCTATCCGCTCTATCACGGAAGTTTTCAACAAGCTCGCTCAAGGCATACAAATCTCTAATATTCCAGGCAGTAATCGGAAAGATGAAATTGGCAAGCTAGCGAAAGCCGCTCTTGTGTTTAGCGATAAAAACCGTGAGACAGAAAAACTGCTTAATGAAGCGCGAACCATGAACTCTCAGTTGGAAGACTTAAATAAAGTTATCACTGAATCTAAAGTTAAAGCCGAACAAGCTACCGCATCGAAAAGTATGTTTCTGGCCAATATGAGCCACGAAATACGCACGCCTATGAATGGCATTATCGGATTAATAGAACTAGCACAGCAGCAAGAACTTTCTTCTACGGTTAGAGGTTACTTAGACAAAGCGGCGTATTCTGGGCAGATTCTGCTAAGCGTAATTAACGATATCCTCGACTTCTCTAAAATTGAAGCAGGTAAGCTTAAAATAGAAGAAGTGAGCTTTTCACTACACTCGCTATTTGACAACTTGATTGCGGTAATTGCGTTACGAGCAAAAGAGAAGAACCTGTCGGTTCATTTTACGGTAAACCCCAAAATACCGCCTCAGGTCATTGGCGACCCTCTTCGTATAGCTCAAATTATCATGAACATTGGCAACAACGCCGTAAAATTCACCGAACAAGGCCGCATAGAAATTGAATTTGACGGTAGTTTAAATGAAAAAGGTAACCTGCTTAATCTTTCCATGAGAATAACCGATTCTGGCATTGGAATGAGTCCAGCGCAGCTTGATAAAATATTCAAACCTTTTACCCAAGCTGACGGTTCAACCAACAGAAAGTACGGCGGTACGGGCTTAGGGCTTGCTATCGTAAGCCAACTTACCGAACTCATGAATGGTCGACTGGATGCGACCTCGACCATGGGTAAAGGCAGCACGTTTGAAGTTGAACTTCCCTTACGAGCTTTTAAAAACCAGCCTGGGGTATTAGAGAACTCGCCTCAGCTACCAAATAATAGCATTTACATCACTGAGTCACCTTTGCTTCCTGAGGCTTATTGCACCCAAATTCAGCTTTCGACAATATCGGGCATGCCATTAGATGAAGCTAAAAATGTTTTGTCGCTCCCAGACCACATTATTGTCGATGTTCATGAGTTTAGCTTCTTTAGAAAGAATATTAGCTGGCTAAATAGCTTATTGGAAAGCGGAAAATCTGTGGGCTTGGTGATGGAAAGCGCAGGCAGTGCTTTACAATCTAAATATGATTCGCTTTGGAAGGGCCCATTAATTATGCACCCCTTTACCCCGGCCCAATTCGAACGTTTTGTTAATCAGGTTATCTCGAAAGACGCCAGCTTTGAAGGTCAGCACTTTAAAGACGAATCGCTAATTACTTCACTTGAGGGGCACGTGCTGCTGGTTGAAGACAACAATATAAATCAGCTCGTTACGGGCGAGATGCTTACTAACCTTGGGCTAACCTTTGATATAGCAGAAGATGGTAAACAGGCCGTACAAAAAATAGAAAACTCGCCTCAATACGACCTCGTACTGATGGATGTACAAATGCCAGTTATGGACGGATATGAAGCCACAACTCAGCTTCGAGAAAAGGGGTTTACAGCATTACCCATTATCGGCCTTTCCGCAAACGCGATGAAAGAAGACAAGCAAAGCGCTATAAAGTCTGGCATGAACGACTATTTGACCAAACCTATAAAGCAAAAGTCCCTGATAGGCATGCTAAGACAATACTTGGGTAAGCAAGACTAGGTTCTATTGGGCGAAATCGGTTGAGGTAAATGTTTAGTCGTGCTTTTGGTAGAAGGCAACAGCACAAAGCCCTAATGTCAGTCAGTATTTATTTAAATTAAGTTCTGATGTGAGTTAGCGCTTTAATGTATTAGCCCGCATGTAATATCAGTCCGCATAGATAATTTATTAAGACGCTCCGTTTGATTGCTAATAAAAAAGGGCTACCTTTCGGTAACCCTTCTAATTTGTATCGATAAATCCCGTTTTAGGGGCTGCACTTAAAGCGCTTTAATGGTCTCGAACTGCTCTTTAAGTTTGGCTAGGGCTTTTTCACCCTCTTCCAACTTACCGCGTTCTTTTTCAATTACCGCTTCTGGCGCATTACTTACGAACTTCTCATTACCCAACTTGCCACGAGTACGAGATACGTCTTTCTCGATTTTCTCCATGGCTTTAGTAATACGAGCAAGTTCTGCATCTTTATCAATAAGCCCTGCCATTGGGATAAGAATTTCCATCTCACCCACAAGCGCTGTGGCGCTGGCTGGTGCTTCTTCACCGTCTTTCAAAATAGTGACGGTTTCAAGCTTAGAAAGCTTATCAAGGAACGCTTTAGCCGCATCAAGACGACGCGCATCTTCGTCGCTTACGTTTTTAAGTAGCGCATTAAGTGGTTTGTTTGGCGAGATATCCATTTCACCACGGATATTACGAATACCCACGATAAACTTCTTCACCCACTCGATATCAGCAAGCACTTTGTCGTCTTGTTTCGCTGCATCATCTTCAGGGAATGCCTGAACCATAATGCTTGCGCCCTCTACCACCTTAAGCGCACTTAGCGGCACAACGCGCTGCCAAATAGTGTCGGTGATAAATGGCATAAGCGGGTGCAACAAGCGAAGCAAGCTTTCAAGCACGTTAATAAGCGTATGACGTGTACCGCGCTTTTCAGCTTCGGTGCTGGCGTCATTGTTAAGCACTGGCTTAGTAAGCTCTAGATACCAGTCACAGAACTGGTTCCAGGTAAACTCGTATACGGTTTGCGCAGCAATATCGAAACGGTAATCTTCAAGGGCCTTTTCAAACTCAACTAGGGTTTGTTGGAACTTAGCCCAAATCCAGCGATCGGCCATGCTAAGTACCATTTCGCCACCGTCACGACCAGTATCGTGTTCTTCTGTGTTCATCAATACGAAGCGCGATGCATTCCAAATTTTGTTACAGAAGTTGCGGTAGCCTTCAACACGGGCCATATCAAAGTTGATATCGCGGCTGGTTGACGCCATAGCTGCAAAGGTAAAGCGCAATGCGTCTGTACCGTAGGCCTGAATACCATCAGGGAATTGCTTACGAGTACGCTTGGCAATCTTTTCAGCCAACTGTGGCTGCATCATGCCAGCTGTACGTTTAGTGACTAGCGACTCAATATCAATACCGTCAATCAAATCGATTGGGTCAAGCACGTTGCCCTTCGACTTTGACATTTTATCGCCGTTCTCATCGCGGATAAGACCAGTAATGTAAATGTCTTTAAATGGAATCTTACCAGTAAACTTCTTGGTCATCATGATCATTCTGGCAACCCAGAAGAAGATGATGTCAAAGCCAGTTACAAGTACCGAAGACGGTACGAAGGTTTCAAGATCTGGCGTTTCTTCTGGCCAGCCCATGGTGGCAAACGGCCATAGTGCGCTTGAGAACCAGGTATCTAGTACATCGTCGTCTTGTGAAAGTGTTACGTCACTGCCAAGGCCGTGCTTTTCACGCACTTCTTCTTCGGTACGACCAACAAAAACGTTGCCGTTTTCGTCGTACCACGCCGGAATGCGGTGTCCCCACCACAGCTGACGTGAAATACACCAGTCTTGAATGTTGTGCATCCACTGGTAGTAAGTCTTGTTCCAGTTCTCTGGCACAAAGCGAATTTCGCCGCTTTCAACCGCTTCAATTGCAGGCTTAGCAAGAGACTCAACCGCTACATACCACTGGTCAGTTAGGTAGGGTTCAATTACCGCACCTGTTCTATCGCCACGTGGCACTTTAAGCTTGTGCGGCTCAATCTTAACCAATGCGCCTTGAGCGTCTAAATCAGCAACAATTTGCTTACGGGCGTCGAAGCGATCTAAACCGCGATACGCTTCTGGCGCATCATCATTAATTTTCGCATCGTCGGTAAGAATGTTGATCATAGGCAAGTTATGACGCTTACCCATATCGTAGTCGTTGAAGTCGTGAGCAGGCGTAATTTTAACGCAGCCTGTACCAAACTCTTGATCCACATAGTCATCGGCAATAACTGGAATTAAACGGCCAGTAATAGGCAGCTTAATTTCTTTGCCAATGAAGTTTTGATAACGCTCGTCATCTGGGTGAACCGCAACCGCTGTATCACCTAGCATGGTTTCAGGACGCGTTGTCGCAACCACTAGCTCACCGCTACCGTCAGCTAACGGGTAGCGCATGTGCCACATGTGGCCGTCTTCTTCTTCGTTTAGTACTTCAAGATCAGATACTGCTGTGTGAAGCACTGGATCCCAGTTAACCAAACGCTTACCGCGGTAAATAAGGCCTTCTTCGTGAAGTTTCACGAATACTTCAGTTACGGCTTTAGACAGGTCTTCATCCATGGTGAACACTTCGCGAGACCAGTCAGGAGAGGTACCTAAACGGCGCATTTGACCAGTAATAGTACCGCCGCTATGCTCTTTCCACTCCCACACTTTTTTGATGAAGTCTTCGCGGCCTAAATCGTGGCGCGTCTTGCCTTCAGCGTTAAGCTTGCGCTCTACCACCATTTGGGTAGCTATACCTGCGTGGTCGGTACCCACTTGCCAAAGGGTGTTGTCGCCCTTCATGCGGTGATAGCGAGTTAGGGCATCCATAATGGTTTGCTGGAAACCATGGCCCATGTGAAGGCTACCGGTAACGTTCGGCGGCGGAAGCAAAATACAATATGGGTCGCCGCTGCCTGAAGCTTTAAATAAACCCGCCTCTTCCCATGACTTATAGCATTGCTGCTCGATGGACTGCGGTTCGAAGGTTTTATCCATTACACACTCTCAAATTGAAGCTAAACGCGAATGACTTATGCAGATTTGAACTGCATGTTGCATCCAGCTTGCTGATAGTTTTTGTATCTTACCCGCGCGGCCTGTTTGGCGTTCTCGTCCACGGGTACAAAATCGATGATTTGACGATGCTGGTTGGGTGAAGGCACCATACCGGAACCCACATTAACCACCATTTGTCGTCTGGCTACCTGCTCTGGCCGCCAACAAATTTCCACCGGCGTTCCTGATTGCGGCCCTTCACCATAAAGGTTATGGGGAACAAAACGGTCAGCCGGCAGCTGCCACAACAATTCATCAACTTCTTCAGCCTGCGACTGTGTGTCACACAGCACGCTAATCTTTTGCTTATTGGCAAACGCTGATGCAATAACTTCGCTGGCGCGGCCTGCCACACCATTGTCACTGCTGGTAAGTTGATAAAATATCACTTGTGGCATGAATGATTAGTCCTCTAACTTGATATCAGCGCGGTTCATTAGGAACTGAGACAGCATAGGCACTGGACGACCTGTTGCACCTTTGTTCTTACCACTGCGCCATGCCGTACCGGCAATATCAAGGTGAGCCCAGTTGTACTTCTTAGTGAAGCGTGACAAGAAACAACCTGCGGTGATTGAACCAGCCGGGCGACCACCTAGGTTCGTCATGTCGGCAAACGGGCTTTCAAGCTGCTCTTGATAATCGTCCCATAGCGGTAAGCGCCATGCACGATCTGAGCTTTGCTCTGACGCATTAAGTAGTTCGTGAGCTAGTGGGTTGTGCGTGCTCATTACCGCTGTTGCGTGATGACCGAGCGCGATAATAGCGGCTCCCGTTAGGGTAGCTACATCAATCACTAACTCAGGCTCATAACGTTCAACGTAGGTTAGCGCGTCGCACAATACCAAACGGCCTTCTGCATCAGTATTTAGTACTTCAACGGTTTGGCCCGACATGGTCGTAAGAATGTCACCCGGACGATAAGCCTTACCATCTGGCATGTTTTCACAGCCTGCCAATACACCAATAACGTTAATTGGCAGATTCAGCGCCGCGATAGTGTGCATTGTACCTAGTACACCTGCTGCTCCACCCATGTCGTACTTCATTTCGTCCATGGCTTCGCCAGGCTTTATTGAAATACCACCTGAATCGAAAGTAAGGCCTTTGCCTACAAGCACGATTGGCGCTTGATCAGCTGGGCCACCGCGGTGATGCATAATACTCATCATGCTTTCATTTGCAGAACCACGGCCAACGGCAAGGTAAGACTGCATACCCAGCTCTGCCATTTGTGTTTCATCTACCACTTCAGCGGTTACGCTGTCGTACTGGCTTGCTAATTCTTGTGCTTGCTGCCACAAATACGCTGGGTTACAGATGTTTGGCGGCATGTTAGCTACGTCTTTGGTTACTTTCGAACCACGAGCTACAGCTAAACCATGTTCAACTGCGCGCTCACCAACAGTAAGCTCGCGACGAGTAGGCACGTTGAATACAATTTTACGTAACGGGCGGCGAGGCTCACCTTTCTTAGTTTTAAGCTGCATGAAAGTGTAAAGTGTATCTTCAGTTGCTTCTACAGCCTGACGCACTTTCCAATAGGTATCGCGACCTTTAACGTGAAGCTCGGTTAAGAAACACACCGCTTCCATTGAGCCGGTTTCATTCAATGTTTGAATGGTTTTGGCAATAATATTTTTGTACTGACGCTCATCAAGCTCACGCTCTTTACCACAACCGACAAGAAGCACGCGCTCACTTAGTACATTTGGCACGTTGTGTAGCAACAACATTTGGCCCGCTTTACCTTCAAGGTCGCCACGGCGCAACAAGTTGCTGATATAACCTTCACTGATTTCGTCTAGTTGTTCAGCCACTGCCGTAAGGCGGCGCGGCTCGAAGACACCCACAACAATACATGCGCTGCGTTGTTTTTCAGGACTGCCACTTTTTACACTAAACTCCACGATATCACCTCGCTTTTCGTCGTTTATGGTTTGCACGATGACTAAAATCACGTAACGTTTCGCGCTGCTTTATGTTTTAATACACAGCATAACTTTTTAGTTCGCTGCAATTCACGCTTACAGACCTATTGAATATAGGTTAAATTTGCGTCAAAACACCATGCAAACGGTTTATGATTGCAGGCAAAACTTGTAAAAACGGTAAGTTTAAACAAAATTGTGCTTTCTTTCACTAAAATTCCTAATTTTCCGGAAGGGCTGAGATGCTGATATTCCGCTATTTACTTAAGGAAACGCTGAAATCTCAGTTAGCGATTTTCTTTATCCTAATGGCAATTTTTGTCACCTTGCGATTTGTGCGCGTGTTGGGCGATGCGTCAGACGGTGATATCCCCGCTGGGCTAGTGCTTGGCTTCCTAGGTTTATATGCCCCTATCCTCTCTTCATTGGTGCTGCCCATCAGTGCTTATCTGGGCATTATGCTGGCGCACGGTAGGCTGTATGTAGACAGCGAAATGACCGTAATGCGAGCCTGTGGTATCAGTGAATGGTACGTTACGCGGGTAATGCTGTTCTTGTCTGTGCTTATCATGATAGTCACAGGCGCAATTACCCTTTATTTCGCGCCACTGGCCGCTGAAAACGAATACCAACTACGGGAAAAAGCCCGTAACGAAGCTGGGCTTTCTGCCCTTATGCCAGGTAGATTCCAGCAAACGGGTAACGAAAAAGCCGTTATATTTGTGCACGATGTAGATAGCAACGATAAGCTGCAACGTGTGTTTTTATCCCAGAATCAAACGGATGACAGCGAAGGCGATGTGCGCGTTGTATATGCGCAAACTGGTGAAGTGGCAAACAACCCCGACGGTACCCGAAACCTTGTATTAAAAGAAGGTGTGCAGTACGAAGGCAAACAATCTGAAAAGGCTTATCGCAAAGTAGAGTTTGACGAATACCAAATTCAGATTGCCGATAAACCCGCGGATGAAACCCGACGCAAGGTGAGCGTATTGCCCACCAGCGAGCTTTGGGAAGACGACAGTATTGAGGCCAGAGCCGAGCTTCAGTGGCGTATTGCCATACCGCTATCGATACCCTTTTTAGTGCTGATTGCGGTTCCGCTGAGCGCCGTAGATCCGCGCCAGGGTCGCTTTGGTAAAATGTTCCCTGCCATTCTGCTTTACTTAGGATACTTCTTGCTGCTGCTTGCAAGTAGACGCGTACTAGAAGATGGAAAAATGCCACCACAATTAGGCTTATGGTGGGTGCATACCATCATGCTTATTATCGGCATCATGCTTATTGTGCGGGATAGAAAAACCGGCACTGAGCTTCGTGCTTGGATATTGGGGAAAAAGTAGATGTTTAAAATCCTCGATTTATATATTGCCCGTACACTGTTAGGTACTATCACCGTCACGCTTAGCGTACTTATTGGCTTAAGTGCACTTATAAAGTTTGTAGAACAGCTGCGTAAAATTGGCGAAGGTGACTATGACATGCTTGTCGCCTTTATCTACGTTTTACTGAGCTTACCTCGTGACTTAGAGCAGTTCTTCCCTATGGCCACATTACTTGGCGGCCTTATTGGTATGGGCGTACTGGCCAGTAACAGCGAACTGGTAGTAATGCAGGCCGCGGGTATGAGCCGTTGGAACATTATCAACTCGGCCATGAAATCCACCCTTGTCATGATTTTATTGGTGATGGCCGTTGGTGAATGGGTTACTCCATACAGCGAAACCAAGGCAAAACAGATAAGAACCGAAGCCATTTCAGGCGGTAGTTTATTTTCTTCCGATAAGCTGGTGTGGGCAAAAGATGGCGACCGATTTGTAAGCATTGGTCAGGTGCTTAGCCAAGATTCACTTAAAGACGTAAGCATTTTTAGTTTTAACCCTGACTTGTCTCTTGAAAGTATTACCTACGCGAAAAATAGTGCTTTCGATGGCGATGGCTGGTGGTTAAGCGATGTTGAAGTAACCGAGTTTTCAGAGACCAAGGTGTCGGTAGAAGAAAACGAACGTATGCGATGGAACTCAACGCTTACGCCTGACAAGCTAGGGATTGTTGCCGTTAAGCCAGAGGCTTTATCCATCACTGGGTTGCTAGATTACGTAAACTATCTAGATAACAACGACCAAGATCCCTCGCGCTATGAGCTAGCGCTTTGGCGAAAAATCTTTCAGCCTATTTCTGTTGGCGTAATGCTGTTAATGGCACTGTCGTTCATCTTTGGACCGCTGCGAAGCGTTACCATGGGCGCAAGAGTTATTATGGGCGTACTCACAGGCTTCGGGTTCTTTATTCTTAACGAAGTATTTGGGCCAGTGAGTTTAGTCTATCAGCTGCCTCCGTTCTTAGGGGCTCTGCTACCAAGCTTGCTGTTCGCGGCCATTGCAGGGGTAATGTTGAGGCGTTGATCACCTATCAGCATTCATCTAACTCAACAGTCAAAACTAATAAGAAAGAGGCCTTACAGCCTCTTTTTTTGCAATTTTTTAGCGCCTTACAAAGCACCTTTACCAGCTCTTGTGGTCGTTCGCTTCTTTGGTCAGCTTCAACACTTCAGTCTTTGCCAGTCGGTCTTGCAGTGATTGTTTATTTTTAAAATCAAATAGAACAAGTAAGGTACCTAGACCACCTAACGATGCTATTAGGCGAATGAACAATCGCGGCCAGGTCATTGGTTCTTCAACCGTGCTATAAATTCGTAAACGCCATGCACGCATGCCTAGGGTTTGCCCGCCCCTGCGCCAGAACCACAAGAAAAAACCAGCTATCCACAAGCCCACCCACGTTTGAATAAGCAACTTATAACCAAAAGATGCCTGGATAAGGTCGGCAGGTTCAGCATAGCCTTGCAGGTCAAGGGCACCGTTTTTCAGCATAACCACCAGCGTTACTATCATCACCATGGCTGCACACATACCTACAGCAGTGGCTACTAGTGTATCGTAAATCATTGCCAACAAACGTCTAACGAATCCAGCTCGCTCTAGCGATGAACTGTCTGATTCTGAGTTAGGCGCGTTTTTATCATCCTTCGCTTTTAAGTGATTAGATGATGAGGACTTCTTCTTGGCTTTTCTGTCGTGTCTCGCCACGGGTATCTCTTCGCTTCATTAACAACAGCGTTTATTTTGACACAAGCGCCACATCGCTTAAACAACATAAGCCTTAGTTAACGGCATTTAATAGTGCAATAAGCAAAGAAAAATGATTTCCTCCTTTTTGCATCCATTAACCATTGTTAATCGTTATTGTTATAACGGACGGATAATGGAAGTAAATACGGTGACAACAAAAACTCTGATAACAACGCTTATCGCTAGCTCATTTTCATTTGGTATGGGCACTGCATATGCGCTCGACGACCCCGAAAGTGATATTGAACATATTCGAGTTCGAGGTGACTCTTCAGTAAAAGATGGTGAATTTATCTCGGCTTCTCAGGGATGGGTGTCTGGTGACACCTTGATTGAGCGCCCTATGTTACGAGCCGGCGAAATACTTGAATTTATCCCGGGCATGATGGTGACCCAACACAGCGGCTCGGGTAAAGCCAACCAGTACTTTTTGCGTGGATTTAACCTAGACCATGGCACTGATTTCACGGTGAGTGTAGACGGTATGCCAGTGAATATGCGAAGCCACGGACACGGTCAAGGCTACAGTGACCTTAACTTTATTATCCCCGAATTTATTGACAACCTTAGCTATTTCAAAGGCACCTATTACGCCAACATAGGCGATTTTTCTAGCGCTGGCGGTGCGTTCTTCAACTTGCGAGACTCCCTTGAACAGAACCAATTGTTTTTAGGCCTAGGTGAATATGGATTCAAGCGCGCTGTTGCATTAAACCATTTTGAGGCTGGAGAGAGCCGTGTCGTTACCGCCTTTGAATATCAAACCTATGACGGCCCGTGGACTGACGTAGACGAAGACGTAAAAAAGAAGAACGCACATATCCGTTACATTACGCCCTTGCTAGACGGCCAACTTACTGTAACGGGAATGGCTTACGACAACAGCTGGAATGGCGCTGATCAAGTTCCAGAACGCGCTATTCAAAGCGGCTTAATAGACCGCCTTGGCTCTATCGATACCCAAGTTGGCGGTGAATCCTCACGGTATAGTTTATCTGCAAACTACACCAGTGATACATGGAATGCTTCGCTTTATGTCATAGATACCGAACTTAGTTTGTTCTCTAATTTTACCTATTTCCTTGATAATCCTGAGCGAGGCGATCAGTTCGAACAAGCTGACGACAGAAAAATATACGGTGGCGAGATATTCACTACCCTGCCCTTGGCAATAACAAACGGGAGCAGTATTACCCTAGGTGGCCAGTGGCGTTTCGACGATATCGATAATTTGGGGTTGTATCGCACCCAAAACTTAACCCGCTTTGGCACTATCCGAGAAGACGAAATAGACAGTAACAGCTATGCACTTTTTGCCCAGTCAAATATTGTGCTAAGTGACGCATTAAGCCTTTCATTAGGAGGTAGATACGATTACTTAGATGTAGACGTTACCAGCAATCTTGGTGCTAATTCAGGAAGCGAAAGTGACGGTTTATTTACCCTTAAAGCAGGCTTGAAGTACAGTGTATCAGACCAACTTACCGCATTTGCCAACGTTGGGCAGGGCTTTCATTCCAACGATGCACGGGGAGCAACCATTAGTATAGACCCGGTAAGTGGTGACGCCACCGAAGCAGCTCCGTTATTGGTAAAGAGCCTTGGCTATGAAGCGGGCGTTAACTATACCGATAATAAAACCTATAACCTATCTGCTGCCCTGTGGCGCTTAGAGCTTGATAGCGAGCTGGTATATGTTGGTGATGCAGGCTTTACTGAAGCCAGTCGTCCGTCCGAAAGACATGGTATCGAAGTGAGTGCCTACTACTGGATAAGCCACCACCTTACCGCAGACATTGAAGCAGCGTGGACCAAAGCCCGATTTAGCGACAGCGTTGAAGGCGAAGGTCGTCACATTGATGGCACCGTGCCAGGTGTAGTAAGTGCTGGGCTAACCTACTATCAAAAAAGTAATCGACTAGGGTTCAGCTATACGTTACGAAGCCGCTACTTAAGTTCTCGCACCGTAGAAAGCTTCGATGAAATTTCACCGCCGTCAACATTTTTAGTGAATGCTCAAGTTGCCTATCGCCAGCCAACATGGGACATAACATTAGAAATGCTCAACGCCTTAGACAGTGACGATCACGATATAGATTACTTTTACGCATCTAAACTTCCTGGTGAGTCAGAGGAAGGGGTTGAGGATTTACATTATCACCCTGTCGAGCCGAGAAACGTGCGCCTTACATTTTCAGTGAAATATTAAAATACCGAGGCTTAGTTTACTCACTGAAAAAACAGTTGGGTTTAATTCTGCAACCATTCAGGCAGTTGTACATAAAGCATGCTACTTTAAAAGTAGCTGCCTAACACTTAAGCAATACACAAATGGCTGCGCCATAACGATAATAATAGGAGCAACAATGGAACACGAAACTCTGTTTCCTCTGCTATGTAAAACTGCAGACGGCGACAAAAAAGCGTTTGCAGAGCTTTATAAGATAACCAGTCCACAGCTCTACGCTGTTGCTTTAAGGCTTTTGAAGCGCCCTGAACTTGCAGATGAAGCTACCCAAGATGCCTACATAAAAATTTGGCACAACGCTGGTAACTACCAGCGAGGCAAAGGCACCGTCCTCACATGGATGGTTAGTATCGCTCGTTATCGCGCACTCGATTTGATTCGCTATCACAACGTAAGAAATGAAGTTGAATTAAACGATGACGCACCTTCAGATGTCGAGAGCGCACAAACAATAAAACTTGGCGCGGAGCAGGCTAAGCTAGCCTCTTGTTTAGATGAGCTAGACGGCCCACAGCGCCAGGCTATCCATTTAGCCTATGTGAATGGTATGTCGCACCAAGAGGTCGTTACTCACTTGGCATCACCACTTGGAACTATTAAAAGCTGGATAAGACGAGGCTTGCAAAGCTTGCAGAGGTGCCTATCACTATGAATTATTTAAAAGAAGAGCGATTAAATGCCCTCGCCGCAGAATATGTAGTTGGAACGCTACGAGGAAAAGCGCGCACTCGCTATCAAAAGCTAATGATGCAGTATCAGGCTGTTAGCGATGCAACCTCACAATGGGAGCAATACCTAACGGGCTTTGCAGAAACTTTACCGCCGGTAACACCACCTGAAAAAGTGTGGGAGAACATCCAAGTAAAACTTGGCCACAAGGCCACCAACGATGCTGAATTTATCGATAAAACGACTCATGTTAAACCACACAGCGACAATATTGTTGATCTCGAAAAAGAGAAGCAGAAACGCTGGAAGAAACTATCGTTTATATCCACCGCTGCGGCAATGGTGTTGGCTGTATTGCTTTTCGTTATGCAACCTGTGCCTACCCCAGAGGTCTCCCATATTGCCGTAGTCAATAATGCTGATAACACGCCATTGTGGGTGATAGAAGTTTCTGACACGACCATGAATGTTAAGGTTACCGATGCATTCGTGGCTTTAGCAGACAAAGACTATGAACTGTGGATGGTTCCGGCAAACGGTGAAGCGCCAATTTCCCTCGGTTTGATGCCTGAAGCCAATGGCGATACTCGAGCGACCCCAGATATTTTGCTAGATCAAAGCATCGCGGCGTTAGCAGTAAGCTTAGAAGCACCTGGCGGCTCGGTTACAGGAGCTCCAACGGAGGTACTTTATATAGCACCGATTGTTTCCGTATAAATTCAATCACTTATGCACTTAGTCAAAAGGCCACATTGCGTGGCCTTTTTGCGATTTATACTTATCGCTTTTTTAAAAAAAGCCTTTCAGACAGTACACTTTCACTTTTCATAAAAATTTTATTTTAATTTTTTAAACATTTTTGCATCTAAGTTGAAACTTCAATCGTTTGGTCTTTTGAACTCATAAAAACAGAGAGACCCAACATGATCCAATTCAAACGCAAAACTCTAACACTGGCTATTGCTGTGACATGCGCAGCCGTAACTGCGGGCGCAATAGCGTCAAGTCACCGTGAAGCACCTAATATTACCCGTCACCCAGCCTTAGATAGCACCGACTTTTATGCTTTTAACAGCTATGAGCAAGGGCGTGAAGACTACGTGACGTTTATCGCAAACTATATCCCACTTCAAGACGCCTACGGCGGCCCTAACTACTTTGCAATGGACCCGAACGCACACTATGCCATTCATATTGATAGCGATGGCGATGCGGTTGAAGACTTAAGCTTTGTTTTCCAATTTAATAACATGCTTGCTGCTGATAATGAAGGTATTGCCTTGCCAATTGGCCCAGAAGGCGAGCAAAAAATGGTAAAAGTGCCGCTTAAAAATGTAGGCGGTATCAGCGCAGACGATTCAAGCGCAGCGAATTTCTCAGAGATGTACAGCCTCACTATGGTAAGTGGCGACATGCAGACAGGCACGCGCACTACCCTTACACCCACTATGGGCGATATGTTTAAAAAGCCTCTTGATTACATCGGTAATAAAACCTTTACCAGTGAAGCAGAATACGCGCGCTATGCTGAAAGCTTTATTTATTCATTCAGTATTCCTGGATGCGATGATATGGCCAAAGTGTTTGTTGGCCAGCGCAAAGACCCCTTCGTTGTTAACTTGGGCAAAACATTCGACTTAGTGAATTATGTACCTGTTGAGGGCGACAGCGCACCGGGCGCAGGCGATGGTGAAGGTTTTCCTGGCGGTATAACGCAAAGTGCCATGAATGATGACTTAGCCGACAAAAACGTAACAGCCCTATCCATTGAAGTTCCAAAAGCGTGTGTTAGCGGTGAAGGTAATGGCGTAATTGGTAGCTGGACCACGGCAAGTTTACCGCAAGCACGTATTCTGAACCCAGATGCCACTTTTGCTAAACCCGAAACTAACGGCGGTGCAATGACCCAAGTGTCTCGTTTAGGTAGCCCGCTAGTAAATGAGCTTGTTATTGGTATTGGCGATAAAGACAAATTCTCTAGCTCTCATCCAAGTGCAGATGGTCAATTTGCTGATTATGTAACTCACCCTTCTTTGCCTGAGCTACTGAACATTCTGTTTAAAGATGCAGTGAATACTACACTGGGTACTGATATTGAGACCCTTGCGCCAACTAATTTCCCGCGTATGGACTTAGTTACGGCGTTCCTTACTGGCTTCCCAGGCGTTAACCAGCAAGCCACTGTAACTGCATCAGAAATGCTGCGCCTAAACACAGGGATCCCAGCAACGCCAGCCGAATCGCAGTCAGCATTTGGTGTGGCAGGCGATGACTTAGCGGGTTTCCCTAACGGCCGCCGCCCTGGTGATGACGTAGTTGATATCGCCCTTCGCGTAGTTATGGGCCGTTTGTGCTACCCCATCCCAGTAGCAGGTGAAGATACAGACCTTGGCCTTTGTACACCAGAGGACGCTAGCGTAGGTAATGTGCCTTTCACTGATGGTGCACCTGTTGATGCAAGCATGATTGATTCATCATTTCCGTACCTAAAAACACCACTTGCTGGCTCTGAATAAGGAGATCCATCATGTCTATGAAGATTAGGTTATTAAATAAGCGTGGTGGTAACACTGCGCCTAATAAGCAAACGCCGTCACTACGTCAACAACACCGTATGTGGATTGCTTCAGGATTGGTGTTAGCACTTTCAGGTTGTTTCGACAGTGACGACGATAACGACTATCAAGCCCCTGAAGAAAATGCAGCGCCGGTTGCCGTTGACCAAATGCTGACAACGCAGGCTGATATTGCGTTTGATGGCACCTTAACGGCATCCGATGAAGATGGCGATGCACTGACCTTCGGTCTTGGTGAAAACGGCAGTTTAGGTAGTGCAGAAGTAAACACAGATGGCACCTTTACCTACACGCCAAATGCTCAAGTGACAGGAAGCGATAGCTTTACGTTTACTGTTTCTGACGGCGTAAACCAAGATGTTACCGCTACCGTTAGTGTAACCATAGAAGCTCAACAGGTATCGTTCTCTAGCTATACCCGCGACGCCTTCAATCAAGCAGCAACGGATGAACCATTACCAATAAATGGACGTGAGTTCACCCAAGATGCTGACGACTCTACATTTGATGACTTATTGATAGACCAATAGAGCGTATCAAACGATAGAGACTTGTTAGTACAAAACTAGTGTCAACCGTAAAGCCAGGGACGGCTTTTTTAAGTAAGTATGAATAACGCTGAAAAATTGCCGACTTTAATGGACACCGCTATAGCAATAAAACACACAGCCTAACGTTGGTAGAAATACACTATTGCTAATGTGATAAATAGATTCGCCCCTTTTTTTGGACAATCTTTCGGCACTTAACCATAAAAAGCACAAAAAATTGTTGTATAGGCGCGATGCATCGCTATAATGCCAAGCATCAACACCACGTTGATATCTATACACAATGCCAGTGTGATGGAATTGGTAGACATGGCGGATTCAAAACTGATAGTGTTTAACAACCCGAACCAGGCAAGTCATTGAAAGGTAAGCGCCTTTTGACTCAAACAAGCTAAAATATGCTTGCAAAGATTTGCAAAGTTTTTAAACCTCGCAAATATTAAAATTTGATGCCAGAGTGATGAAATTGGTAGACATGACGGATTCAAAATCCGTTGCTAGAAATAGCGTGCCGGTTCAAGTCCGGCCTCTGGTACCATCCTTCGAATTTTGCAAAGCGATTAGCTTGAAATAAACCGACCTTTGAGTCGGTTTTTTTGTGCTTGACCAATTGTGTGAAGCAACCTAGGTTATTTTAATAGCTACCGCTCGTCACCCTATTTGTCATTACTCACTATGTATTCCCCTAGTAATGAGATTACATCCTTACAATGCAACTCATCTATAGTAAGGCCACCGGTTTTCGATACTTCGATTAGGAAAATTCCAAGCTGGGTCAAAGATTTAGATTTAACTCTATCAACAACATATGCTTTACCTTGAGTAAGTAAAGCAACTTCATCTAAAGCATTGGCTTTGGAGACGATTTCCATACTTGCTGCGCTATCGTTGCTTATAGGAACACTGCTAATTTTTAGCCTTTCAACTTTAAGCCTTTCAACTTTGAGGTTAATGCTAAGTAAATCTAAAAAGCTTTCAATGTCGATCAAAATGGTATCTAAAGATACAGAGTAATCAGTTATTTTTGCTAGATTGAGCGAGAAACTTTTGATAGCTCTTTGCGGTTCAAGTAATACTAGTAAAAACGTGTTTTGAGAAATGTAATGCAATTCAAAATCTATATACTGGTAAGACACTAGTTCAGTTTCAATGGAATCACCAAAAGGATCTAAGACTTCCTGAGTACTGATTTTTTTCTCTATATACTGGCTTCGAAGCACCTGCCCCTCTAATTCCGTATATAGAAACCCAAAATGACTAGATTCGTCATATTTATTACGCACAAGAGTCTTGGCTAAATTATCTAAATTGACCTTAGACTTAAGCTTCAGAACCTTCAATTTCTGGAGTTTCATCCTCTTCTCCATTTGCAAGTTCAACTATACGTTCCATAATTTCTAGCGATGACTTTTCTAACTTTGCAGTAAAATCTCGCTCTTCTTTTGGCAACAAACTAGATGAAGACTTATTATATTCTCCATTGCCTTTATATCTGACAGCCCCCTTTGCTATAAAAGAAAAGCCTGTGAAATATTCTGGGTCTTTAAACTGCGCTTCAAAATCAAATTTGTCAGGATCTGCACGCTCTTCCAATAAACGCCAACGAACCTTCCATATATAAAAGCCTTTCTCATAAAGTGAATCTAGCTCATCAGAAACCAAAACCCCCTCTCCTTTCAACGAGACTTTTGTAACATGGTAAGCATCCTCTATCGACTGTTCTTCCGAAGCATCTATAAAGGGATCCCTTTTCTTAGGGTTGTATACGTATACGTCAGTCACATCGTCTAATTTAAAGCCCTCTAGGCTATTTATTAGCAAAGTGAAAAAACGCGTTCTTAATTTGGGAGATTCAATATTTCTTAGGTCAACATCTTGGCGAGCTGAACAAATATCTTCTTCTTGTTCTAAGTAACCAAGAAACTGATCTACATAGTTGTGTAATGTTTCATTGTCAGGGCGTCGAATGACGTAGTGACCATTTACTTTTTCAACTTCTATGTGAGCATTTTTTCTCACAATTTGCTTAAATTCACTTTTGCCGTAGTCCAAAGACTCGTATGTGATGTCTATTACAAAAGTTCCATCATCATTGTGAACCAAATGGCATAGGTCATCTTGGGCAAGGATATCGTTGTGTAGCTTCTCAGCAGCTATTTCTACAGAGTTAAATGCATAATCCCCTGAAATATGCGTACTCGCAGTTTTTTCTCTTCTAGGAATCGTACCTAAAGCATTTGCTATCCTTTGGTGGTCATAATAGTCGTGAATACATCGCGAGAAATTTTCGGCGAGACTATTTCTGTCTGCTTTCGCACTAACTATTACACCTCGAGATAAAAATAAATCTCTCAATTCCGCACCAGATATTTTTGATTGACTCAAAGCCTCAAATAGAGCTTTATCGGTTGCGCTATAAACATATTTCCTTAACAAAATCAGATCTCCCAAGAAATTTCTTCTGTACAATAAAACTCTTTTGTAGTGGGCACTATGTCAAATTCAATAGATTTTAAATATTCGACAGCGCTCTCATCGTACCCCCAATCAAAAGCGTATTTCTCCAGAGCTCTCTCGTAATTTGACCTTATCGATGCGCTCCTTTTTTCTGAAGCGACTCTTATTCGGATTTTGTTGCGCCGGTTCAAAACTTGGTATTTGGATAATGTATCAAGTAGATAAAGGAATTCTAAATCTTCTTCACCTCTGCGATTGTAATAAACAACAAAACCCTCCGGATACAGTTCATTAACTTCACCTCCAGCAGTGTATTCTATTACTTTATCGTGCTTTAAAATCATGAAGGGCGCTGAAATAAGCTCAATAGTTGCGGGGAGAAATTCATCAGACACAAGAACCTTATGCAAGGTAAGTTCTGGGTAATAAAACCCGTACCCGTCATTAGGAAATACTTTCTCCGCGGTCATCTCATTCATATCACTTACAACCGTCATCATGTAAGTTATTAAAGATGGTTCGACAAGATGAATTTGCTTATTTTTTGGCAATTCAACTCTATCCAGTTTCACTGATGCTGGTTTTCTCTTAGCTCCATCTTTCTTCGTTGGATAGAAAAATTCATAAAAATCTTTAGTTGATAAATTATCGTGGTTATATACAAATAACATCCCCCTCACCTCGGAAGGGCCATGAATAATATCGTACTTGGTTTTCCATTGAGGACTATTTGAAGCACAATCAATCGTATGAGCAAGAGACTTTAAAGCCCCTTCAACTTTTGAAGAATTAATGGATGTTTTTGAGTAACTTTTCAGATCAGTATTTAGATAAACAACTCTGTTTAAATACGGATCTTTATATGCAAAAACAATATCTACTGGGTGAGTATGAGATTGGGTTTTAGTTTTGGGTTTGTGCTCATCTTCTTTTCTACACGGAAAGTCTTGGTTAAGAGGACCTACCTGCTTCCACTTAAACTTACTAAACAGTTTTGAAGAAACGATATTAGCAACTCTTTCAATTGGACCATTTTCAGCCATAGAAACTCCATTTCATTAATCAACCCCAAAATTACGACGTCATATATATTCGTAAACCAATTTAACTTACCATATATCTTATACTTGGGTATAGCTGGTGTGATGACTTGAGCACATAAACTCATGCCAAAATAAAAGGCAAAAATTAGCAATAGCAATATTCATTACGCGAACAATATCACCAGTAAGCCCACCCATTTATCGCCTCCTTGCTTAGTGGAACACACTTTAATTTTTTTGTAGTGGGATGCGTTAGCTTAATACTACACGATAAAGATATATACCCTTATTTTTTATAGCAAGAGAGTACACTCTAGGTAGTTAACACAAGGATATTTGTGAATGCCAAGAAACAAAACCACCTTTATTGACCTGCTGGTAGAGTTACCATGGTGGGTATCTGTACTCGTATCTGCCACGGCCTATATAATGATGGCCTATGTGTTGCCATCCATTCAAACCGATAACCAAATCACCGTCATGGTGTTGAAAGCTTTTATGCTCCCTGCCCCTTATATCGCTGGCATGATATTACTCGCCGCCCCTTTTGCGCTTTTGAATGCTCGCCGTAAAGCCAAACAACTGGATACCCAGCGTAATATCCAAACCGTGCGTGATTTGCACTGGCGTAACTTTGAAGAGTTGGTGGCCGAAGCCTATCGCAGGCTAGGTTATCGGGTAGCAGAAGGCGGTTATGGTGCCGATGGCGGTATTGACTTAGAACTTCGAAAGGATGGTCAGCTTACCTTAGTGCAATGCAAACAATGGAAGACGCAAAAAGTTAGCGTGAATGTGGTGAGGGAAATGTTTGGAGTGCTGACTGCGCATCATGCTAACCGCTTTATTATCATCAGTTCTGGCACATTCACCCAACAGGCTATCGACTTTTCGGCTGGCAAACCTATCGAGCTGATTGATGGTTCAAAACTATTGGCACTGGTAAACAATGTGCAGGTTTCCCCTCAGGTAACTATTGAAAAACCCAAGTCGTGTCCAAAATGTTCTGGTGAGTTAATAGAAAGAACGGCGAAACGTGGCCCTAATGCCGGTAATACGTTTTTGGGGTGTTCCAGCTTTCCGAAATGCCGTTACACAGAATAAGTAAGGATAGAGATGAAAGACCTGGATGTTCATAAGAAAGTGGCCGTACTGATTGATGCCGATAATGCTCAGTTAGCCAAGCTATCTCCCATATTGGATGAGATATCAGCGCACGGGCATGTACTCATAAAACGGGCTTACGGTGATTGGTCGGCCGACACCTTGAAGAACTGGAAGAAGCCACTTAATGAACTGGCGATCCAGCCTATTCAACAGTTTGCCTACACCACCGGTAAGAACTCCACCGATGCATCGATGATTATTGATGCCATGGACTTACTATATTCCGACCGAATTGATGCTTTTGCATTGGTTTCCAGTGATAGCGACTTTACCAAGCTAGCCTCTCGGTTACGTGAATCGGAAAAGTTTGTGTTTGGCGTAGGAGAGAAGAAAACTCCGGTATCCTTCCGGAACGCCTGTGATGACTTCATCTTCACCGAGAACTTAATTGCTGAGCAGGTATCAAATAGTGATACACCAAAGGCGGATAACGCGATATCCACCAATGGTGCAGAAGAACTGATCCCTGTTTTATTTAAAGCATGGGAGCTGTATCAGAACGATGATGGTTGGGTTAACGTTGGTCCGGCGGGAAGCTTCTTAAAACGCACAAAACCAGATTTCGACCCTAGGACATATGGTTCAGCCAAAGTAACCGGCGTGGTTGCTGGCCTGTCAGCCATATTCGAGATGACTAAGTTGAAAGGAAAAGGGGCGACAAACGGAATCTTCTATCGCCCCAAGATTGCAACGTCCTAATCAATTTCCCAAGGCGGCACATCATCTATTTTTAAAGCTTGTCGCCTTTTTACCGTTCTGCGTTTCGGTGATATATCCTTTAAGTCGATTTTAGTTGTTTGGCGAACGCCTGTGCCGTTTTGATATTTATTAAACGCTTCGCGAGCCTCATCTAAACTGTCAAAACCTTTATAATCATTCCCCGAAAACTGATGTACTTGCATTTTAGTTTCCTTCCAAGATAAATATACCCCGGGGTTACGACCTATAAATACGACATAAGCCGCTCGTCTGGAATTGCCTACTCGATCAATAATACTTAAGTCTCTGGCCATTTTAATCTCCTGTAAACAATGGCGTTAATTATTAATTACGCTTTACAGTTTTTGACTTGGCCGATTTAGTCGCTGGAGATTTGAATAAAAAAAACCTTTAAAACTTGCCAGTAATGCAGAAAATTACCCTCCCATATCTGATACATATCGGTTGCCTGTTCGATAGGAAAAACGCCGAAAAGGTTTTGAAATACGCCTGCTTGGAAATCAAAGTCGAGGTCTTTTGCTAACTCTGCATAAGGGCCACTCCCGACGTAAACGAAGTCTGTGATATAGCACAGGTGCCAAGTGTTATTTTGCCGTTCCAGTCTAATTTCGACAGGATGAAAACCTCCACTCTCGGCTGAGTAAGTCGGGTCACGAAAGTTAATAGTTACACTATTACCCGAAATGCCCTTTTCGTTCAGCATAACCGTTATTGCGTTAGTAAACTTGTGGGTAACAGGCAAAGCTAGCCCTTCGCTGTGAATGCGCATAATTTGGTTCCTTGATGTTAATTTGAAATAGGTTGGCTTTTTTTGTCGAAGCGAGCCGCATAAAAAGCTAATTTAGTTGTATAGGCAGCGTTAAGTTGCTTGTTGAAATAAGGGTTGATTGTTCGTTATTTGATTTATTACTGCCGCATTATTGAAAGAGAAAGGGCGACACTGATTATCACCCTTTCAACGGCTCTACTTTTATTGACTTTTTGGCCCCGCCTTTTTAGGAACAACTGGTTTGAGTAGAGCGCTATCAAGCTCACCTTTTTCAATCGCCTGTATAACGGTATCTATAATCTCGGGCAGCTTGGCTTTATCGCCAACATCTATCGCAGGTTTACCTTTTTGAAGTTCAATAGGTTTATTACCTACTTTTATTTCAAGATAGTAGTATTCGTCGCTATCGTAATACCACGGTCGAACAGTGGTGGGTCTGCGCTGAGTGGTGATTTCACCTGTTTCAGGGCTCTTAACTTTCTTTTCCTTAAACGCCTCAAAACGTTTGTTGTCGATAAGGCATTGCGCCATCTCTTTTTGTTGCTCCAACCTTTCAATAAGTTTTAAACGCTTACCGATAACGGGAGGTTTAGGCTCAATTTTAGGGCGAGCGATGACCTTGAGCGAACTCAATACGGATGTAGACATAGTGTTTACCTCTATGGGTTAGTGAGGGCGAATAAAGCCCGGTTGGGGTTTTGCTTGCTTACGTTGGTTTTCATCTGCCAACAAGTTGATGGCAAAATCTCTAATTGAAGCGTTAGGGCGAAACTTAGTGCGGCGCGCTAAGATGGCAAAGTCACCTGGAGTAAGGTATTTCAGTTGAAGTAGCGTTTCACTCTCTGGCTAGCTTAGCCTTTTAACTCTTGTTATTTGTTTATACAGCTCCAGTACTTGCACTGAGGTTAAGTACTGACAATCAAGCTTGAAGTCGAAACGACGTAACACCGCTTTATCTAGTTTGGTGACAAAGTTTGTAGCGGCAAATAAAGGTTGAGTGAAACACTCTATTTGCGTTAGAAACTCATTAACGAACTGAAGCTCATGTTGAGCACTTAGCCCTTCCCGAGCACTGAGCAAGCTGTCAACTTCATCAAGAAGGATAACCTGCTCCTCTGCGTGTGCGCGTTGGAAGAGTTCGGCAATTTTCTGTTCGCTTTCACCCACCCATTTACTTAATACGTCCGAGCATTTAACCCGCAAGAGCTTTCTATTGTTTAACTCAGCAAGATAATGCGCATAGGCGGTTTTACCTGTACCTGGCGGACCTGAAATTAACGTTCGACTAGGTAGGTTGTGCTTAAGTGCATAAGAAATATCGTCAAGGTAGGCTTGTGGCTGTTTGATGTTTAGGTAGCTAACCTTAAACGGGATTTCGCCCTTGTAGTTAAGCTTGTCTTGCCACTGCTCTGTCGCGCGGAGAGAGTACTCGACGACATTGTTTACCACTGCTTCTGCATCGCCGCCCTTTGCTTTAACGGTGTGCGCAATGTGAGTAGCATTTGCCACTATCGCAGGCGTGATATTCTCCACCTGACTGATTTGCTTTCGAACAGCAAGAGACAAACCCAAACCGCGATAGTACGAGCGCGTAACGCTTTCTATCTCTTCAGGTTTCAATGACGGTACATCAATGGCGAGCTTGAACCTTCTGATAAAGCTGGCTTCAAGGCTCTGCACATAATTGGTTATCCAAATGCAAGGGATATCGTTGTACTCGATAAAACGCTGTAGGTGCTCTTTACTGTATTGGCTATCAACATTTTCAAATAAGCCCTCACACTCGTCGACTAACAACATAGCGTTAGATTTGTTAGTGAGTAATGAGTTGAGCAAAGAAAGATAACGAAGCCTGTCCTTGTTAGGGAAACGACTGTTAAACTCATCATCGGCATAGTTGCTAGCTAGTGCCGTAGAGCGGATTTCATAAAGCGTTCTACCACAACTTTTCGCTAGTGCGCGAGATAATTCCGTTTTGCCTGTTCCAGATTCACCATACAGCAATACGCTTGTACCCGCGCTTCTGGCTTGTGTAGCAGCATTTAAGTATCGCGCTAGAAGCTCTGTATTGACATGTGGAAAATCCTTGAGCCCAAATGCAGCGTTAGGAGACGGGTGAAGCAGCGGCTCGACCAGCATCTCTCTAGAGGTTATTTTTTCAGTAAGTAACTTACGGATAAGCACCTTAGGCATTTCGCCAAAATCATACGATAAAAAATCCACATCCGGTAAGAAACCATATTGATTCAATCGCGCTGTAGCATGAGTAAACTGCTCGTCATTAACGCCTGTAATGTCTTTAATAATTTCATTAAGAGACAAATGGCTAGCTTGTAAATGCACGGATGAAGCTAACGCCCTCAACCACTGATTTACTTGAGAAAGTAAAGCGAACTGAACAAGCAAATCGGTTTGTTTCGGCAAATCCATTAGGCTTCTGATGAAACTACAGTTGTCTAGAAACGTTTTGGTAACCTTAGGTTGCCTATCACTTATAGTTAAGCACGCTTTATAGTTGACGCTTTCATTTCTGTCTTTGAAAAACGGTACGCTTGAAACACTGCTTCCGCGCAGATTAGACGCAAGGCTTTTACTAAGTACATCGGTATCAACTGATGGCAAATATCGAAGTAGCCGCTTGCCCCACTCACACGCAAGATAATGCAGCTCACCAGACTTTCTTAACACTTTATGAGACATATAGACCTCACAGTTTGTAGGAAAGTAAGGAGGCAGCTTGCTGCATGATCTTTTCACTGCGTTTGTCATACATAATCGTGGTACTGATATCTGCATGCCCTGCCATCTGTCGGACGGTATTTAAATCGACATTCTGCTCGAGTAAACGTGTGATGAAAGTACGCCGAAGGTCGTGCGGTGACACTCCCTCAATGCCAATGGCAGACAATGATTTACGAATTAGAGAATAAACAGCACATGAAGATAAGTGAGTATCATGTTGGATGTTCCCACCTCTCGCTACTCTGTGAAACAAATAACCTTTGTGTTTACCACGTAGCACTAGCCATTCGTTTAAGGCGTGCTGCGCCCACTCCGGCAAGTGAACGGTACGGCTCTTGTTCCCCTTTCCTTTTCTCACGATAAGCGCCGAGCCTGCTACATAGTCTTGAAGTAATAGCGCAACTAGCTCACTTCGCCGTAGCCCTGTTCCTAGAAGTATTGCCAATACAGCATAGTTGCGAATACCGAGTACAGACGTATTTTGTTTCAAATGTGCGAATAGCGTTTGAACCTGCTTAACCGAAAGTGGCTTCCCGTCATGCTCGCCGTGGCACACTTTGCTGATAGCACGGAGCTGAACTAATTGCATTTCAGGCGCCTTACCTGACATAACAGCAACGCCTACAATACTGCGTATTGCTGTCATTGCTCTGTTTATAGACCGTGCTGACCAGCCATTAGCAATTAGTAATGCTTTGATATGGCTAGCTTGTTGAAAGTCTATCTTGTGGTACATCATCTCACGCTTTTTTTCGGGCCAACGTAACAAATCAGCGATACTATTGAGCTGTGAAGCAATAGAGCGCTGACTATTAGGCGCAAGTCGACCTAAATACAACGCATAGGGGCATGCTGCATTCATAAAATGCTCCGATATTTAGTTTAAAAGTATTGAAATAGAAAGGAATTACTGCGAAAAGCTGTATATATGATAGCGAGGCTTTGTGAGAGGTTATACGGCTGTTTTGTACCAGTTTAGTGAAGCTAAGGTACGCAGGCACCTTAGCTTTAATGGTTTGTTGTTATTGCTTCAAGAAGGTTTCAACGAACTCCTTTTGGGTACATCGCCCCCTATTACTAACCCACTTACGAAAAGGGCTGCAAAAGTGCTTGAGGTACTTGATAGAAGGTCCATAATCCCAGCTGAATTCCCCGGAATGAATATCTATTCGATGACGAGCCATCAACCTTCTCAGCTTTCTCCGCTCATTATCACTTTGCTGAGCAGCAATAACTTGATGAGCACCTAAGTTCTTAATACAGTTTAGTAATCTGAAGTCTAACTGAGTCGATGTACATAACTTATCGAGGTCGTAGATAAACAAATTGTCGAGAGCTATATGCTTATCAACTAGTGAAATCAGCTCCTCCCAACAGGTTGCATTCTTCAGTTTTACTTTCTTCTCGATGCGGGTGCAAGGCTTGTTTAGACTGGGTGCACTCGGTCTGCCAGACCTCAAGAGTTTTTCGTTTCGGCTGTACGCTGTGACTCTAACTGTGGACCGCAAACTTCCGATACCTACTCCTGTTAGTGATCCATTTTCAACATAAAACGCACTTTTTTTGCTTCCGCGTAGCTCAACGCCAATTGACCCAAGCGGGCGAAAGAAATCAGTCGCTAGATGAAACATTGATATACTGAACAAGGGAGTAAAGCCTTGCCTCTTATTACATTTTCGGGTGAGATATTTAAACCAGAAACGAGCAACGTCATAGTGATATCTGGTTAGCGGAAAACCTTTCAACTGAATTAGAAGCTTTTCATCGATAGAGTATCTGTAACCAGTGCTTATAACTAAACAAGGTGTTTCAGTGTTTATCTTTCCATATTGAAATTCTTTGCACAGCGGCAGAATTACACTCTGCTGGTAACTTCTAGAGCGCTTCATGATGGCGTATGGTGAACAATGGTTCTTGAACGAAAGCTTTTCCACACATTTGAACAAAGATTGCTCAAATTGGGCCAAGTTTTCATTTGATAGCCCGGTCACTAAGATGTTTAGGGCGTCTATGTCGACATTGATTACATTTTCGCGCATATTAAAGTTCCTCCTCTGATTCTTCCAGTTCTATGAGGCAATTCTCGAGGTCTTCAATTAGCGCTTGCACTAGCTCTTCGTCGTCAATTAGCGTAAATATTATTTTTGCAATTGCTTTTTCATCTTTGACCGTTAGCGCTTCTTTCAACCGAGAGAAGTCAACATCCTTAGTTGGCCCACTTTTGGGGGCATCAACAGTTTCGCTAATACATTGTTCAACAAATTTCTTTGTGACGCTTTCCGGTGAGGGCTTAGATTTTATTTTCAGATTTTCACAGACCTTACGCCATACTCGATACCTTACATCAACATGAAGTTTGCGCATTGCTAGTAGTGATGAATTGGAATACTTACCAACAGGTAGAGATAAGCTTAAAGCTATCTCACCTGCTTTTGCGTGTTCAAACAGCATTGAGTAACTTATACTCGGAAAGGTTTCAGTACAGAAACTCTTGAAGTTTGGGAAGCCAATAACACTATAAGCCTGATTGATGTAAAGGGTTGTAACACTTTCTGCAAAATCGCAGTGTGAGTCATTTATAAGATCGATTAGATCGTAAATTTTATCTTCATTTAATAAACTCATTTTAATCTCCGTAACAAATTGACTGACTATCAGCGACACGAAATTGCCGCTCACGGAGGAATTAGAAAAAACGACAGCGATCTGCATAAAAAATAAATAAAAAAGCAGAACAATTAGGAATAACAACCAACTCAAGTAATATAAGGTTATTAATCATACCCTTACACCATTATTTAGAAGTGAATCCTGAGCTCAGGATTAGTAAGCACCCTTATAAATTTGAATTACACAACTACGAATTAACGATAATTGACAAAAAGTGAACTAGAACATCAATTCCATTATCAAAATGTGCTCTATTAAGCACGCTGCACAGTCATATTAAGATTATTGTGGTTTATCACTCATAACGAAGCATTGGCTTGATTTACTTCTTTTAGGACAAAGTGATGTACCAAAGTATCTTAACTCTGATGCTCTGCCGTGCATGAACAGCCTTGCCTGGAATAGCAATTTTCTTTACTGGGGCACCACAGAAAGTCATATAAGGTATTAATTGGCCAAGTTAGATATATCTTTTCTCTTTAATTCAAATAGCGATAAAAACCGATGGTGATAAGCCATAGACTCGTAGGTCTCATTAGAGGAATTAGCACAAGTCCACTAATTGCGGCCTAGTTAAAACATCGACATCAACTCACCCATGGTTTATAATTTAGTGGAAATAATAAAATTTATAAACCACTTGGAGATTGACTATGTTTTCAGAACGTTTGATGCGAGCACGTAAAGCTGCAGGTATGTCTATGAACGCTCTGGGCATTGCAATTGGTGTATCTGCTAATGCTATTAAGAAATACGAACATGGCGAAGCAATGCCGTCATCAGGGAAGCTTTATAAACTCGCAAAGACTTTAGGAGTCCGCTCAGAATACTTTTTTCGACCAACAAAAGTGGAGTTGGGACATGTTGAGTACCGAAAACGTTCTAATACCCCACAGAAAACTCTCGACCGTATAAATGGCGATGTTCTAGATCAAGCTGAATTATGGACTGAATTACTAGACCTTTTTCCTGACTCTGTCCGCCCGATAAGTAAATTTACTCTACCAGGTAATTTACCTGAGACAGTTGATTCTGAAGAAGCAATTGAATCTATTGCTGAACAAATGCGGAAAGAGTGGCAGTTAGGTCTTAACCCTATTCCTGATATGATCGATTGCCTTGAATCTCGAGGCATTATGGTTATCTGTACCGACGTCAATGTAGGTAATAAGTTTGATGGATTAGCCGGACAGATCAACGAGTCACCAGTTATTGTTGTATCAACAACACAGCCTGGAGATCGACAGCGGTTTACACTAGCTCATGAGCTAGGTCATTTAGTATTGCACGGTCGGTTACCTGATACTATTGACGAAGAGAAAGCATGCAACCACTTTGCAGGTGCCTTTTTACTACCTTTGATAGCAATCAAACAACACCTTGGCACATATCGGCAGGCTCTTGAGCCGCGTGAGCTATTTATGCTTAAGCACGAGTTTGGCATTAGTATGATGGGCATTTTGGTTCGTGCGGGTCAGGCAAACGTAATTTCATCATCTTTGCAAAAGCAATATTACATGAAATTCAATAAGCTCAAGTGGCGTACACGGGAACCAGGCACCGCCTACCCTCAAGAAACAACATTTCTTTACAAACAGCTCGTCTATCGAGCGTTAGCGGAAGATTACATCACAGAATCAAAAGCTGCTGAATTTTTAAAAATGCCACTTTCAGCATTCCACAAAGAACGTAAGCTAGGAATGGCTGATGCAATTACTAATTAGTGACGCAAACATCCTAATTGATATGGAAGAAGGGGAACTGCTGCCACAAATGTTCCAACTTCCTTATAACTTCTCCATCCCCGATATCTTGTTTTACGAAGAACTAGAACAAGAACACAACCACTTAATTGAGCTGGGTTTGAGACTTGATGAGCTTGAGGGAGAGTTAGTAAGTTATAGCTTAGCGCTTGTTGAGCAATATCGAAAACCTAGCCGCAATGATTGTTTTGCGCTTGCGTTGGCGAAACATCATCAGTGCCCACTTCTTACTGGAGACAAAGATTTACGAGCCGCAGCAGAAAATGAAGCTGTTGTTGTCATGGGCACAGTGTGGCTCTTAAAACAACTTGTAATACTACAGCTTATTACAGCGGACGAAGCGAGGACCTCATTAACTCTAATGAAAAATGCTGGCCGTAGGCTGCCATGGCGGAGAGCTGAAGAGTATATTTTAGAAGCAGAACAGCAAATATTGAAAGAACATACACTTGAGCCATGAGTATCAGGAACTATACCGTTGCTTTAAATACAACCACGCCTTCTGTACTCAGCCTCCCAAACCTTGAAGCGCTGTGTAAGTAACTCTTTGGTTTTTAAACCTCGTGCGAGCGCACGTTTGCTTTTTGCCCTTTCTTCTTTATTTTCGAACGTTACTCCGGATAGCTCCTGCTCAAACATACTAGGGACGACATGACTGTAGTGTTGCTCTATCATCGCAATGCTAGTACCGCATTGTCGAGCAAGTACATCAACTCTTAAAGTTCGGCTAAGTAATTGCCAAGTTATGTAAGTATGGCGCAGCGAATAGAGTGTTCTTGGTCCATCTGGGCTGGTCTTCAGCTCTGCTTCTTCTAATGCAGATACAAAGGTTCTACCCAGTTCGTTGGTACTTGAACCGTCTGCTAAGAGAAATATCTTGTCGGACGGTCGGCGATTAGGAAAACGATCCATTAAGTTCATTAGGGGAAAAACAAATTCATCTTTGCACACAACGGTTCTAGTGCCAGTATGTTTAGTGGTCTTGCCTTTTCGTACCTTGATTTTAAAAATAACTTGGTGCTCTTGTCTCGTCATTAAGATGTCAGCCCAAGTCAGTTCTTCCATTTCAGTGCCAGGACGAATACCTGTATTGACAACTACGTCAGCATAATCAAGTAAAAGTTCTCTTATTTGCCTTGTCTTTTCCTTACGGCTGTTGTCTCTCATACTTTCGAGAGTTTCAACGACCTTCTCATATTCAACTTCGCTGAAAGCAGCACGTCTAGCCCCCTGCTCTCCTTTGTTGCTTAATACTGGAACCTGAACTGGCAACATCCATTGATTTTCAACCGCTGCTTTAAACACCATTTGTAGCGCAGCGTTATGATTTAGCAGAGTGGATTTGTTAAGAACCTTACCTGCCTTTTGTATTCGCCAAATGTCGAACTCTTTAAGCTTGTCTTGGTCAATAGAAGTGATATATGTACGGTCAAAAAATGGAATATGATATTTTTTCAAAGCCCCAATGTAGTCTTTGTAGCTAACTTTTCCACCGCCGTGAGCAAGCTCATGTTCCATAGCAAGAATGCTTTTTGCAGCTACATCGCGAAAACGTTTGCTCGTTGTGAGTGTTCCGGTTTCCGCTTTTATTTTCCACTCCATACGTAACAGTCTAGCCGCTGCTACAGCTTCTTCTTTATCAACTTGTTTAGTTGATTTGCAATGCCACTTCCCGAAAAGCTGAAAACGGGCGTACCACTTTTTGCTGTTATCTTGCAGGAAAACGTAGAGCGTGTCGTCGATGTCGTGTCTTGCTAACTGCTTAGCCATAAATACCCATTTGCAAAGAAAAAATAATGCGCTTACTTCGAGTATATATGGCTTAGTTACAATAGCCACCTGTTTTATATAGATATTTTTAGGTTATGTTAATACACATTAACGTGAACTATATTCGTTAAAATTCTTGCTAAGTTGTGCGCGATAATAACATTGAAAGTAAATTGATCTGGCCCATATAAAACTTAACACTCAGTTAGGCCATTACTATAGGCGGTGGCATACCTATCGTATTGAAAACTTCACTTTTATGCGGTCACGCTACCTGAAGAAGTTTCTACTTTACTCAAAGAAGAGTAGAAACTGTAAACAAAATAAAAGAAGTCATAAATCCCCAAAATGGGATACGAAACCAGTATACCTTAGCTAACACTAAATAAATAAAAGTGAAAAATACGGGCATTAGAGATAGAAAAATAGAATTTCTAACAAAATCAAAATCGTATAAAATCAAATATATATATATAGCGGAAAAAAATAGCAACCCCAAGCTATGACTAGTATTAAAACCGATCCAAGCTAACCAACATGAAGTCTCTTTTGTAATATTTAACCTCTCATCCTTCATACGTTCTTTAAGTAGTGTGTCAGCAGGAGCGAATTTATTACCTAGAAGCGTATACAACAGGTGAATTAACCCGAGGCTTCCAATAATTAAAGCAGCTAAAATACAGAGAACTGTTTCCATCAATCAACCTCTTTTATAATTATTTCCAAGTTTTTATCAATCAATTCAGAAAGAAAGTCTCTAAAACAAAACAACTCCTCAGTTTTCAATGTTGGCATTAAACTTTGCATACCAATAAATGAGAAATAAGCAAGTTTTGAATACATCATTACAAGTTCATCTGACTTTTCTGGTAGGGCATAGTCTCTATATATTTTATATATGTATTCTATTCTATCCGCGTCCATCTTTGACTGATAATCACTTGCCAAGCCATAGTGTAAAGCCCAAGACCTCATAGCAATATCAAGTTCATGAGGCAAGGACCATGCAAACTCTCTCAAGGCCACCAACCCTTTATCTGAATACGAATTATTAAGTTTCTCGATTAATAAATGAGAACCTCTGTAATACCAAGACTTTAATACTTCATTATGAAAATCTTCAACATCTTTAAAGTGATGATAGAATGCTCCTCTGGTAATGCCTAAATCATAAGCAATTCTATTAGCTGAAATGCCACTACTACCTTCCTCTACTAATATTGAAAACGCTCGCTCAATCCAAATGTTTTTCTTATTCAATTTTTTTTTATAATGCATATTGTCACCTCAAATTTTATTACTGGTTACTTCGAGTACTCACCCATACTAGCAATAATAATATCTATAACAGTGTCTATATGGGATGTTCTTTGCTTATCCGAAAGTTCAAAAGAAATATCCATCAAGCCTCTCAAATAGAAATCTCCTTTTATGAGATTAAAAAAAGCTACAGCAAATTTTCTTGCTTGAGTTTCGGACAATAAAAAACACGATTGATTAGCTAGGCACTCCTCCAATTGATCAATCATTCTACAGTAAATTTCACCATAAAAGATATCTGCTGAAAATTTAGCAACTTGGGGATCAGCAATAATTGTCTTTGAAAAAGAAAGGACATCCGGGTTTTGAAAGAAGTTCAAATAAAAGGTCGCCAAACTTCTCAATACCTGCCTTGGTGACAGAGATTCGTCACGAATGTAGCCACTGCGAGGTTGAATATTGCTGCACATGTGTTCAGCTGTAGCTTTGCACAGCTCTTCTTTGTTTTTGAAATGAGAATAGACGGTTTGTTTCGATACACCAGAGTTCTCGGCGATTTTATCCATAGAGGTTAAAGCTATACCGTTTTTTAATAATAAGGACGCACAGGCCTCTAAAATTTTTCTCCTTTTTTTCTGACACTTAGGCCTACCCTTTTTATTTGCTGTAGACATCTAGTGTTGCTCCCTGTCAATTGCCACAGATAGTGCATAATCATGTGTTAGAAAATTGGATATGTTATATTCTTCATGCAGCGTTTCGCTCGAAACCTTACATATTTGAATAAGCGGAATTGCCGTTAATTTAGCTACAGCTTCTTTTTCTGTCCAAAACTGATAAAACTTTTCAACACTTAATTTACATTCCGCCAACTTATCTTTATCCTCGTCAGAAAAAACCTCGTCTCTGATATCCGACAAACTTTTTCTAGACTTAAAAACTTCAATATCAACACCTAGAAATTTAGGTGTTTGATAAAAGATAAATACCAAATAATTGACACTGTGACTAAATGCCACCTTAGCAGCAATATTGCCAAAACAATCAAATATTGCGGAGAACTTATTAACCTTACAATATTTCAATGTATAGTTTTTTAGGTCCCCGCAATCTTGTCCAAAGAATAACCTCTTAATAATGTATCGGCTTTTTAAAAACTCGCTTTTTCGCCGGGGGTTAAGGTAACTTGCATATTTCTCTTTCTCTTCCATTGATAAGCATGTCGCTTCAGCATCAGGCTCGGCTATCGGTGTATTCAGGTCTGCAATATGAACGTCAAGCCTCACTCCTCCAACCTGACACACGAGCTGCTTTGATGCTTCCTCCACCTATTGCTGGATCCAGGTATTCTGTGCCATCAAAAGGCTTCGAATCGCTGGCTTTTCCTTACAGCGCATCATCTCATTGTCGGTAAAAGCATCTTCGTATGTAGGCTTCTCTTCTCGTTTAAAGATCCCTAAAGGAATTGGAAAATCTGGCATCTTCAAGTTGGAGAGAAAATGTGGGTAAAGCGAAGATTCGGCACGTTCTGTGTGGTATATCGCACTAGGTGGCAAAGGCTCATTTGCACCTATGGTTTGTACCGATGGGTTAAATCCATCACTAACAATCACCTTGTCTTTATTTGCTCCAAATAGTAGAGGGCTCTTATCCAACAGATGGACAATGCTATCTTGATTGGTTTTACGATCTTTAAGGCTACTGAAGGCACCATCGTTGAAAATATTACAATTTTGCAGTACCTCAATAAAGCTCGCCCCTTTATGTTTAGCTCCCTCTAAAAGAACATTTTGTAAATTTGGCGCGTCTGTATCTATCGCTCTAGCAACAAATGTTGCGCCCGCTGATAACGCGAATGATATAGGGTCTACAGGTGACTCAATGCTGCCATTAGGACTGCTTTTAGTAACCTTGCCTTTTTCCGAGGTAGGTGAAAATTGCCCTTTAGTGAGTCCATAGATACGGTTATTGATCAACAGTATATTGACATTTATATTTCTTCTAAGGATATGTAGCAAATGATTGGCACCTATACTCATGGAGTCGCCATCGCCGGTAATCACCCAAACTGAGAGATCCGGATTGGCTATTTTGATGCCTGTCGCTATGGTAGGTGCTCGGCCATGAATAGTGTGGAAACCATAGGTGTCTAGATAGTAAGGCATGCGACTAGAACATCCTATACCAGAAACAAAAACAATCTTTTCTTTAGGCACATTAAGTTGTGGTAGCACCTTTTGAACGCTGGATAGGATTGAGTAATCCCCACAGCCAGGACACCATCGAACATCCTGGTCAGAAACAAAGTCACTTTTCTTTAATGTTTGTACGTCTTTTGCGTCTTTTACAATTGTCATATTCATTTTCCTAATTTCATCGTGACTTGGGACTAAAGAGTACCGTTAACCACACTTTCGCCATCAATCTGCGCTAATATCTCTCTGCTTCGTAGGCAAACTTCCTCTATTTTGAATGGAGAGCCGGCGACTTTTTGGAATACATCATGTTCTATAAGTAATTCAGACTTTATTACCGCACTTAACTGCCCAAGATTAAGTTCGCATACTAAGATCTTCGAATAATTGTTTAGCGCTTCCTTCAAACCGTTCTGCAATGGGAATAAGTATTTGATCATTAGCAAATCAACCTTATACCCTTCTGATTTGAGTTGTTCAGTGGCTGCTTTTAAGCTCCCGGCTGTCCCCCCCCAACCGACGATTAACAAACTACCACCTGAGTATTGTTGCGCGTCAATAGTGGGAATATCTTGTTTTGCGGCCATTAGCTTAGCGCGACGGGTTAGCACCATCTTGTGATGATTATCTTCATCATAGCTGATAGCTCCTGAATCATAATCTTTCTCTAAGCCTCCTAATCGGTGCTCGTAGCCAGGGATACCAGGTGTTACCCAAGACCGAGCCATACTTTCAGAGTCTCGCGAGTAAAGACTGTCTGGTTGGGGTAAAACAGTTTCTTCAGGTGCACTGTGGACGAATAAGTCTTCCGACAAGCGCCAAGACTCAACACTATTTGCTATATAGCCATCTGACAATAGAAACACAGGCGTCATGTACTTAACTGCCAGACTAAAAGCCTTTTGAGCCATGTGAAAACAGTCGCTTGGTGAGGTTGCTGCCAAAACAATAGCGTCGCACTCTCCATGACGGCCGTGCATAGCAGCAAGCAAGTCCGATTGTTCAGTTTTAGTTGGCAACCCTGTGGACGGACCACCACGTTGAATATCAAATATGACCATAGGCAACTCTGCCATTACGGCCAAACCAATGGCTTCCTGCTTTAAATCCAATCCTGGGCCACTGGTACTAGTTAGCGCAAGATTGCCAGCAAATGCTGCACCAATTGCTGCACCAGCTGCCGCAATCTCATCTTCAGACTGAAATACCTTTACGCCATATTGCTTATAATTCGCCAGGGCATGCAGGATATCGGAAGAGGGGGTAATTGGATAGCTAGCAAAAAACAGATCCTTACCAAGCTTTATCGAAGCAACTACCGCACCGAGAGCTAATGCGTCATTCCCGTTAATATGTCGATAAACGCCCGGCTCCATGTTAGCTTCCGGCACAAAATAGCCCGTGCCAAATAATTCAACCGAATCGGCATAGTTATAACCGGCATTTAAAACGTCTAAGTTACCTTGAAGAATGGATTCCTTTTTCGAGAACTTGTCTGAAATCCACTGCTCAACTTTTTTTAACGGGCGCTCATACAACCAACATACTATTCCAAGCGCAAACATGTTCCTAAAACGTAGCGCATCTTTGCGGCCTATATCCAAATGCTCAGTCGTATCGATCGTCAACTTTGTCATCGGAACTTTAATCGTATTAAACGCAGCAATTGAATCTGACTCCAAAGGATCATTAGAATAGCCAGCCTTTTTTATGTCTAATTCTTTAAAGTTGTCTTCATTGACAATTAAAGTGCCGCCACGTCGAAGCTGAGCAATGTTACGTTTTAACGCAGCCGGATTCATTGCAATTAAAACATCCAGCTGATCTGCTGTCGCGGAGATATGATTGCTTGAGAAGCAAAGCTTAAATCCTGATACCCCAGTAACGGTTCCCGCGGGAGCCCTAATTTCAGCAGGAAAATCTGGAAAGCTACTAATATCGTTTCCAAATTCAGAAGAAACTTGGGCAAGTCTCTGCCCGATTACCTGCATCCCGTCTCCAGAGTCACCTGAAAACAACACTGTAACTTCTTCGACTTCTTTACGAAGCGTATCTAGCTCTATTAATTCGGACATGTCTTTCCCTACTCATTGTGTCATAGATGTTGGTGATAACCACGTGTAAAGCACAGGCACCATAATCAAGCTAATCAATGTCGACACTATCATTCCTCCTATGATTACCCACGCAAGTGGAGACCAAGTTAAGCTTCCTTGTAATGCAATTGGAAGAAGGCTAAACACCGTGGTCAAGCTAGTTAAAATAATAGGAGTAAGCCTAGTTTTGCATGCTTCGAGACAAGCCTGAGTTCTACATCCTGTGTTCTCAGTTAATTGGTTAGCAGTATCAATTAAGATAATGGAATTGTTGACGACTATTCCAATTAGACCTGCTAAACCTAAAAAAGCCATAAAGGAAAAAGAATACCCTGTAAAGTAAAGGGCCAGTATTGCCCCGGATATTGCAAATGGAATGGATACAAAAACAATTACTGGTTGTGAAAAGGAACGAAACTGAAATACCAAAACAGTAAAAATACCAAACAATGCAATAATTACGGATTTAATCAGCCCTCTAAAGGCTTCATCTCTGGACTCTCTTTCCCCTCCGAACTTAAATCTAACGCCAGTGGGCAAATCAAATTCTGATAGTTTTTGCTGTATCGTTTGAGTAATTGCTTCAACATTATGTGTACCGTAAACGTCGGCAGTAATTTTGGCCGAACGCTGGCTGTTATAGTGCTGTATCTCTGCAGGTTCAGCTGTCAATTCTATACTGGCTACCTGTGACAGAGGTATCAGTTGGTCATTGTTATTTGGGACCATGATATTAGAAAGATCAGCTAACTTAGCACCTTCTGCCGCTGCCATGCGCACCACAATCTTGAAACTGTCACCATAATTGTCCTGAAAATCTCCAACATGCAGTCCAACTAGGCTCATACGCACGACTTGGTCAATACTTGAAATGGATACGCCAGCCTGCGCCGCGCGCCCTCTATCAATATTCAATTTTAGCGTGAGCTTCTCTTCGCCTACAGGATTTAAAACATTATGGATACCATTAAGACCAGCTAAGAGCGATTCAATATCTTTGGAAACTGATTGCAGAACGACAAAATCATCGCCAAAAAGGTACACCACGATAGGTGCCTCTATTGCAGCGCCTTGCTGAAAATTCTTAAGTGTGACTTCTGCCCCAGTAAAGTTGTCCAATCTCTCTCTCAAAGATCGAACCACTTGCCAATACTGGCTATAGTTATGCGTATCTACCTGAACAAAAATTTGCGCTTGGTTAGGTTGTTCAGCCAGTGGCGTTTCAGAATAATATATTCGTGGATTTCCGCGGCCTATATTGGTTGCATAACTCGCTACATTAGGAAATTCAGCTAAGATAGCTTCTACTTCTGCCGCAGTACTAGCGGTTTGTTTTAGATTGCTGTTAGGAGGCAGTTTAATGTTGACAAGAAAACGGTCATTTTCAGCCTTGGGGAACAGACTAACGCCGACATTACTAAATAGCGACAAGGTACTAATGAAGGCTATTAGTATAAGCAAAATAAATAGCTTGGACCTGCCTAACACAAAGCTTAGAAATGACTGATAAGGTCCATTTGTAAAGGCTAAAAGCAATCTGGACGCCAGCTTAATATTATAGGTATGTGCCTTTTGGCTATTTCGTCTCAGCGAAAACTTATTGAACCAATTAACCATCAATGGCGTTAACAATAGCCCCATAAACATAGAAGCTATCAAAGTGTACATAACGGTCAGAGGTAAAGATCGAATGAAACTTCCTGCATTAGTCTGCATGGCTAACACAGGTAAGAAGGCAAGCAATGTAGTCAAAGTTCCGCTTACCACTGCACTACTAATTTTAGTAGTTCCCTTCTTTGCCGCCAACTTAACATCCTGGTGACGAGACATCTGTTGGGCGATACTGTCAGTTACAACAATAGCATTGTCGACCAGTAATCCTAGAGCGATTATCAAACCAATAATAGACATCTGTTCAATGCCAAAATTAGAAAGGTCTAGTAACCCGAATCCGATAAGGATAGAAATGGGGATAACGGAAATGACAATAATCATGTTCCGAACTCCCATAAACAGAAATACGATTGCACCTACCAACAATAGTCCTGTCAACAAACTCCCAAAAAATTCATTCAATCTTTTTGTGACACTTTTAGACTGGTCCATGACCACCTGCGCCTCAATATGGTTCGGCAAAGTTTGTTTAAAACTATCTAGTTCCCTTTGCACTGAACGTTTGATGTTATATATATTGGTGCCTTCATTCTGCATGGCTGTGATAAAAATGCTGCGTTGCCCGTTATATCGAGCAACATATTCGAATTCAGCATCAATAAATTCGACATCTGCTATATCTTTGAGATAGATAGGCTGACCATTTAATGCATATATAACCGTTGTACGAATGGCATCAATATCGACATATTTCCCGCTGGTTTTAAGTGTAAACCTCCTGCCTTGAACATTTACATGTCCACCTGGTAAATTCTCAGCTTCGCCTCTAATTGCCGCCAATGCATCAGACAGCCTAAAACCAAAATATTTTACACGCTCAAAATCTACCGTTATTTGAATTTGCTGATCTGGAATACCCCATACTTCAGACTTTTTAATACCGTTAACGCTTTCCAGAATTTTTTCAAACCTTTCCGCATAAAGTCGCAATTCCCGATATGAAGCTGATTCTGAAATCAACGCGAATTGAAAAATGTTGACATCGCTAGGAGATAATTTCTTCACTTCTAGCTTAGTCAAAGTATCTGGAAGCCTATCGCTCATCTGAGCTAATGCAGAGACCAAATCATCGTATTTCTCGTCCGGCTCAGTGCCATAATTAAACTCAACTCTCTGCGTCACCAATCCATTGCTGATATTAGTGCGCACCTCCTTCAAATCTTCTATCTCATTAATAGCCTCTTCCATAGGATCTGCGATGAGTTGTTCCATATCTTGTGTATCTGTGCCTGGGCTCAATGCAACGATGTAATTGATCGGAAAAGACAACTGCGGATCTTCAGAGCGTGGCATAGTCAAGAAAGAAACCAGACCCAAAAATATGAATGTCACTATCAGTACTAAGCTAAATCGATAATTGTCGAGTGCACTGCTTACAAGTTTCATAGTATTAGTAGTCTTATTTGTTGAACATCAATGAATCAAAAAAGGCACAACTTAATATTGCCTAACTAAAACCTTTTCCCCATCAGCTAAATAGCTAGCCCCCCTTGTAACTTGGTGCTGCACGCCTTGGAGATTGTCGAGGCTAGCAATATGATCGTCTGTAAAGAATGAAATTGCCGTTTTCATTCTTTTTACTACTTGCGTTTCTTCGTCATAAGCAAAGAATATGGCCTTTCTATCTTCAACCGAAATCAATGAGTCGAAATCTATGTATGTGTAGGTATTTTCGTCCTGAGGGAATAAATCGACACTAACCAAATAGCCAACCCTAAAACTATCTATGGGTTCGTCAATCTTAACCTCCACTTGGAATAAGCCATTATTGCCATCTGATTGCGAAGAGATACGGCTTACTTTGCCTGTGAATATATCCCCCCGATAAGCGCCTACACTAACCTTTGCTTCATCTCCCAAGTTCAACTTGACCACGTCGTAGTCCGGCACTTGGACCTGTGCCAGCCACCCATCTTGATCGGCAGACACTATGAAAATTGTTTGTTTCGCCGCGACCAGTTCGTTTTCCTCAATTCTGCGTTCCAAGACGATTCCGGCGTGTGGGGCCAATATCGTCGATAAACTTTGGTCAAATTTGGCAATGTTTAAGTCTGAAACAGCAGTCTCATACCTATTTTTACTGTGCTGATAATCAGATTCAGAAATAAGCCTTTGCCGAAAAAGATTTCTATCTCTTTCCCAATCACTCTCAACAGTCCTCAAAGCTGATTCTCTACTATTAACTTTCGCGACGATTTCTCGTTTGTCTAAACGTGCCAGCAGTTGGCCAGCCTGCAATATGTCCCCTTTATCAACATAAATCTTTTCAACTAGACCACCTATGTTGAAAGCCAGTCGAATTCTGGTGTTATGAATTAGAATGCCTGTAGAATGGATGGGCTTCTCTGATTTCCCCCTTACTACAGGGCGAATTTCTACCGCTCTTAACTTGTCTACTTCTTCGGCATAAAGGCTGTTAGAGGAAGTCACGCCTACTACAACTGATATATATGCAATATACGAAAAAAGTTGTTGATAAAAATTTGCCCATTTCATGTCTACTTACCTTTTAGAAACTACGCAGGTTCACCGGCGGCCCTTTTGTTCTTCCCTAATACTTCCATTCTTACCTTACGGCCTAATATTGCACTGGCAGCTTCCAAACCACCTGTCATAGCCCCAAATATCCCATGGCCTGAACGTGTTGAAGCTCCACAAAGATAAAGCCCTTTCACATCAGTCTTTTCGCTTGGTCTACGGTGTAGGAATTGTTCTGGGGTAAAGGCAATACCGTAGGAAGTGCCCTCGCTAGAGCCGATAAATCGTGTAACCGAAAAAGGTGTTGAAATATCTAAATACACAATGTGTTCAGCTAACCCAGGGATCACTCTCTCGGACTCCTGAATTAGCTGCTTGGCATACCAATCCTTCTTCTTCAGATACTCGGGGTTTTTACGATAACTTCCATCATCAACTTCTTGTTGCGTCAATCCCCAAGACTCTGGTGCGCTAGGCACCACGGACATAAGTTGCAGGTTATAAATACCTTCCGGCGCAAGGTTAGAATTATCTGGATCTTTTAATGTTGCGTTACCGATAAATACATGTGGATTCTCTGGGAACTTTCCGTCAAAAATTTCTTTGTAGGCTTTTTCATAATCGTACCCAGGATAAATTCTGTAGTTGGTATTCTTATGTCCTTTCGCCTTCATATCTAAATCTACTCCTAGATATACAATTGCCATAGAAGGTGACATTTCGTAGCCCTTGGTTTTTTCAATTGTTTTGTTCGAAAGGTATTGAGAGTCTACAAGTTTGAGCAGTGTCTGCTTAATGTCAGAGTTTGCGATTACATTGTCAGAGTAAACCTTACGCGTGCCAAGTTTCTTATTCTCGAATTCAACACCTTTGACTCGACCATTTTCAACTAAGATTTTAGTGACCTTTGAGCGCAGTAAGATTTTTCCACCATTACGTTCTACTGCTTCACCTAACTTGTCAGAGAACAGCTGCCCACCACCAGATGGATAATAGGACCCTTGCAAGAAATGATTCGTCACACCTGCATGGCCAGCCATACTCGCTCGACTGGGTGGCTGGTGGTATACACCAAGCTGGGCAGTTAGTATCGCTCTAAGCTTGGTATTCTGGGTGCAAGTATTGAGAAACGTTTCAACAGTACAGTTAGCGTACCTAAGCAGCATTAGCGACTTAGGGAGTACCCATAACGCAGACATGGGATTCGAATGGATACCCATAAAATCCCACACCTGTTGAAGGAACTTAAAGTACCTTTGGATGCCCTTCTTCTCTTCGGGGAATTCATCCAGGAGTTTTTGTTTGAACTTTTCAAAACCACGAGGAATACCGAAGGTAAAATCAGGGAAACAAAGGGTATCGAACCCCTCGGGATCTTGTTCCAGAAAGTTGATTTCATCCATATCAATACCAGCTCCCTCTAGAATTCGAGGGATCAAGCCTCCTTTCCCGCAATCACCTATATAGTGCAAGCCCACATCAAATTCGTAGGACTTACCATGGCGATGAAATACAGTTGCACAGCCACCTAACTGGTAGTGCATTTCGAGAACTAATACTTTCTTACCCCTGTTAGCCAAAGTAGCAGCCGCTGTCAAACCGCCAATTCCAGCACCTACAACTATCACGTCGTAGTGCTCATCAGCTAACTCCTTCACCCTATCTTTTTTAACGTTTTCCATTCTCGACCTATAAATTTTTAGTGTAACTTATGAGTATCAAAGCAGAATATCCAATAGAGATAATCGCAACAAAATGCCCGCCTAAGCGGAGAGCTCCTTAACTGGAATACGTTCCAACAACGCCAGTTTGTCAGGTTTACCGCTCCAGGATTTATAATCGTCCATAGGAGCTTTTGGCTCTAAAATTTCTGGCCATTCTTGAGCAAGTTCAGCATTGATTTGAATAAATGTTTGCGCCTCATCTGGCAATTCACTTTCTGCAAAAATGGCTTCTTCTGGGCACTCAGGTACACACAAGCCACAATCCACACATTCCTCAGGATCAATAACTAAAAAGTTGCTGCCTTCTCGGAACGCGTCTGCAGGACAAATGTCTACACACGCGGTATGTTTGCAATTAATGCATTTATCTGTAACGACAAAGGTCATATATCTTCCCCTCTATGAATAGAAACTAAAAGTAACGGTCTACTAACACTCTCGAAGACAACATGGTGCCGATGAAGCCAGCACCAGGAAATGTCCAAGCACCTACTTGATATAACCCTTTGACCGGATACTTCTGTGGAAAGCGTCTAAACAGTCCTGACTGATTTATATTCTGCTCAAAGCCATAAATAGCACCACCTGGGTTGTTGGTGAACTTTGTCATCGTTCTCGGAGAACCGGCTTCACAAACTTCGATATGCTCTCTTAAAGAGGGGATTTTCTTCTCAGCTCTGGCGATTAAAGATTCGGTAAGTTCTTGCTTCTTCTTTCTATAATCCATCTTAGAAAGAGTGTGCCAATTATCCTTACCAATTAATGTGAACAGGCCCAAACTCGATTTTCCTTCAGGCACCAAACTATCGTCAACATTAGAAAAATAGTTTATTGACCAGCCGGTTTCATCGCCAAATACTTCACCGTTCTGGACCTTACTAAACTGCGCGACCTGGCAACTTTCTGGCGCAAAAAAACGAATATATTCAGCCTTATGAACGCCTAATTCCTGTAACGTGCAATCGAGTCCTAGGTAGACCTGAAAGCCTGATATAGACGTTTTCAAACCCTCTAGATTTTGCGTAAACTTAGTGCTGAATTTATCGCGTCCAATCATGTCGACAACCGCGTAAGGGCTTATGTTGGACACCACTTTCTTAGCTTTTATCAAGCCATGTTTTTTGGTCTTGACGCCCTCGATCCTGTTTTTTTGATTTACCACAATTTGAGAAACCGGGGTAGAAAGCAGCACATTGCCGTCATGTTCCTGAATGACTTCAACTAATGCGTTTGACAGTTCTTGCGAGCCGCCTTTGACTGAATAACCACCATTTTCCAGATAATCTATAAAAGGGTACGAAAAATAGCCGAAGGCCAACTTCTTGGCTGGTAAACCATAATAGCTCCACTGTGCAGAAAGTGTCGCTTTTAGCCTTTCATTGTTAGTGTAGCGAGAGAAAAAATCATCGACAGTGTCGTGTTCATATTTCAATATGCGCCTATTGAAAAATGGTACTGACATCATTCTCAGCCAAAATGGTTTTTTTGAATATAAAAACCCAGACAAGTCTTTATAGTTCTTTTTTGCTTCAGCAAAAAGCCTGATGATATTATCCCGCTCCTCAGGAAAGTACTTAAAGAGCTGTTCCTTATAATCCTCAATATCACGATGCTTTGCTTTTATATCAATATCACCATATTGGAACTGATAAAGCCTCTCGTGTTTCAAAAAGGTGACTTTGTCAGCGACGCCGCAATCTTCAATGACTTTAAAAGAATTAGCGCCTTTGACTACACCATCAAATGAATGAAGAGACACATCAAACTCAAAATCCTTGCGCTTAAAATTTGTTGCATAGCCTCCTGGGATATTGTGCTTATCTAAAATAAGCACTTTCTTACCCTTTTTCGCCATGAGTGAGCCGGCTGATAAAGCCCCTAGCCCTGCTCCAACAAAAATAACGTCATAAGTATTTTCTAATGTAGAGTTTGTCATACTGCCGATATTCCCTGAATCTTTATCTATTGTTTAATTAGGCTGTCAATCCACCATCAACTACAAAGTTTTGACCTGTGATGTAGCTGGCTTTTTCAGAAATAAGAAACTCTACGAGATTAGATACATCCTTTATCTCACCCATTCTCTTTAAAGGAACCTCTTTGGTTATTTTCTTCTTTGCCGCGTCTGGCATCTGCGAAACCATGTCTGTCGCAATAAACCCAGGTGCAACCGAATTGACTGTTATGTCAAACCTAGCGGCTTCTAAAGACAGTGTTTTAGTCATACCTATCATTGCAGCTTTTGTCGCTGCATAGCTCATTTGCCCCTTATTTCCTTTTATTCCAGTAACTGAAGAAATGTGAACAATTTTTCCTTCTCTGTTTTCGCTCATTGCAGGGATTAAACACTTATTGAAGTACACTGCGGAATTTAGGTTTGTCGCGATCACTTTTTCATATAGTTCAATATCAAACCCATAAATCAGTTGATCACCCGTCATCCCCATATTGTTTATTACCGCATAGGGAGCGCCATATAGTTCGAGCAGCGAGTGACACAATAAATCCACGTTGCTATATACGCTGCCATCACATTGGTAACCCTTAGCTTCGCCACCACTTTCTTTGATTGACTCTTCAAGCTCTGTTGCTAATTGCTGAGAAGAATTAAAGGTAAAAACGACAAAGTAACCTTGTGCTGCAAGATGCTCTGTCATACCTTTGCCAATACCACGACTACCGCCAGTAACCAGAACCCATTTTTTATCATTCATCACGTTAAACCCACCATTCTGCTTAGTTTTGTTTAGTCAGTGAATTGGCTTCAAAGAAGCCCACTAACTCCTGGAGATAGTCCTTTTTACGCATCTTGTAGTTGTCTAAATGACCACAGCCAGGAAAACTCGCAAACTCCATGTTTCTGCAGTTGAGCTTTAGTTCCTCAAGATCAGTATCGAGAATGTACTCATCTTCCAAACCATAAAGAAATTTGATTGGTAAGTTTTCCACTCTGCGCAGAGAACCAATAATTGGACTCGTACCTGTCGGCGTTGCTAAATGACTGCTACTTATCCACTTCATTGCCTTAGCCAATATGCCCTTTTTGAAGAAGACAGTGACTGTGCCAGGCACACTGTCTAATACAGCCGAAGCAAATGGCGTCTCATTTTTTGCTAGCGCATGAGACAAGTGGAAACCACCAAACGAATACCCCAAAGAATGGATCGGTAAGCCAGGGAATCTTTGCTCAATCATCTTAGCGATAGATATCACGTCATCTGAAAAAGCATGACCTTTAATATTGCTGCACCCAAAACCTTTGAAATTGAACGAGACCACATGAAACCCTGAATCTAACAGCGCTTTGTCTAACTCGCTGTTAAAGAAATAATGCATTCCATACTTCAGAAATGGATGACATAAAAGCACGACCCCTTTTACATTAGTCGACGGACTCGTTTGAATTGATCCTTCCAATTGACTGCCATCCAACCCCCTCTGCAGAAAATACTCTGCTCTTTTTGGAACAGCCTGCTTCCAACCATGCATGGGTCTGAACATTAGCTTCATAAAAAGCTTTGAAATGGCAATACCGAAGGGACTAATCTGTACATTACTGCTCATACAAAACTCCATTTATTGGCTTTATTTTCAGCGTATCCGAATGCGGCTTCATAACTTGGTCCAGCTACCCAGGCACTAACAAAATCAACCCCTTTAATTGGAAACCTATGATGAAAAACGTGCCCACTTAGATCGGTTCCTACCATTGCACCGTATCCGGAACCAGCGGTATTGTTGGTAAAACGCACATAAGTGCGTGGTGTTGATAATTCCTTGAACACAATATGCCCTTTAAGTTGGGGGAATTGCTCTATCAATCGAGCTAACATAATGTCACTCGCTCGCGACTTTTTTTCTCGATACTCTGGAGTACGACGCTTGGGCCAATGCTCAATGGAGTCCAATATATTCAGACAGATCACCTTCCCCCCTTCCTTGTCGAGGAGGTGATAGTTGGTAACTTCCATAGGTGAATTAAACCAAAAAGCCATCTCGCTTTCTGACTCCTTGTAGCCAGATGCCTGCGCGATTTTTCTGAATTCCCCTGATTTACTCAGTAGCTTGCTAAAAATCATAGATTCGGTAAATTTCAAGCCTAGCTCTTCAGGAGCAATATCTGTAGCTACATAAAGCGTTGTTGTTGAACGTGCCGGTTTGAGTGAAGTTAGCTTCTCCTTCACTGCGTCAAGATTTTCATTTTGTTCAAAGAGGTTATCTAACGCGTAATGGGGGGAGGCGTTTATGTAGACTCTATTGCTGTAAAAGTTGCCTTTTTTTGATTCTATGCCAATTACCTGATCGTCCTCGACCAGAATTTTATTAACATGATGGCTCAACAGCACCTTGCTGCCATTAGCCTCAATTCTGCCTACCAATACATTGGACAAATGCTGCGATGCGCCTTTGACATAGGCATTTCCACGGTTCAAGGTTGCATACACAACATGCAAATAATAGAGATACCCTAAGTCCTCTGGGTAGCCCCCCACATAAATGCCCGGTGCAGCTAGAATTTCCTTTAAATAAGGATCATCGAACAGCTGATCTAACCCTTCTTCAACCGTAACTTTTTTCAAATTCTTGTGCGCATAACGCAACTGTTCCATGTTAGGTTCGAAGGTCCCGTTTAACATTTGAAACTGATAGTAACCATCACGTCCGTAGGTTCTAACTTGTTCAAAGAAGAGGCGAATCGAATCTGTTTCGTGGGGAAAACGTTGACAGAGTTGCTCTTCCATTAAATCAGCGTTGTTCTTTAACACCAAATGTTCTTGGTCATTGCAACTGCAAAAATAATCGGGCGGGTAAATCAGATCCAGGTCGTCAAATAAATCCAAATCCTCAAGAATACGGTTTAGGTTCCCTCCTTCAGACATACCACTCAACTTATGCAGGCTACAGTCAAATATAGCTTCAACTTTTGGACGCTTAAATACTGACGCGTAGCCTCCTGGAACAATATGCTTGTCGACAATCAGTAGACGTAAGTCACTGTTCTTTTTGACCAGAATTGCTGCGCAGGCAAGGCTAGTGATCCCTGCGCCGACAAATATTGCATCCCAATTATCTTTCTGCATTATCTCAAGCCCAATTTGTCAATCCATGCATAAAACTCTGAGAACCTCTCAGAATTAATTCTCTGGTTATTCTCTGACCCCCACACCTGCATAATCTTTTCTTGTTCATTTGGTTGTACTGGAAATTTGTACGAGGTGTGTAACGCTATTTCGGGGTTATAACTGAACATATTGATAAGTTTAGGGATAAGGTCCTTTGCCATAGCTCTAGTTTGCATAACCTCTTGCTCACTGGCATTTTCGAAGTACGCTTCTGAAATCCAGCGCCCGAAAGCGATATGACGGGCTTCATCAAAGTGGTGGGCTTTAAATAGTTGCCTGGCCATCGGCTCTACATTGTCTTTCTGAGATGTATGCATAGCACCCAGTTCAGCAACCCACTCAATAAGTAGTGTGAACAGTATTCCTATAGAAGGTGCCATCTTAGGTAATGTCACAGTTAACAATTCGTACAAACCTACCGGTGGCTTCCACATTTCAAGTCCAGCTAGTTGCATGAACTTTTTGAAAGTCATGGTATGAACCAACTCTTCCTTTGAAAAAAGCATGAGATATTCTTTGGTCGTTTCGTCTATCTGCTCGTGATACTTATTGACATATCCCATATATAAAACGGGGATGGTCTGTTCCAACCAAATGAACATGGAAATATCGCGCCCTGTCTCCAACCACGCCAATTCGAGTCTTTGCTCATCATTAAGTTGTTCATAAAACTCGGTACCGTAAATCCACAGATGATCAGGCTGCTTTGGGTACATGCTTAAGTCGACCCCGTTATCCCAAGGTAATACTGTGGCAAAATCCATTGGTTGATGATGTGACGTTTTAATTAGCTTGGAGACCTTAGTTAGTCTGTCTTCGTTTAAGCTAATAACATTTTCATCGAGCGGCATAAGATTTCCTCCATTAGGTTATTATGCGGCTTCGCGCTTTGAATCAACGTAGTCACAAAGCTCTCGCAACGTAGAAATCGCGCCACTTTCAAACATCTCGGGATCTAGAGTGACCTTGAAGTTCTTTTTCATAACGACTTGCATTTCAACAAAATCTAAACTGTCAAGGTCAAGATCTTCAAAAGTCATGTCGATATTCATTTCATCTTCTTCAAAGTCCTTTAAATCCAAGATAACGTCTTTGGTTACTGCATAAATATTTTCAATATTGCTCATCGTCTTCCACCTTAGCTTTACGTTTAAAAATCATGTTTAACCATCAAACCTAATTCCATTAGCATTAGGTTCTTTCCCTTTACAAAGACGCCAACTCCAACAACGCCAAGTATTTCACCTTTGTTTTCAATGATTTCAAATCCATCAACTTGATAAGAAATATCACCTGAAGAATCCAAATCTAAAAAGTCATAATCGTTAACTTCTGATGAAAAGCTCACCCGATGACTGGTTTGCACGACAGTCACATTTTCAATCTCTTCGAGCTTAATGTTTCCGTCACCAGCCAAAGAAGCTAAGCTGGTCTGAGAAATAACTCTGCCGATTTGGTTCTGGATGAAATGTCCGAACACTAATCCATCCAGCCAAACCCAATTTTCATAGTAATCTGATAGATCACTCTTGAACTGGCTAAGCTTCTCTTTAACAAATCCTTTTTCAAGAGGAACCATGTCGCAGCCCGATTTCCACTCTGGCTCTATTGAAAGACATACCTTTCCTAGTATGCAGGGGGTTTTAACTCCTTTTTCTTCTACCTTAAAAGTAAATTTGTCTGTTCTTTCTTTTATATTTAGCTCTACTGCACTATCAATAACGACAGGCCTTTTGAGTAACCCTTTAAATTCAATCCAGCCGCCATTCTCATCACCAATTAAACTCCACATCTTTTTTTTAATAGGCAACAAAACCAACATTCCGTGCGTAACAATTCCATCAACACCTATTTTTAAAGCGGCGTCTAAATCAAAATGGATAGGGTTTCTATCCCCAGAAAAAACAGCCCATTTCTCTATATCATGGTTTGAAAAATGCATCTCCATTTCTGACAACCCCCATTAACTGAAATCAGGTTTTCTAAGAATTATCCCAGCATTGGCGCCACCAAATCCAAAACTTATATTCATTACATGATTTAGGTTTTGTTCTGTAAGGTGTTTATTCGGAACATAATTAAGGTCACAGTCAGGGTCTTTTTCATGTAGATTAATAGTGGCAGGTACAACCCCCTCTGCCATGGCCTTCAAGCAAAATATCGTCTCTAAAGAACCGGCAGCACCTATCAGATGTCCGGTATAGGATTTGGTGCTAGACATCGGGATTTGATAAGCAACATCCCCCATAGCTTCTTTGACAGAGATTGTTTCGTTGACGTCATTTAGCGGTGTCGACGTGCCATGCAGGTTGACATAATCTATCTCGCTAGGTTGCAACTCTGCGTTTAAAAGAAGTTCTTTTATGACTTTGATTCTGGCACTCATATCTTCTGCTGGCGCAGTCATGTCATAAGCGTCTGAATAGTTTTCATAGCCTATAATTTCACCCAAAATGTTAGCATTTCGGGCTTTGGCAAACTCGTAGTCTTCCAGGCACAGGACTGCTGCACCTTCAGAAAGAATAAAACCACTGCGTCCTTTACTAAAGGGACAGCAGGCTGCAGTTGGATTTTCTTGTTCTTTGCTTAACGCTTGCATTACATCTATCGACCAAACGTTAAACTGCTCTTTCAAAGACTCACTACCGCCTGCCAACATGACTTTGGCTTTGCCATTTTTTATCGCTTCATATGCTTCACCGATTGCAATCGTACCTGTCGCGCAAGCTGCCACAGGGCTATTTTGCATACCTCTACAATTCCAATTCATTGAAACAGCAGCGGTAGCAGCATTGCACATAGACATAACGGTTGAGAATGAGGTTGCAATTCCGGAAGCTTGGTAGTCGTTGTTATTCATGTTGGCTGTGTCTAATCCACCCCAACCTGTGCCAATCATAACTCCTCTGTCAAATGGCGACATTAGAGAATCCAAGTCCACATCACCAAAGGCCATATCAAAAGCCTCCTTACTTGCTACAAGACTGTACTTTGCGTACAAAGGCAGCATTTTTGATATTTTTTTTGAAAAGGGTTGAATCAGTTTTTTATCAAAATCAAGAAAACCGAAAAACTTAGCTGTTATCGAATCATCGTTAAAGTGATTATGAACTTTATATCCAATTTCATACCCTAATATCTTTTCCCAAATAGCGCTCGAATTAGAGCCCATCGAGCTAATAGCTCCATACCCTGTAACAACAACTCTATTGCTCTTAGCCATACTGATCCCACAATCAAAATTATCAAATTAAAAACAAACGAATTAGATATAATAAAGAGAAGCAATACAGCTGAATTAGGACAAGGAGGAAAAATCCCTTTCATCATGTCAAAAACAAAGCTCCGTTTTATTTTTCTGCCAGCCCGTTACTGAAATGGGTGGCTTAAAAAGATATTGACACCAAAATTTGGCCAAAACAATACACAGGTGTATTTTTTTTAGATCATATTAGAATAAATATATAACAATAAATCATAATGGGATGGTAAGAATGTTAAAACTTTGTAGGTACAATTCCCAACAAGTGTTTAGAAGAAAAACACAATAAACTTGCAAAGAATTTGCAAAGTATCTTTTTATCCTTTTAACTGATTGATGTTAAAATAGTAAAATAGACACAAAATTTTCAAAATCCGCTGCTAGCGATAGCGTGGCGGTTCAAGTCCGCCCACTGGTACCATCTCTTCTTTGTAGAAGCAGATACTGAAACCGACCTTTGAGTCGGTTTTTTTGTGTCTGGAAGAAAGTTTTTTCTATAAGTATTGCGCTACCAAACATCGATCTAGCGTAAAGCCGTAAATATAAGCCTCTTGCACAACTTTCTTCTTCAATGAATAACTCTTCGTAACTTGCGTCATCAGCTTCGTTGCGTCAGATCGCTTTTTTGTTTATCTAACCATTTGTTCGGAATAAAGTTAATAGAAAAACCAGCATAGTCACCAAAATACCACTAGTTGAAAACAGTTTCAAGGTAACTAAAATAAACCACCCAAACCAATAAGCTTTATTTAAACCTTTTGGAGTTTTGAGATGACTACGACAAAAACCGGCAATGTACTAATTATTAATGCACACCAGTATTACCCTTTCTCGGAAGGCAAGCTAAACGCTTCTTTCGTCGATAAAGCAGTAACGCTGCTTGAAGCTAAAGGCTACAACACTCGGGTAGTGACAATGGCCGAAGAACACAACGTTGAAGAACAGTTGGCGCATCATCAGTGGGCTGACATTGTTCTTCTACAGGCACCAATTAATTGGATGGGTGTGCCATGGTCATTCAAGAAGTATATGGATGAAATATACACTGCAGGTATGGGTGGCGCCTTATGTGCCGGCGACGGTCGCGTTGAAGAAGCGCCGAAGAAAAACTACGGCACAGGCGGTACCCTTACCGACGTTAAATATATGATGTCTTTAACCTTCAATGCTCCAGAAGAGTCATTTAACGATAGCGAAGAGTTTTTCGAAGGTAAATCTGTAGACGATTTACTGTTTCCAATGCATATGAACTTCAAGTTCTTTGGCATGAAGCCAATGGAAACTTTCGCTAGCTTTGACGTAATGAAAAACGCCGATGTGGAAAACGATTTCAAACGTTTTGAAGCCCACATCAACAAGCATTTTTAAGGAATTATCATGAGTACTGAATACACCAATAAGTTACATGCAGGTTTTGCTTTTCCAGATATTTCAGCAAAGCTGTTAAATGGCGACACTAAAAAGTTAGCGACACCTGAGAACGGTCTTGATTGGAAAATGATAGTGGTTTACCGAGGGCAACATTGCCCACTTTGCACTCGATACCTTAATCAACTTGAGAGTGTTAGAGGTTATCTTGCAGAAACTGGCGTAGACCTTATTGCAGTGTCTGGCGACAGTAAAGCGCAGCTTGAAAGTCACCTTCCTAGGTTGGACATTAACTTTCCAATTGCGTACGGCTTAACGGTGGAGCAGATGGAAGAATTAGGCGTTTATATCTCTGATCCAAGGTCGCCTCAAGAAACTGATCATCCATTTTCTGAACCCGCGCTGTTTGTTGTGAACAATGAAGGTAATGTGCACGTCGCTGATATTTCTAACAATCCATTTGTTAGACCTGAGTTAGAGACATTAGTAAGTGGTTTGGGCTGGATTCGTAATCCTGATAACAACTACCCTATTCGCGGTATGCATAAATAGGAGCTTCTATGAAAAAAGTGGCTAATTTCGTAGCAGCCCTTTTGGCAACGGGTGCTATGTTATCTGGGTGTGCTATGGCGAACGATGACAATACAGGACACGCTCATATTGTATCGCCAAAGCACTACACTCTTCTTTTAGAAAACGAAAACGTGCTCGTTTTAAAGATGACGCTTCAGCCCGGCGAGGAAGACACTTGGCACAAACACAATGCTGAAACCGTTTATTTTGAAGATGGCGGAAAAGCCATCATCAAAACAGCTGACAAAGCAATGACCTTGGAAATCCCTGATGGTTATGTCATGTGGCATGACGAATGGGAGCACCAAGTTAAAAACATCGGCGACTCCACAATTACTGCAATAATTGTGGAAGCCAAATAGCCAAGCCTTCAATTATAGTAAGTGATAGCAACGCTTTTAAAGTTAGTGTCAGGGCTACTTGGCACTAACTTAAACACCTATGCGCATACACACTGTTATACCTGCCTTTCCCGATAGCAGCCCATGCTGGAAACAATAGTCTTATGGCTCTTTCCTTGAAACCAATATGGTTTTGAAATGATCGCGTTATATATTGACTTGCGGTACCTAGGAGCCAAGCGCCCTTGTATAACGTTCTAGTATGGAGTAACAATTGAAGTCCCCCACCAAACCAATTAAAGTCGCTCAGCACAAAACCTTCTCACTTCTTAAAAGGCTTTAATTAATGAACATTGAACGAATGGAAACTAAGCAGCGCATGAGCCGCATTGTGAAGCACAATGGCGTCATCTACTTATGCGGGCAAGTATGCGCAGATGCCACGCAAGATATTACTCACCAAACTCAAACCATGCTTGATAAAGTAGATAGCTTACTTGTTCAAGCGGGAAGCGATAGAAAGCATATGCTTTCAGCGACCATTTATCTTAAAACCATGGATGATTTTGCGAAGATGAATGAGGTATGGGATAACTGGGTTCCAGAAGGTTACGCACCCGCGCGGGCTTGCGTTACTGCCGATATGGCACGCGACGCTCTGCTTGTAGAAATCTCTATTGTTGCTGCTGAGATTGCAGAATAAGTATAGAAAGCAAGAACTGATTTTGGGGCTCTATGGTTATTGGTATGCCGTCATTCATAGAGCCAACTATGATAAATTTATCCGAATTTTCCTCGCCGTCATATCTCTGAAATAAATATCCTATAGCGTATAAGGTTCTCTGAAAGTGCCGTCAAAGGCTCTATTTCAAAATGCACATTGCTCCGATATGAGTTTTCATGAAGAAATTGAAACGCTATCAATACGAACGATATGCCATCCTCTGTCAACTTGCCTACCCCGATGCCGACGCGCAATACAAAAAAATATTAGACCCATTTCATGAACGCCAACTGGTCGACAAATACGGCAGAATGAGCGTAAGAATATTGTGGGTAGAAAACAAAAAAGAAGTCATTATTGTTTTTCGAGGTTCGTTAGGTTTTAAAGACTGGTTCGCTAATTTGTTTTTCATACCCTATAGATTGCGTCAGTTGAACAGAAGCTTCTTTGTTCACTGGGGTTTTGCGAGACTACTTGCTCAGCCGATGTATTCAAGTACAAAAACCTCAGAGGACGCCTTACCGCTAAGAGAGTTACTCGTTAAAGTACTAGAGCCACTTCGCGCCCAAGGTAAACGCTTTTCGTTTATCGGTCATTCATCAGGTGGAGCGGTCGCTGTGCTCATGGCCGATTATTTCCAAAGGAGATACTCTAAGTCGGTAAAAAGAGTGGTGACTTTCGGCCAACCTGCGGTGGGCACGCGTTCGTGGTACAAACATTACACCCTACACCACAGGACCTACCGTATTTGTTGCGATCTAGACGTAATCACCTTTATGCCGCCCTTCCCTTTTTATTTTTGGCACGTAGGTAAAATGCTTTGGCTGCACGACGACAAAATATATGAAAACACGCCTACGCATAAGCGCTTTTTTATGTCGCTTCAAAGTTGGTTGTTGCGCCCTATTACCTACCACTACATGCGAAAATACATCCGTAACAAGTCATTGTTTGACGAGCATTAAAACGATCATTTTTAGCCATTTTCGCGTAATTTAAATAAGTTAATACACGTATTCCCATCCAAATGAGTTAGTTGGCAGGCGAGAGGAAAGATGGCTTCATTAATCGTAGAACGCGCAAGAGCAGCACTTAAAAACGCATTTGTCGGCGACGCACTCGCTATGCCGGTGCACTGGTTTTACAACCCTGCTGATATCTACAAAGCGTTTCCGTTAGGAATAGAACAGTTTGAGGATGCGCCATTTTTTCATCCCTCTTCAATCATGTCGCTGCATTCTACACAACAAGGTGGCCGCGCAAACAAGGCATCAGCTAGCCAAAAAGAAATAGTGGGCGAGGTCATTCTTAAAGGGAAAAGGCAGTACTGGGGCAAAGACAATGTGCATTACCATCAGGGTATGAAAGCAGGTGAAAATACGCTTAATGCCCATTGCGCCCGCATTGTTCTGACCTGCGCACTTAAAGGTTATGACAAAAATGATTTTTTAAATCAGTATATTAGCTTTATGCGCGCCGATGTGCCAAAACACCCTGACACGTATGCCGAGTCTTATCACAGAGGTTTTTTCGCGAACCTCGAGCAAGGCCGTCCTGCGGATAAATGTGGAGCGGTTACTCACGATACAGCTTCGATAGGGGCTTTTGTATCAGTAACACCTTTAGCGGTAGTAGAAGCATCTAAGAATACTGGACTTAACGACATCAAACACCTATGTCGAGAGCACTTGTATCTAACACATCCCGATGAGTCGTTAGCTTCAGTCTGTGATTACTATGTAGAGCTGATATACAAATTGGCTCACCGCCAAGACGAATCATCCAAGGATATTTTAGAAGAGGTGGCGGGTAAGTCAGCAGGACTGTACTTGGCTGAGCTTACGGCAAAGAACAAAAGCGACATTGAAGTTGTTGGGCGTATGTATTCGCCAGCCTGTTATATATCAGACGCCTGGCCCGCCGTTTTATACTTCGCTTATCGCTATGCTGATAATCCGAAAAAAGCACTGATGGCAAACGCCAACGTGGGTGGTGACAACGTGCATCGCGGTTTTGTTTTAGGGGCCATACTAGGTTTAATGCACGGGGCCGAGATAACTTCATGGTTTAGCAAGTTAACCGACGCAAAAAAGCTAAACTCGCTAATCGATTCTCTAGACGTTGAATGACTCAAGGGGGAAGCTTAGTAACTTGAAGCTTCTTACATTCAAGATGAAGCGAATGCCAAACCTAGCATTACATGAACAACGAATTTTTGATGCTTCGCTTTTGCCCCTGTTGAACTTGGTGGTAAAACCTTACAGCCTAACTGTTTGACCAGTTTTCGCTGCTTCAAATATCGCGTTCACGATTTTGATATCAGCAAGCCCTTCACTTCCGGGAACCATTGGCTGTCGCCCAGCTATTATGGCTAAAGCGTCATTATCCATTTGAAGTGTTTGCTGCATATTGCTAATAGGTGGCAGCGTTTTCCCATCAGAGGTTGTACCCGTTACACCGTTGTAGCTCTGCATTGGTTTTAGCTGATACCAACCGTCTTCACAGTCAGCTTTGAAGTAATTAAACCCTTTTACTACGCTAGTGCCGCAATCCGCCACCAGCCCATCGCCAAAGTCCATGGTGAATAAGGTGGTTTCATCAACTTCAGTAAATTTTTCGGGGAAACGTTGAGGTGGGTGACTACCGGTAACAGACAAAGGCTCTCGCCCCGTTAAAAAACGAGCACTGTTTATAGCATAAACGCCCATGTCATATAGTGCACCGCCTCCCATATGCTTTTTCATGCGCCAGTTGTCTGCCGCTCTACCTTGCCCGGTATAACCCGCAAAGCTCGATACTGCCGTTATATTTCCATAGGGTTTCGTTTTTAGATACTGATGAAATGCGCGTGTATTAGGTTCGTGCTGCATGCGATAGCCGATAGACAAAGTCACCTCATTTTTATTACAGGCGTCGATGATAGCTTGGCACTCCTCACTATCCATGGCCATTGGCTTTTCACACCACACGTGCTTTCCTGTATTTGCAGCCTGCACAGCAAAGTCTTTGTGCGTACCTGTGGGGGTTACGACATAGATAACGTCAATATCGTCGTTATTGGCTATTTCAGCCATAGAGCCGTATGTATATACGTTGGCGTCTTTAATGCCGTACTTTCTTTGCCACTTAGGAATTTTTTCCTCGCTACCTGTGATGATACCTCGCAGCTCGCAATGTTCGGTGTGCTGTAGCGCAGGCGCTAATAAATTTGTGCTGTAATTGCCTAAGCCAAGCAAGGCTACGCCTAGTTTCTTTTTAGGTGGCTGAGCTAACAAATAAGGGCTGTGGGCAACAAGCAAACCTGAACCCGCTATTTGAAGAAAATGACGACGAGTAATACGAGGCATTAGCCCTCTCCATAAGAAAAGAATCCATGTATGCTTTTAATAGTGCTTTACTCGTCTATACAGATCACACAAAGATGACTAAGTAGGATAAGAAAGCTCAGGATTGCGACTATGAATAATTAAAAGGTAATTAGTTCTTCGCTATTGCCTTAAAACATTATCTGTTGAAGTTTGTTCTTTCTTTTCATAATACTAAGTACTGAACTTTAAATATGAAATTTTCGTAATATTTGTATTCATAATACATCACGTTTACGAATAATCGCGCATATTTCGCTTCTCACCCAAGGCTAAGACATGGATAACGCTGGCTCTACTTCTGAAAAACAAAAAAAGAATTTAACTGGTGCGTACCCTAAAATAGCCAAGCAGACTAAGTTGCTGAACACCCTAGTAATCTTCGCCTTTATTTACACCATGTATTTGGCGAAATCTTTACTTATCCCATTGTTCTTTTCCGCTTTTATTGCCTTACTGCTAAGCCCCCTCGTCGCTATTGCTAGGAAAGTATTAGTACCGCGGACTATTTCGGCAGGCGCATTAATTGTTTTATTGATAGCCCCTTTCACATTGCTCACTGTAGAACTTGCTGAACCCGCAGAGCGTTGGATGCATTCTCTGCCAAAAATAGCCGCCGAAATTAGCGAAGAAATAGAAGAAATTAGCAGTAGTATTGATGCCTATACTACACCTCCTGCAGCTGAACCAGTTGAAGAGGAACCCTCTATTTTCAACTGGTTTGGCGACGACGATTCCCCAAAGCTGCCCGTAGCTCAACCTGATACCTCAAATTCGGTTACCGACAAGATTAAGCAAAGCGGTATTGATATGGGAATAACCTTGTTTAGCAACGCGCCATTCTTATTAGCTCAAGTCATGGCATGCGTTGTCTTGATCTTTTTCTTATTGGTTTTTGGCCCTAATCTGTTTCACGTTTTCATCAGAGATTTTCCGGTGGTTACCGACAAAAGACGAGCACTGGTATTAGTCGATCAAATTCAGCGAGAACTTTCAGCATACATAGTCACAATCAGTATCATAAACACCTGTTTAGGGCTAGCTACAGCTGGTGCATTTTACTATTTGAATATTGAAGACGCGCTTTTGTGGGGCGCCCTTGTTGCTTTGATGAATTTTGTTCCCTACCTGGGAGGTATCGCAAGTAGCATGGTGTTGCTAGTAGTAGGAGTTGTTCAGTTTGGACTTACCAGCAGCGCATTTCTTCCAGCCGGTGTCTTTTTGTTTTTAAATATTATTGAGTCTCAGTTGATTACCCCAGCCGTATTGGGGCGCAGTATGCAGCTCAACCCGCTCATAATAATTATTTGGATAGCTATTACAGGCTGGCTGTGGGGCGTGGTGGGCGTCTTACTCGCAGTGCCAATATTAATGTGCGTTAAAATTATTTTGGAAAATCTAGGCGTTTTTGACCACTGGATAAGGCTTCTTGAGTCGAAGTAATTTTTCTGTCGTTCGTAGAATAGAGAAACCTTAGACCACTAGCTGTTGTTTACGATCCTTATCAACAATAAAGGCCTAATGGACATTTTATACTCCGTTAGGCCTTTTTATATTGCCATCAAGTGCTAACTAAAACGTTATCACGCTGAGAATGAAACTACTTCCCTGTTTTAAGAGTTAGTCTAGGTTACCCCGCTCAGTAAAAATGAAAATACCGAATGATGGAAGCCTTACTTTCCCGTTATTTATATGAACAGACTGCGTACACAACCCGTCTGACCATGCAAATAAACAATGAGGGTCGACCGGCAACCCTGATAACTGATAATCATCTATGTCTTCGCCCCCAAAATGCAGATACACCCACACCGACTCATTGGCGATGTCATTGAAACGGCGATAACCCAAGACTTTGTTTTTATTGTCATGATGAACAACCTCTGTATTTGCGCCAGTTAGCCCGGTAGTCGCTTTATCCTTGCCTTTGCGTATCTTAATTAACTCTGTCATTGCTTTAAGATATTCATCAAAACTATCCACGCGCGACCAATCTAGGTCTTTTGTATCGTTAAACCAGCCAGACTCTTTGAACTCCTGTCCCTGAAACAACATAGGTATGCCAACACTTGTAAGCACCAGCGTGGCTGCTAACATGCCTTTTTGACGCGCAAAATAATCGTCATCTACATTTCCAGGCGCAACTTCTTCGACAAGACGAGCTTTACCGTTAGCCACTTCATCATGAGATTCGGTATAGACAACTCTAGCAAAGGGGCTAGCGCTGTATTGTTTGCATAACGCATTGACAAGTACATCAAGATTGACGTTTTCATCATCAGATTGAGTGAGCACTTCACGTACTGGGTGTACAAATGCAGCGTCCCATTGCGCCGTGTAACCACAGCCTCCATCTTCTAATGGATCTGTAATGTAATCGTGCTGGTGGAGGTCTTCAGCAATTGTCATTTTTTCAGCGCACGCTTGTTGAATGAACCCATTTATTCCCTTAATTAGCTCATAAGCTTCAGGAATATCATCTTCACCTGAGTCTGCTCCAGAGACGGTACGCATAAAAGGCACCATGTCCATGCGCAGCCCATCTGCCTTAAACTCTTGAAGCCACATCAAGGCATTGTCGGTAATATAATCTCGTACTTCTTGACGTCCATAGTCAGGTCGCGTGTCTCCCCATGGGGTACTTGAACGCTCGTCGTTATAGAAATAAATTCCGCCCTTGTCGTTCTCGCTCCAACCGTCAAATTGCCAAATATCCAAGTCGCTTGGGCCGAAATGGTTATATACAACGTCCATTATTACGCCTATGCCGTGTTTATGCGCGGCGTCGATAAAACGTTTTAGGCCATCTGGCCCACCATAAGCTTCTTCAACGGCAAATGGGCATGCGGGGTTGTATCCCCAACTGATATCGCCAGCAAATTCATTTACTGGCATAAGCTCTATCATATTTACGCCTAGCGAAGCTAAGTAATCAAGCTTCTCTATGGCCGAGTCAAATGTACCTTGCTCGCCGTTTTTGCGGTGAAATGTGCCAATATGAAGCTCATAGATTATTCGTTGATGAATTGGAGCAGGTTTAAAGTCTTCTACCTCCCATCTAAAGGCATCGTCATAAATAACGCTATTGCCTACACTATTGGTCATCAACCTTGCTCTAGGGTCGTTTTTTAAAACGCTATCACCTTTAGCATTAGTCACGTCATACTTGTATTCATGGCCACATTTAGCATCATCAGTTTCACACCACCACACACCGTTATCTTGCCTCTGCATACTGATACCAGGGCGATTCCAGTCATTAAAATCTCCGGTTAGTGAGACGCTTTGCGCATTAGGCGCCCATACGGAAAAACGATATCCAGTTTGTGTTTTTACTACACCTGGACCTATTGAATTCTCACACATTTTATTAGCGCTCCAACGCGAAGGAATGAATAAAAAAGAGGATTGCATCGCGTTATTAGCGACGACTCTAATAGAGTCCGTTAGTTGTGCAACTGAAGTGCCAATAATGAAAACCGCCAAGTCCATGTAAAGTGAGGGCTATTTTTATTGAGCTTTACATAGTCATCGTTTTTTACCGTAGTTTTTACACTTTGCTTGGTAAAATTGGTGATGCATAATTGCGGGACTGATTCCATCCAGATAAGTAAAATATAGATACGAAAAGGAAAGTAATATCTAAGTTTACTTGTCTTTTCCCCCGCAAAGCCAAGCCCTATATTAGGGTTCAACTCAATAACCACTATGTAAAGCAACTATGATGTCTTAGCAATCAATAAGCCCTACACCGAAACAGAATCTCGCACTATGACCTTGCGCCATAAATCCGAACACTGCTCAACAAACTGTTTATGAATTGGATGAGATTGGTATTCATTTTGGGCCTCGATACTTTCAAAAAACATGAGCTCAGAAACATCAAAGGAATTATCGATAACATCACGCTTTAAAGTATTGGCAGGTACACCAATATGAAGGGAATGGATTTGCGGTATAGCTTTTAAGGACTCTAAGCCAGCTATCAACTTCGCTCTATCTTCATTAGAGCCAGGATTATTAAGCCAAAAATAAACCATATGGAGTATGGGGGGAAGCATACTGTTTTTCATGCTCGAAGACTTAGCAGAGGCTGAAGGCAAAGAACTTGGAGAGCTGGCACTAGCAGGTAATACAGAAAAAGAAGCCAGTGCGCCAGCACTCGTTACAAACTGTCTACGTTTTATATCTGTCATCTTTGATGCTCCATGGTTAAGCGCTTTATCGAAGGTCTACCTACCATCGCACTATGATGAAAACGAAGCAACTATTTCGGGCTACCGCGTTACGCAGACTACTACACCCGTGGGCGCACCGCATGCAGTTCAAAATTTACAGTGCCGTTTTTAAGCTTTTCGAGCTGCGCTGCATATTCTGATGATGCGAGAACCGCCTCAATATCATTCGCGCTATTCCACTCTAGAATCACAATCTGCTGTGGCGCTACAGCATAGGGGTTGTGATCACTGAGTGATATATCCTGAGTTATGGATATCACTTTACCGCCCAACGCTTGCGCTTTTTTCGCAAAGCTGTCGATAAAATCATAATAGTTGTTAGGTGCTTTTGGGTTCACCCAAGCCAATGAAATTGAATATATCTTGTCTGTCGAAAATGTTAGCGTGGTAGGCTTGGTTACCTCATAGTCATAAAGCTTTAACGCTTCCCATGCCTCTCTTCTTAACGCCTTTATTTCGCTAAAAAGTGGTAGCGATTGAAATGATTTTTGCGCGTTAAGTGAAGGCCACTGACTTACCACAAATACGTTAGGACTAAATGTTCCTATTAGCGTTTTTTCAACGACAAGCACCCCATTTTGGGTATATCCATATTCGCGTGCTGTTGGTGCTCCTAATTCAAAATACTTATCACGCAGCGGCCGTTTTTCCGCTTCAGTTACAGGTGCAATAAGCTGCATCACCGCGCCTGGATTAAAATGCACCGACAGCGTTTTCTCTTTTTCATTAGCTATTACGGGTGAAGCAAACAAAACACTCAACAACCCAAAACTCAAGGCCATGAATTTCATTGAATTAAGTGACATTTAAACTCTCTCTGTGATAGTTAACTTTTTGGTTATGCAAATACATTAGCAATTGAAGCAACCCAAAACACGGTTTGTTTTTCATTCACAATGGTGCATTATTGTTCCATGAAAGATTGGAACGATTACGCATTAATTCTTGCCCTTCACAGGTCGATAACCTTAAGAGCGGCCGCTGTAGCTTTAGGAACCACTCATACCACGGTGGCAAGACGCTTGGCATTATTGGAAAAGCAATATAGCGCCAGTATTTTCGAGCGTATTCCAGGCGGGTACCGCGCTACCCCTTTTGGCGAGCAGCTTGTCGCCACCGCAATGCAGGTTGAAAATGTTGTTCGCGAGTCAGAACGACTTTACTGCGCAAGCAATGAAAAACTCGCAGGCCCAATAACGCTCTCACTGGGCGAGCCCATGTCCCAGTTTTTATTAGCCAAAGAACTCGGTGAGTTCACTCGGCTTTATCCGTCTATTCAATTAAAAGTGAAAAGCTCCACAACGTTCGCCGATTTAGACAAAGGTGAGGCGGATGTCGTAATTCGGGGGGCACCTAAATTACCGGAACATTTAATTGGTAGGCGACTTTACAAGCTAGGCTTGTGCTTTTATGCACACAAAGATTACTGTGAAAATACGCCCCGTAAAGACTGGCGATGGATTGCGCCGTTAGAGAATGAAGTTTGGCCGCAATGGCTAGCACAATCGTCTTACCCAGAGGTACCAATTGGAATAGCAATAGATGACATCATCTCTCGATATCACGCTATATTAAACGGCGTGGGTATGGGAAGAGCAGCATGTTTCATGGGCGACCCACACCCCGACCTAGTGCGATTACCGGGCAGCGCGCCCGTTTTGAAATACGATATTTGGCTTCTCACCCACCCTGATTTATATGAACAGCCCAAAGTAAAATTGCTGATGCAGTTTTTAACCGATGCGTTAATGGCTAAAAAAACGCTCGTTGAAGGAGAGGCATAAGTTTATTTACGGTAAACCATTTAGCTGGCTTACTGCCGCAGAACAGCGCTTTGTTTATAACAAACAGACCATGTTGGCAGCTGCAAGCCCAATCCTTTTTTACAAGAGCCCCCACACTATAAGCCACCCGCATGGATGTCGCATTATGCAGTGAAAAGGCTACGACACCGCTTTGGGTACGTTAAGCGCATTCCGTGCGTCGTTGGTCAGTTTCACTAACACTTTTCGTACGTCTGTTGACGACATGCATGGCGCCTCAAAAGGGATAAACCAAGTCTGCTTTTCTGTACCGCAGTGCATGCCTTCTGGAAATACGCTGTGCATTATCGGCGCTTCAGTGTTAACGCCTACTTTGTGCTGCAAGATAAGCTGCATCGCGTCCTGATGGTCTTCATTCATATGGGTAATCATGCCCTCTGGTGCGCTATGCCAGTCTTGGGCTTCAACGCGCCAATAGTTTTTATCAACCCAATGGATTTTTCCGAACCCACCAATAAAACGTACTCGCTCAGTACGAATAACGTAAAAATTGAAATCATGGGTTTGCTCGTATTTTTTAGCTTGTGGGAATAAACGAAGATACTGTGCTTTCACGTCATCTTGGTTCGCTAGCTCCGCACTTCCCATAATAGTTACTCGACCATTCGCCTGAGAGTCATCTTCACTAGCATCGAAAATGGTTAAGCTAACCTTGTCGTTCGCTTTAATATTGCGCGTATGCAGTGCGATATCGCTGATGTAGATAATTGCGTCACCGGCAGGCGTTAAATAGTAAGGTACAACCGAACCAAAAGGGTAGCCGGGCATTGATGTTGAATGCGTACCTAATACACCGCTGTGATGGGTGCGGCTTAGCTGTTTTGCTTGAAATGCAATATCTTGCATGCTCATGGTTAACTCCGTTCTTGTTTATCGGTTTTCGTAAAAGTTAATGTGTCACGAAAACGTGTTTTTGTTCGTTTTTAATTAGATTTAACTGAGTGTGATAGCACCGAGAAAGCATATCGGTAGTAAGTACTTGCTCAGGTGTTCCGTCGGCTAAACACTGCTTTTCCCCCAGTAAAATGAGTCTGTCGCAATAAGGGGAAATTAAATTGAGGTCGTGACTTACGCAAATAATGCACAGCCCTTTTGCCCGCAGTGCAACCAGTTGCTGCATGACGAGTTTCTGATGGCGTAAATCTAAGGCTGAGGTGGGTTCGTCTAACAGCAAAAGCTTGCCTTCCAAACTCTCGTTTTGATCGCCCGGTATTATTTGAAGAATAGATTTAGCTAAAAATATTCTCTGCCTTTCCCCGCCAGATAAGGTTTGAATATTGCGAGCAAGTAAATGCGTAATGTCAAACTGCTCGGCAATACCATGGATCAACCGATTCTTTTGTTCCAATGACTCAACGTACTGATACCGCGCCAAATGAAGTAACTCATCGGCGATAAACCCAAATGGCGTTGACGCGCTTTGTGCCATCACCGCACGCTGCAAAGCTAACTGGTTAGCACTTAGCGAACTAATTTTTTTCCCACCAAGGGCTAAGGTTCCACTAGAAGGCGTTTCTACACCACTAAGCATACTTAATAGCGTAGACTTACCACATCCGTTTTCACCCGCTATCGCGGTAAATTCGCCAGTGTTAAACGACAAAGATATTTGCTCTAACAAGCGCTTTTTACCTCTGGCAATAACAACATCTTTTAATGTAAGCAACTCAGTGTTTAACCGTTTGTCGTTATCACTTTGCTCTAGGCTATTAATTTTCATATTAGCTACATCCCACCACTAAATATACGGCGTTGCTGCCACAGTAAGTAAAGGAAAAATGGCGCCCCTACTGCTGATGTAACAATACCAATAGGTATTTCCATAGGCACAAATAGCGTTCGCGCAAGCGTATCGGCAACGATTAACAACAGCGCCCCTGTTAGCGCACTGGCAGGTATTAGCACTTGGTGGTTTACACCAAATATGGCCCTGCAAATATGAGGCACCACTAAGCCTACAAAGCCGATAATGCCGCACAGCGCCGTCGCTAGCGCCACAGAGAACGCCACCAGCCATAAAACCCCGTGTTTATATCGGGTAACATTAAGCCCCATATAAGCCGCTTCTTTTTCACCAAGCGCGAGTAAATTAAGCGCATTGCGTGACTTCATAAGTCCCGTAAAAGCAATAAGCCCAGCTAGCGCTATAAGACCACAAAGCGTCCAGCTTGCTCCGGCTAAACTCCCCATGGTCCAGTAGCTTATTTGGCGAAGTGCATCATCGCTTGCTACATAACTAATAGCCCCTATTACGGTTCCGGTTAAGGCGTTAATGGCAACCCCAGCCAAAATAAGCGCGGCTACTGAAACGCCTTGCGGTCCATTTGAAAACCGAAGCACTGTCCATACAGAAAGTAGTGCACCACCAAAGGCCCACATGGCTACCCATATAGACTCAAGCGCAGGGATGAGCGGAGGTACTATGGTCATACTAAGAGCTGCGGCTGCGGCTGCGCCACCTGCAATACCAATTAAACCAGGGTCGGCAAGCGGATTGCGCACTAGCCCCTGCATTGCACAGCCAGATACGGCTAGAAGCGCGCCAATCAGCATTGTCATGATCACCCTCGGCAGCCTTATTTCAGACAACACATACCAATGGGTGCTATTTGCCGCAGTATTTCCGCCGCTAATGAAGTATTTAAGTTGCTGTTCAATATCAATGGGTAAACTGCCGCGGGTTAACCCTATATAAGCACAGATCAACAGCAATACAACCAGTATTCCCATGCCTATACGTTTTCGCTGCGCGCGGGCATTAATTAGCTGAAGGACTTCAGGCGTCAGTCGGTAATCACTTGAATAATCGCTAGGGTAATCACTTGAGTTATCGCCTAGGTTATTACTATGCTTAGCTGCGGAAGATAACTGCATTATTGACTCGTTCTACTGTTAGCAGCATTTTGCGTTTGTTTAATTTCAATGGCCTTTCCTGCGTGCTCTGCAACACGCTGAAGCGCCACATCAAAGCGCGGAGAAAGACCCAAACTTATGCTGCTATCCATGGCTTCAACTAGGCAATGAATACCAGCAAAGGTGGCTGCCAACGCATGGTGCGTACAAAGTGCGTCCTTCGCGCTTTTCCCACGTAGCATGTGACCAGCGGCAATCACAATATCAGGGTTTTGCATCAGCACAGACTCGGCACTCATCACTTTGTAGCCTTCCACTGCTGAACCTATATTAACGATACCCAGCGTATCGAATAGCGCTTGGGGCACGGTATTTTTACCCGCAACTGTTATTCCTCTGTCATTATTCGCCACCACAAAAAGCGCTTTAATTGGCGTATTGAACGCTAAGGTTTTATCTGCGTACCGCGCTTTTTGTTGATCAACCTTCTTTTCAATATCGTGAACAAGGGTAACGGCGTTATCACTTGCCGATAGTTTTTCGCCAATATCCAGTACTAGGCGCTTTAGACCACTTAAGTTTTTGTCTACGTTGAAGGTAGTAACCTCTACGCCAGCATGGGCTATTTGTTCAAGCGCAACACTTGGGCCTGTCGCCTCTGCTCCTAGCAGCATTGTGGGCTGTTGGGCCAATACCCCCTCGGTGCTAAGCTGACGAAAGTACCCAAGCTTAGTTAAGCTTGCGGCTTCTTTTGGGTACATACTGGTACTGTCAGTTGCAATTACCCAATCGCCTCGTCCTAACGCGAAAACAATTTCGGTGATACTGCCGCCAGCGGTAACTATTCTAGGAGATGCAGTTTGCGTTTCATCTAAAGGGGCGCTAAACGCCCCTACTGCAAACAAACTCCACCCTACCATCGCAGTACACAACGCTTTTACGGCAATAGATAAAAGTGAATGAGCCTTTTGCAACATCATTTACTCTCCACTTACCGGGTCGGCGCGGAAACTATACGCACCTGATGTTCCCTCTTCATCGTAGTAGCTAGTAATTTGAAGCTTGTAAGTCGTATCGCCTGCCTGAATTAAATAAACCCCAAACTGTGAGTAGAGTAAGTGGCTGGTGCTGTCGTAGAAATACCAATTGTTCGCACTCATCGCGTACTCGCTAACGGTCTCTTCACTGAAGCCATAAAACTGTGCCGCTTCGGTATCCACGCCATCGTAAGTTTCAGCGTCGGTGCGAAGTACGGTCGCATCATCAGCAATAGAAAGGGTAAATTCCCCCGCTCCGTCCGCACATGGAATTGATAAGTCCCAACCGTCTGCTTGTGTAACTACTTGCTGCATATCGAAGTCAACGTAAACGGCGTCGCTACAACCCACCGCATCAACAGTCAGTGCAACTTCTTCAGCAAAGGTGGTTTGCCCGTCAAGAACGCTTTGATGCATAACGCCAAGGGTTATTTCACCGATACCTCGCCCTTCAGTAACAATATCGGTAACGTGAAATTTTGTGTAGTTACTGTCAGAGGACACGATGTAATAGGTTTCTTCATTTGGCGTTACTACGTGAGTGGTGAAGTCGTAGTTGTAAAAGGTATCGCCGATCACTTGGGTTTCTGTATCTGTACTGAACGCTTCAGCTTCTGGTATATCACTTTGAGTAACAGCTAAGTAGTCGTCTAGTTCGCTGTCAGCACTGGCATTTAGGAACAAGTCAGGCACTGGTACGCCCGTATCATCGTAAAAGTCGCTATTATTTCCGGTAAAATAAAGGCTAACAGCGGTTTCCTGGTTTGTATTCAAAAACACATTGGTACGCTTAAAGCCGATATCCCACGTGGTATCCGTTGCGGCTTCTTCTTCAGTAAGCGTAAGTTGCGTTTGTGTATCTAAGTCAAAGTACACGGCAACAGGCTCGGATGTAGACCCTGTACTAAAAGGCCCGTAAATGGTTCCCTCTTCGTTTTCGCCGTCACTGCTTCCGGCATCTGAATCTCCGCTACCATCGGTCACTTCATCAGGCGTTTCGACTGAGGTGTCATCGCTACTTGAGCTGCCACAAGCAGTTAGTCCGAATGTCATGGCAAGCAGTAACGCTAAATAAGTTTTGTTCATGTGTTTTCCTTTTTAAAATTCGCCGAATTAACCAGCGGTTTTTAGTTGTTGGTTTGGGATCTGCCGTTAGGTATTTTTTGTTTTGATCTCAAACGCTGTTTTCTGTGTCGGTGCTTAGGTTTTATAGTTATTTCAATACTGGTAACTCACACCCAGATACAATCGCCTAGCAGCAATGGGCCTTGCATCAAAAGCGCCCGCCACAAGAGCGTCGGATGAACGATGTTCATCAGTGAGGTTTTCAAGTCCAAGGCGCGCTTGCCACTTAGGCGTGAACTGTTGCTGCACGACGGCGTTTAGCGTGGTAAAGCTGTCTTTGGCAATTGTTATATAGCCGCTGGAAGGCGACACATTCCCCTCATGCACTCCGTAAAGCTGTAGGCTGGTGTCGGTTTGGCTAAACTGATAGGTAACGGATGCTTTAACTAAATGAGTAGGGCGTTCAGGCAAGCGCTGTGAGCTGCCATCTTCAGCAATTAAATAACTGTAATTCAGTTGCCACTGCCAATTATCATTCTGCGCGCTGGCGCTTAAATCTGCACCGTAAAGGGTAGCTTCATCGAGGTTTTGATAAACTGAAATATCTAAACCTGCCTCTTGCGATGCGTCCACATCTACCGCTGTGTTGATGAAGTCATCAGCTTTAGTGTAATGAAGGTTAATATCAAGGTGATATAACCAGTCACTTTGGGTCGGTTCTACTCGAAGGTTAGCGCCTAAGTTGGCATTCAGCGCTGTTTCAGGGGTAAGTGCGTCGTTGCCAAGAACCATATAACCTAAGTTACTATGGTCGAAGATGTAATAGCGTTCCTTGAGGTTAGGCACGCGATAACTACTGCCAGCCCCTGCGCGAAGTTGCCATGAAGTGCTGCCAGCACTAAATGACTGGCTTGCACTTGCTTTAAATGCAGTATGCCAACCAAAATCAGAATCGTTTTGTATTCTTGCGCCAGCTAAAAGCTGGGTGTCGTTTTTCTGCCAGTTTCCTTGTAAATAAAGCTCGGCACTTTCTCTACTTACATCGTCAACTTCAACCGTGCCCGTGCTGAGGTTTTGCTGGTCCAGCGTGTCGCCATGTAAAACAAGGCCGCCTACCCACTCAATATCTTTGGTGGAGTAGATCTTTTGCGCTTCTAATTCCGCAAGCTGAATGTCGGTTTGACGTAACCCATTGCTGTTCCCGCTTTCTTCATTATGTGAAAGATAGCGTGTGTTGATATGCCAATCGTACTGCTGTTCAACGCGAACATCGTGCTGCCACTGGGTAACGTTTGAAAGATAACTAATAATGGTGGCTTGACCCGGTATTGATGACTGAGGTTTGTTTTTTTGCTCGTCCAGCCATTGCCCTTTGTATTGCACGCTAATGTTATTAATCAACGTCGATAAAGACATTTGGACAAAGGATTTGTCTACCGCGCCACCATCTTGTGACGTGGTTTCATTGTCGTAATCAAAACCGGGGTTAGTAATATTTTGGGCCGTTATGCCAAGCTGCCAATTACTTACTGCTTTCGCTGCAGTGACCCTAGACGTATGCCCGAATTCATCACCGTCAATTGCATCATTGGTAAAATAAGATGCCTCGTAGTCTGCTGAAAACTGCGAGCCTTCTACCTTTTCGGTAATGATATTGATAACGCCGCCCATAGCAGAGCTGCCGTAAAGCACAGAAGCGGCGCCTCGTACAATTTCAATTTGCTTAATATTAGCAACGCTAATTTGGTCAAGGTCGACCGAAGAACCTGTAGGTGAAATAATAGGTTGGCCGTTGATTAACACCAGCACATGGTCACCATTGAAGCCATTTAGCTGAACGTTGTACCCGTCTTTTTGACTGCGTCTAACCACAACACCGGGCATCACTTCAAGCACTTGGCGTAGTGTGCCTTTACTTAATCGAGCAATGTCCTCTTTATCTACCACGTCAACTTTTACAGGTGAGGATGCCAATAACTTTGGTGTTCTAGTGCCTGTAACAACAACGCGTTCAAGATCACCTTCTGCTAAAACTGAAAAAGCCAACGGAAAGCTAGCGGCTACCAAAAGTGAAGGTAAAAAGTGAACTCGTTTCATTTATTTTTCTTTTAACGCAAATGATAATGATTTGCGTTTGATCTTATTTATTTAGAAACGTTTTGCAAGAAGAAATGTAGAAATTCGTTAGAAACACTCTGCTAAAGCATTGGGTTTAACGTATTTTTTGCATTAAAAACAGACCGATAGGACGTTAAAAAATTTTCGATGTTTTGCGAGAAAAGAACAGCATCACGTTGGATTGGCAACACGGTATAGTGAAATAAAAAAGAGAGTGGAATAAAAAAGAGATAGAAAGAAAAAAGCGCTTTCTTCTACTCTTAGTAAAGCGGCTTCCCTTACCACAAAAAAATAGTAGTAAGAAGACCGGCACACAAATGGTGTAGCGGTATGCAATTTGTAGCTAGTTAGTCGAGTCACTTACGTAAAACACATTGTCTGGTATTTCATTTCCAATACCTGTGTTGTTACGAATAACATCAGCTAGCGTCGTCAGAAAAATGTTGGCAAGTTTTTTGAAGGTCTTACTAAGAACCATGACCTTATGTTATGAAATTAGGTTTTTCACGCTATAAAACAACGAGATTTTGACACTATGCGCCTACCAACTAAACAGCTTATTAATAAAATAGAAAACTTATCTAATGGCCTAACGCCAGAGCAGTTATCAAACTTTCTCGATATTATTGACGCCATGACGGCACTGGTTGAGGAAGCTGGAGAGTTGAAATCTGATAGCGACACCAAAAATAATATTCCCAGTACAGAGCTTTCTGTATTCCACTAAATTAAGCTTTACAGTGTTCACTGCCTTCAAGCAGGAGCGCTATAGGAAACCAACAACGACGAATATTCGTTTTTGCTCATTTGTAGTTCGTTTATGTTCGTTTTATGATGCCCCCAATTAAATGTACATGGGTAGCTGCGTCAGAATAAGAACTAAACGGCCTGTTAGTTAAATGAACAGTGAATACAATATTGCGCAAAACAAAACGGTTTCTGCCTTCATTTTTCCCTAACATAACTCTGTCGTTTCTTTTTCTGCACAACGTGTTGTACTGGTAAAAGATTTAAAGGATGAATTATGTTACCTCTCAAGGAACCAACGCTTTTCCGCCAGTGTATTGCTGAATTCATAGGCACTGCAATTCTTATTTTCTTTGGTGTTGGTGCAGTCGCAGCATTGGTATTAACCGGTGCTTCTTTCGGTCAATGGGAAATAAGTATTGTCTGGGGGTTTGGCGTAGCTGTTGCCATTTATTGTACTGCTGGGGTTTCAGGTGCACATATCAATCCTGCAGTAACCATTGCGCTTGCGCTTTTTCATGGTTTTGAAAAACACAAAGTAGCTCCCTTCATTCTTTCTCAGTTTCTGGGAGCATTCGCTGCTGCCGCACTTATCTACGGGTTGTATCACCAACTTTTCATAGACTATGAACTCACTCAAAACCTTTCACGCAATAGTGTAGAGGCTTTAGCAACAGCCAGCATTTTCTCTACTTTTCCTCACGAAGCCCTTTCATTCTGGGAGGCCTTTGGCGTTGAGTTCGTTATCACTGCAGTATTGATGTTCGCAATCCTGGCACTGGGCGATGAAAATAACGGCGCATCTCGTGGAGCCATGAATCCGCTACTAATTGGTATTGTCATTGCTGTCATTGGCTCTTCTTTAGGGCCGTTGACCGGTTTTGCTATGAACCCTGCTCGCGATTTTGGTCCAAAGCTATTTTCCTATATTGCAGGATGGGAGTATGCGCTTGATGGGGCGAAAGACATCCCCTACTTTATTGTGCCTATTGTAGCGCCTATATGTGGAGCATGCTTTGGCGCTTGGCTGTACCCTGTATTAATAGGTCATTCCCTTTCGCCAGAAAGTCGCGCCTGCACTATTCCAAACGATTGCGAAACTTCCGCTGTTACACAAACTTCTGAAGCGAGTTTTGATAGAGGGTAAGCTAACTATTGATATACGAGCGGCGATAGCCTATTTTACGCCGCGGTTGAACTTACAAAGAAGCATAGCGTGTGTTTTATTTAATAGCAGTTACTGTCCTGTGGGCATTTTCCTTTTCGCTCATAGGCGAGTTTTTGGCTGGCTCAGTAGACAGTTATTTTGCTGTTTTGACACGCATTGTGCTCGCCACACTTGTTTTCCTCCCCTTTCTTAAGCCGGCATTATTAAACCCTAAACAAAAGGCAGTTCTGGCGAGTTTAGGAGCGGTGCAGCTGGGGTTAATGTACATTTTCTTTTACCACGCGTTTTTGTATTTAACCGTGCCTGAGGTACTACTTTTCACCATTTTTACGCCGCTTTATGTCGCCATTTTAAATGACGCCCTCTTTAAGCGATTTACTCCGTTTTACTTGTTATGTGCACTTGTCGCTACCGCAGGGGCAGCCATAATTCGCTTTGATGGCGTGACTGATAACTACTGGTTTGGTTTTGCCATTGTTCAGGGTGCGAATCTTTCCTTTGCACTAGGACAAGTGGGTTATAAAAAGCTGACCTCGACTTTTACAGCTCAAGTACCCTATCACAACGTATTCGCGTGGTTTTATTTAGGCGCGTTAGTTGTAGCCTTGCCCGCATTTTTCCTATTCGGAAACACAAGCCAACTACCGCAAAATACCGAGCAATGGGGAGTGCTACTGTGGTTGGGTATTGTGGCATCAGGGCTTGGGTATTACTTTTGGAATCAAGGCGCGCTAAAAGTCTCTGGTGGTACGTTAGCCATAATGAACAACGCGCTGATTCCGGCAGGGCTGGTTGTTAATTTACTGCTTTGGCAAAAAGACACAGATTTTACTCGTCTGTTTTTTGGCGGAGCCATCATTGCTATTGCGCTTTGGATGTCTCATCAATACACCAAAAAACAGAAGCAGATCTAAGCCTAAACAAAGCCGATTCTACGCAGGGCTATACTCACTTACCATAGTGTAGTCTTTGCGCGGGCCTTTGACCTGCCATGTTGAGCGCCACACAGGCCACTTTGTAAAGTCATAGCGCACTACATAATTGTCATCGCCGCATAAGTGTTCGGCGTTCGGGTTGCTCGCACTAAATGTATGAAAATGACGTTCATCGTCGAACAACACTTCAAGCAAACCGGTTTGAAGTTGCTGCCAAATATACCGACGCTCTGCTGGCATAACGCTGCCGTTAGGCGCCGTTACCTCACCTTTTTCGTTATACGCTAAGCTGCACATTTCTTTTTTTGCGCCAACGTTGTCTTTGTGTTTTTTGCCTTTGTGTTTTTTGACTATGTCGTCTTTGCCGATGTGGCCGTTATCTACATAGCTTTCACCTACGTAGCTTTTGCCTTCAAGCCAGCTAAATTCAGCCTCGCCAGAAAAGGTAAATACGTCGCCGTTTCGCTGGATGATTTTGCGCGAGAGCGTCCATCGTCCAGCAAAATCGTCCAAGGTATGAGGAGAATTAACGGTCATTGCGCCGTCCTTACCAAAAGTAGGTTACAGTTGCAGAATATTGGTCGCCTCGACCCGGCGTACCAGGAATTTCTTCAAAGCGCTCATCCCACAAGTTATCGACTGCCAATACCAGACTTAACCCTTCAATCTGAGCCGGTGAATATGTGAAAGTGACATGTGAGAAAAACGCAGAGTCACCGCCGTTTCTAAGCGCATTGGTTTCTTGTTTCCGCCACTCGTTGTCAATGCGCACTTCAACCGTATCGGTTGCAAACCACACCAACCCAAGGGTGGCGCGATGCGGCGGATAGTTAAGCGCGTAAAAGCTCGCGTCTACCTCATCAATTCGATAGTCTTCAGACTTATCTAAATAGGTGTAGCTGGCCACCACATCTGCGCTCTCAAAGCGTTTAATAGCAATCACCTCAACACCTAAGGTTTCGATATCAACCGGGTTTGCACTGCGAGCTGAAGTAGCATCGAAGCTATACGTCCAATCTGTCAGCTCGTTATCCCAGCGATAAAATACGGCGGTATCAACTTTGAAAGACGTTTTATCAAATGACGCCCCAAACTCTAAGTTTTTACTGACTTCTCGCTGTAACTGGTTGTTACTTCTAAACAGACCGCTTGTGGTGCTGCCGCCTACAGCAGTGTAGCCAGCCACCTGCGTCGCCTCTGCATACGAAAGATAGAGTGTACGCGAAGCATTGCTCCCTGCTTGGGTAAGCCAACTAATATCGCCCACAAAAGTCAATCGATCGTCGTCGCGATTTGTATCGTCAAACGCCCCACCTAAACGAACGGTAAGCGATTCATTGCTGTTCAACTGAGTTCGATACTCGGGCACTACGCTTATTTTGTAGTAGTCGCGAGAGGTGAAATTGTTCTCTAGCGTGGTTGATGTGATGTCGTCTGCAGTAAGCTGTGCTGCGTAGTTGATACCAAATTCTTGCGAAACATTATGAGTACCGGAAAACGCCAATGACTTCACTTGGGTTTCATGAAACGCCTGAAACGCTTCAGGATTTTCACGTGAGAATACGTAATGGTCGTCATTCTCTCTGTAGTAAGCAGAAACTTCAAAGGTATTTTTCATGCTCTCTTCGCCGTAGCGCTGTTTGTGATTTAGCATGACCAAACGGGTTTGAATGTCTTCTGTCTCGTTTACATTAAAAGGCGTGTACAAGTTAGGCCAGCCAAAAAACTTTTGCTGAAAGCCATAAAACACGTCGGTTTGTGAGTCTTTACTTGCCAGCTGAATACGTCCAGACGCGCGTTCGAAGTCATGATCGCCATTGGCAATAGTGCCATCACTTTCAGAGCGAGAATACTCCCCTTCAACCCCGACAGACCAACCGGGTAAATCACTAAGCGCGTGCTTTACTGCACCGTGTACACGCTGCAAATTGAAGTTGTTATTACCTACTCCCACTGACACACTGCCTGCTGTTTGGATGGGACGCCAGCCGTAAGACACGGTACCTACAGAGCTATTTACGCCGTAAAGCGCGTTATCGACCCCCGTGAAAATACTCGGTTTCGTCAGCATTTCTGGCGCAATGGGAATTTCAGCGAAATAGTGCCCCGTTTGCGGGTCAATAAGCGTTGCGCTTCCTATGCGAAAACCCGTATTTTCGAATATACCGCCGCGAATAGTCACGTCAGCCTGCGCTTCTGCCATGTTCCTTGATTGCAAATCGACTCGCGGATCGTACTCTAAGTTAGATATAGGTGAATTAAACGTCCCTACCGGCTCGTTGTTCGCCGTCGCCGCCCCTTCAATCGTAATTTTTTCTACGCCTTTTTCGTTGCTATTCACGCCAGCGTTAGCGCTTGAAGTATCAACACTTTCAGCGGCCATCGCCGCAAAAGGTACAGTACAGAAGAGCAAAGAGAGTGTTGTATGACGCATTTAGTGTCCTAGTTCAAATTTACGGGTAGCCAGCAATAAGGCGTAACAAAAACGCGAAGTGTATAGCATTGGTAGGCAGAGGAAAACGCCAGACAGTTGAGTTTGGACCAGTATGTTCACTTTGTAACAACGCTTTGCGCGTTTTTACTTTTCAAAAGAAGCTCCCTGTATGCAATTAGTCCTAAATAATCATCAATTTCACCTCTACATCCATCAACACCATTGAGAAAAGAAACGAGATAACATAACATTCGCGACCTCTACAAAACCTGCCAAAGACACGTAATACCTTGCTTATGCTTGACCTTAAAACACCGTTTATATTTTCTTTAGTTGCATTATCAGTAAGCGCCGCTGCGCAAAGTGATGAAAGCTCCCTTCAAGGTGCACATGATGAACTTGAACACATTGAGGTAAAAAGACACTTTCAGCCATACCGTGGTAATGTACCGCTAATCGACACCCCACAAGCAATCGACCGAATTACTGCTGATACCTTAGCGAATGAAGGGATCACGCGCTTCATCGATGCGCTAGATTTTGCGCCCACCATTGTTAGACAAAACAACTCTGGCGGCATGTTCGATAGCTTTGCGATCCGAGGTTTTTCTGGCGATGAAAATAACCCATCGGGTTATTTAATAAACGGCTTCAACGTGCGTGGCTATAGCGGTAATAGAAGCACGGTTAACGTTCAAACCATAGAAGTAATGAAGGGGCCGGGTTCAGCCTTATATGGTCAAGGTGAACCTGGCGGTACCATTAACGTTATTACCAAAAAACCTCAGTTCGAAGAGCAAGGCTACATCCAGGGTACCCTAGGTAATTTTGATAAAAAACAAGTAGAGTTCGATTACACGAACGGCATTAATTCAGACATGGCGTATCGCGTTAACGGTTCATACGAAGACTCTGATACTTATCGCGATAACGTGTTTTTCAAGAATTTGAACCTTAACCCTTCATTCATTTGGAACATTTCTGATCACACCAGCTTAAGCTACCAGATGGAAATATTGGATCAGGAAAAGCCGCTTGATCGCGGTGTGTTCATATTAAATAACGACTTTGACGCCGTAGATGCCGAAGACTTTTATGGTGATGTTAGAGACGGAGCCCATGAAGTTAAAGCCTTCGGACATCAGCTAGTGTTAAATCACGAGTTGAATCACAACTGGCATTTACTCAGTGGCTTCGCCTACAGAGACTCTTCTTTTGAAGGGCAGTCATCAGATACTGAACTGTCAGAAGGCCGTCAGCTTTTGTATACCGACCCATCTATACTTTCAAGGCAACGCAGAACCCGTGACTATCAAGCGCAAGACTTATCACTACGCTTTGAATTAAGTGGCGTGGTAGATGTGGCAGGCTTCGTAAATAACGTCTTGTTTGGTTTGGACTATTACAACTACCACATCGATACAGACTATCGTCGTTGGCGCACTGCGTGGGGTGCGGGTGATACCACTTATAGCATCGACCCTGAAAATCCAGACTACACTATTTTCAGACCTGACGTTACGCCTACTACACTCACGGCTGAAAAGCAAAAAGGGTTAGGTTTCTACGCACAAGATGTTATAGAACTTAGCGAAGCAACCAAGCTTTTAGTTGGCTTTCGCGTGGACAAATTCGAGCAAGACATTCTTAATAAGTTAAGCAATGAAGGGCAAGAACAAGACCAAACGGAAGTGACGCCACGCTTTGGTTTCGTGTATGAAATCAATGATTCTGTAAGCCTTTACACTAGTTATGCAGAAGGTTTCAGACCCAACCCCGGACTTGACTCTGACCGCAACGCGTTTGACCCTGAAGAAACCACTTCTTTTGAGGTAGGTGCTAAATGGGAAAACATTGCTGATATGTTTTCAGGTAGCATCGCTATTTTTGATGCTGAAAAAACCAACATGCTAACCGCAGAACCGAACACTGGCTTTTCTGCCACGCTTGGAGAAGTTGAAAGCCAAGGGGTTGAATTTCAGTTAACGACTGACCTTACTTCAGACATTCGCCTTGATATGGCATACGCATACATAGATGCTAAAACCGCTAACGAAGTCAATAACTTGGATTGGGGCGTGCCTATACCTAAAGGGTCGCGATTAATCAATATCGCCAAGCATTCGGGGTATATCTCGCTTAACCATTTCACCAGCGTATTTGAAAAAGAAGCGTTCTTTGGTGTGACCATGCGTTACGTTGGCGATCGCTTAGGACAAACCACCGATCCAACATTCATTTTGCCGTCTTATACCCTTGTGAACTTAGCAGGGTCAGTGAATATCAGCGATGCACTTTCTATGAGATTTGACGTGAATAATCTGTTCGACAGAGATTACTTTGAGAACTCATACCATCAGCTTTGGACTATGCCAGGCTCACCAACTAACTATACGGTAAGCGTTAAGTACCAGTTCTAGTAATAAAATCAAACAAGCCGGTGGCTTCGATGTTCCGGCTTGTTTGTTATACATTTTCTATTCGCCGTTTTGCACTGGCATTTTCCCTGAGTCACGGTTTTCCCACCCGTGCCCGTTGAACGGATCTACACCTAGCTGCTGCATAATGTAGGGGAAGTCAACGTTAACCCAGTTATCTACAATTTTACCGTCTACCACTTTCCAAAAATCCATATAGCGAATTTCAACTCTTTTACCGGTAGGCTCTATTCCCATAAAGGTTCCAGTGTGAACCGCTTCTTGGCGACCAAACGCAGCGCACCACTCACCTTGTGTGACGCGAGCTTCATCTATACAAACTTTATCAGAAAACGCAGCCTGAAACGGTCGCTGCCAGTTGTCTTGAAACTCTTTTAACCCTTGTTTGAAACCGCAACCTGCATTGCCCATCCAGCGAAAGTTCTCGCTGAAGAAACGGCCCATATTGTCGATATCATGATCATTTAATCCATCGACCATAGCGTCTATGGTATCAATGGTTTCCTGCGTTTTTGACAAGTCGTTGTCTTTTGTAAGAATGCCTTGTTCTGGACGTGAACCTTTCATCTCATATCTCCCAAAAAAGTGTTGAGTACTGCATATTAAAAGCTCTGTTTAAAGAATGCGTAATTAGGGTTTTGAAACAGAGCGTAAAGTAGAGATTTAGCGCTAAGAACCAAAACTGGGCTCATCACCCTAGTGATTGCCCAGTTTGTTCAGCGTTTAAAATAGCGCACTGCGCTACACGTGTTAGTCGAACTTGTACTGTAAGCTTACGCCATATGTACGCGGGTTATTCCAGTTTGCCTGAATGGAGTTGATAGGCAGCCCATTAAGCACTTGAGACTGAACCACTGCACGAGTAAGCACTTCTTCATCCGTCAGGTTATTTGCAAAGAAATCGACGTTTAAATTTTCATTTACTTCCCAAGAAATGCGAGCCGTTACCATGGCGTGAGCATCTACTTTTGTTTCAGGAATATTGATATCAAACGCGTAGTGATCGTCAACAAAGTTCACATGAAGATAAGGCGTTAAGTAACCGCCATTTGGCAATGAGTACTCATACCTTGCGCTTAGGCCCAGCGTATAATCAGGCGACATAGCTGGAGAGTAACCCGCAAAGCTAAACTGGCTATTTGGATCGTTTATATCCTGACGGCCATCAACATTGCCTAACCCAAGTAGCGGCTGAAGTTGAGAATTACCTACAGCAAAGTCGTCAGCGAACTCGGCGTTAAGAAGCGCCAAAGTTGCATTTAACGTTAACTCGCTTAGTGGGCGCCATTCCAAATCAGCTTCTAACCCGTAGGTGTCAACCTGACCACCGTTTTCATAGTATTCAAAGGTTGTACTAACGCCAGTAGAAACGCACTGTGCCACGGTTAAGTCAGTTGTTGTGTCGTTACACGAAACTGCAAACAACTGCGCTTTCACGTCGTCGTATTGGTTTGCAAAAGCAGAAACATTAAACCGAACGGTGTTATCGAATAAAAAGCTCTTCAGGCCAATTTCGTAAGAAATAACTTCTTCATTGTCGTATAGCGGATCGGCGCCACGCGCTACCACCCTCGCGTCGTTAGCACCACCAGTACGATAACCTGTTGCTGCACTGGCATAGACCATCATGTCTTTTGCAACATCTAGCTCATAAGCTAACTTCCACAATACCGCTGAGTCGTCCCAATCGGGAATTGAATCGCCTGTAAATGTCTTTTCGTCTTTGTTGTAGCGAAGGCCAACCAACAAGCGGTTGCTGTCGTTAAGTTGATAACGAGCTTGCCCAAATACGGCTACAGAGTCGACTTCATGCGGGTCGTGATTTGGATTTCCCCACGAAGGAACCGTAATAGAATCTGGCTCACCGTTACCGGTTGTATCCTCACGCCACAGCCATTCCCAATCCGCTTCTTGCGAGAACAAATAAACGCCTGCTATCCAAGAAAACGGGCTATCGCTTTCAACAGACGACAACTGTAGTTCGGTAGAAAACGCTTTTTGATCGTCCTGACGTCCAAAGCCACCAACAAAGTCTAAGCCACCATCGCTGTAGTCGTTATCGTAGAATTGCTCGCCTGACAGTTCAGAGTAGTTAGTGGTCCACTTTGCGTTTGCCCAGTCCATCGCCCAGTCGAGTGTCAAGGTTGCCGACCACGCTTCTTGGTTATCAAAAGACACCGCATTTCTGTATACATCGTAAGGGCCTTCATCATCTCGCTCTGCATCAGCTGGCTGATAAATGTGGCCAGGTGTTACCGTAGCAATAGGGTTGTAAACGCCCGACCCCGGTGAAGTTTCAGAAATTTGATAACCCGCAATTTGTTGGTAACCCCAAATCGCTTCTGAGTTTGCGTCTTTCTTACTGTAATCAAGGCGAAGCAATGCAGTAACATCGTCTGAGAATTCGTATTTAGTCGTGTTACGTAAGTAGAATTGGTTTTTCTCGCGTAAATCGTCTGACGAGCCCGGCAAGAAATGGTTTTCGATCATGCCGTCATGACGGTCGTGACTCATGACAAAGCGCGTAGCGGCCTTATCACTAAGCGGCAGGTTTAGAATAGCTTCATAGGCCGAACGGTCATAGCTACCATGAGTAAGTTTCACAGAACCACTGGTATAGCCAAGTTCAGGCTGCTTTGAAATAACGTTGATACTACCTGCAAATGTATTTCTTCCATACAATGTTCCCTGCGGCCCGCGCAGTACTTCAATGCGCTCAATATCAACGTAAGCCCCTAAGCCACCGGTGGTCGTTGGCACATAAATACCATCCTGGAAAATACCAACAACTTGTTCAGCAATACCTGTACCGGCCACGCCGACTTCGTTGGTACGAGCACCACGCATAGCGGGACGAACTTCACCACCCGAGCTGCCTATTCTTAATCCGGGAACAACGTTTTCAAGACCGCTAATATTTTCAATGCCGTTACGCAAAATATCATCTGCACCTAACGCGCTTACAGAAGACGATACTTCCTGCAAATCTTGAGATTGTCGGTTTGCTGTTACTTCAATACGTTCAACACCCGCTGCTTTAGCTTCGCTGTCAGGGGTTTCTTGTTGGGCGCTAGCGCAAAAACTAACGCTGATTAGAAGTGCACTTTGAATAGCGCGGGAGAGGTATGTTGTATGGTACTTTCGTTGGTCTTGCTTCATCGTGATAGTTCCCGGATTAATAAAACCTTATCTGCAGTAACCTGTTAGTGCCCTGCGTTTATCAAGCCTTTGATGACCCTGCCTGTGACAACATCATACTAGGTTGTTTAATTCTTGGTCTAAACAAACATACAACTCAATTTACTTCGAAGTCAATAAAAATGTTCAAAGATTGTTAATTCATGAATTTTAATTTTTTGTTTAAATACATTAAGAACAAATAATATATTGTAATAAAAGGATTTATTTATAAACAAAGAGCTTTAACAATGACAGTTAAAATAAGATTTCGAAGTATAAATATAGACTTCAAGTCAAAAATGACTGGTAGGATCTGCATAGAAAAATGGCACTCGGATGGATAGAAACCGAATGCTGATGCATGAGTTAAGCATTAGTGAAAAAAGGTAAGAAAGTGCATTTGAGATAGCTTGGGTTATCAGAAAGCCCACCTAGCAAAAACGGACGTTTTGCTAGGTAGCTTCGAGGGAAAATGACGTCAGTCAGTACACCAATTTCAGGTATAAAGCCTTTGGTATTGTTCGATTAACTGTAGGTGGCAGTGCGCGATAAGATATCTAACCCTTGCTGTTTTAACCAATAAGGCACATCCATCAACACCCAGTTTTCCAGTAATTTATCCCCTTTGCGATAGTACACATCAACCACTCGCATGTCGGCACGAATACCCGACGCCGGCATGCCGAACAAGCCGCCACCAGCCGTATTCGATAGGTTCGGCCAGCCAAAGAAACAGGCAAAATTGCCTTCACTAAAGCGCGCCACATGACCATTAAAAACTTTATCTTTCAGTCCCTTACGAAAAGGAAATTGATGTTGCTGCTGGTAACGCTCGATAGTAAATGTAGCCCCTATTCCCGCTGGGCCATACCACACCATATCTTCACTCCAGCATTTGGCGAGAAGCTCTGGAGGACAGTTGTCGTTACCCGATTTATTTAAAGAATCTAGGTCTTTTACCATGTCCTCAACCAGCTCAATGGTCTTTTTAGACTCCTGAGGATCTTGCTCTTCAAACAGTAAACCGTTGTGATCACATGGCCCTGGATAAACAAACGTATGGCCTGTTTCTACGGGCAAAGGATTAAGCCCAACTTGCTGCATTAGTGCAATTAAGTCGAAGAAAATAGCGTGGCTAACTATCTTATCTTCACGTACTTCAAAAAACTCGGCATACCGTAAAAAAGCCAGTTTGCCCGTACTTCTAATGCCAAGAAATGGCTTGTCGAACAGTCCAGCAAAGTGACCCATCGACATAACCCACTTGCCTTCGCCGGCGCTGTTATCTCCCGCCATGAATACGTCCTCACGGCGCTTCATACGCGTAAAACTCTGTTTTAACGGCTCCCACAACTCTTTCACTAATTCTGCTGGAGTCGAACATTTATCAAACGGATAGCAGGCATAAATCTTTGCATTTTCATCAACATACGATTTCACTACGCCTTTAACATCACTTGCCTCACCTTTGTCAAAAGCGGCTTGATAGGATCTGACAACGGCTTTTTCGCTATTAAAACTCATGACTTACGCCTCTTTGTTTAAAAAATTGTTAATACTGGCCTGAAATAATTAATGACTTCGAAGTCATTATGTATTAGGTTGAATATTATTGTAAATAGAAAGCGCGCTTATTAAGCAGGCAGAGTAAAGAATATGACTGAAAATTTTGGCGTTTTAAACTGGTCTATCTTAGGCGGGTACATCATTGCCAACCTGTTGCTAGGTTTGGTGATTGGTAAAAATATAAAAAATTCCGACGATTTTTATCTCGGTCAAAAACAAACTCCGTGGTGGGCAATAGGTATTTCGGTTATTGCCACTTACGTTAGCGCCATGACGTTTCTTGGGGCACCAGCCTGGGCTTATTCAGAGGGGCTATCCGTTATAGCACTTCATTTGAACTACCCTCTCGTCATCATGGCTGTAATCATATTCTTTTTCCCATTCTTCTATAACGCGGGTGTCGCGTCCATTTACGATTACCAAGAACGGCGTTTCGGCAAGCGTGCCCGCGCCATGGTATCCAGCATTTTTATGCTAAGCCAAATCATGAGCTCAGCAGCTATTCTTTATGCTACCTCTCTTGTGTTGTCGTTCATTACTGGCGTACCTGTAGTGTGGTCTATCGTTATAGTTACTGCCATAGCGCTTATCTACACCATGATGGGCGGCATTACTGCCGTAATTTGGACTGACGTTATTCAGTCAGTGATCTTATTTGTGGGCGCGGGCATCATTATGTACGCCCTGCTTGAAAGCGGCGACACTACGCTATCTTCATCAATGAGCGAGCTTAAAGCTCAGGGTAAATTAAACCCACTTAATTGGGACTTCGACTTTACTGAAGAAACTACAGTGTGGAGCGGCATTATTGCTATGACGCTGTACCACATCACCGTATACGGCACCAACCAAATGATGGTGCAGCGAACGCTGGCTGCCAAGAATATTGGTGACGCCAAAAAATCTTATTTATTAATGGGTTTCTGCGCGTTCTTCATCTACTTCTTCTTCATTGTACTTGGCGTGTTGTTCTACGACTTTTATCAAGGCAAAACCTTCGAAAACAGCAACACAATCATTTTGCAGTTCGCAACCGATTACGGCTTGCCGGGTTTAATGGGCATTATTGCAGCCGCGGTTATGGCCGCTTCCATGTCTAGCCTAGACTCCTCATTTAACTCGCTATCGACAGTGGCAACTATCGATTTCTACATCAAATACTTCAAGAAAGACGCGTCGGACGCCCATTACCTTAAGGCTTCACGTATTTTCACCTTGTTCTTCGCCGTACTTATTATTTTTCCAGCAATTGGCTACCACCTATTCAGTGAAGGCTCAATTTTAGAAATTTTGTCTAAAGTAGGCTCCTATTTTGTAGGTGCGCAAATGGGCATGTTCTTCTTAGGATTTTTCTCTAAGCAAACAACCGAAAATGGCCTGATCATTGGTACCTTAAGCGGCTTTATTGTTGTGACTTTAGTGGCCTTAAATACAGATATCGCGTGGCCTTGGTACTGCATCATAGGTGCAAGTGCCAACATTGTGGTGTCTATGATTGCTAGTCGCCTTATCGATGGCGTTCAAACCGAATACAACGCTTATACCATTAAAGGGCAGCAGCAACACTTCGCGCGCGAAGGTCTCGATGAGAAAGAGCAAGGATGGTATCGCGTACCCGGCCGCGTAGACCCAATCAACTACATATTGTTTGGGTTCTTCTTACTCACACTCGTGTTCTTATTTTCAATTCAATTTATGTTTTAAAAGCCAAACTCAGCGCTTTTGAGGGAGATTCTATGAGCGAAACATCCATAGCAAAAACGGTGTATTGGCAGCCTCTGCATGACATGCTGGACCCTGCACGAAGTAAAACGCAAACCTTAGCGGGTTTCGATGAAGAGTTTGTCGACTTAGCAGACTATATTTTGCGCATTACCCATCGTATTTGGGAGCAGAAAAATATTGGCGCTTGCTACGATTATTATGCTGACTACTGCCCGGTACATACGCTTGGCGGTTATGCCGACAGTGTTGATGTGGTGGTTCAAAATACGTTAAAAACCATTGCCGCCTTCCCTGACAGGTCGCTTATAGGTGAAGACGTTATTTACCGTGAAGAAGCCAACGATGTGTATTATTCGTCGCACCGTATCACCAGTATTATGACCAATAAGGGCCCCTCTGAATTTGGCGCGCCAACAGGCAAAACCGGGCGTGTAACCACCATTGCAGACTGCATGTGCAGAGACAATAAGATTTTTTACGAATGGCTAATGCGAGACAATAGCTTTCTTATCGCTCAGCTTGGTATTGAGCTAGACGATGCTGCAGCGTTTCAAGCCAAGTTTCCTGTTTCGAGCACGTTTACCCAATGGCTAAATGAAGAGTACGCACGAACATGTGCTAACGAGGCATCGCGCTGGGAAGCATTGCCAGAACAAGACAAGCCGTGGGGCGACTTTGCCAAATCATGGGCCGACCAAATCTTCAATAAGCGCATGTTCAATAAGCTCTCTGACTTTTATAAACCTAATGCGTCAGTGCAGTGGCCGGGCGGACGCCAAGCCACTGGCAATGCAGCTATTGGCGGCATGTTCATTAAGTACTTGGCCAGTTGCCCAGACGCCAACATGGTAGTAGATCACATTTGCGTTACCCATTACGACGACAATCGCGTGAACATTGCGCTTAGGTGGGGACTGGCAGGTCATTACAATGCTACACAAAGCAAATATGCGCAGTTTAATCAGCAACCCCATTACATTTTAGGTGCAACTCATTTTGAGATTGAAGACGGTGTAATAGCCAAGGAGTTTACGGTGTTTGACGAAGTAGCAGCGTTGGCAAACCTTATGCGCAAACTACCACAAGCGACGGAGGCATAAGCATGTTAAGCACAATTCAGCAGTTGCTAGAAAAACAAGACACACAAACACTTACCGCTGCCTTGCTTCATTCAAGCCGCTGGCTTTTAGGAGAAAGACTGCACTACGGGCCAATTCAGCAACGGGGTTTAATGGCTAATTGGCTTGATATTACAACGCATTTTGAGACCTTTGAATTATGCGCGAAGGTGCAAAGTGGTGATGTTGAAGCAGGCGTATTTTGTCTTTCATCAGCATCGACCACCACATACTTTATTGCACAATGCGAACATCGCAATGGCGCTATCAAGCAATTGCTTCAATGGGTAGACAGTGCTTCACTAGCGGCACACTACAATACAAAAGAAGCCCCTGGCTATGACAACTCGATGTCGCTACCTTTTTGGCCGGAGCCAGACCCATTACAGCTGAGCGAATTTGACCCTCAACTTCATCTTAAGACAACCCATGCGGGCATTAACGATGTGGTTGCAAGTAACACTAGCGATAAGAGCAAGGCGCTACTGTCGCGATGGTGGCAAGTGTGGCAAGGCTTCGACACGGCTGGCATCAAAGAACTATACAGTGACGCTACCCATATTAGCGTAAATAGCCAAGTGTTAAACAAAGAAGGTTCCCCTTCAGTCTCGTCTTGGCTGACTCAACTTGAGGGAAAGTTACACCGCCGTTATTGCCAGTTGGAACAAGTAATAGCTGATGAAAGTAACGCGCTAGTTAGATGGCGAATAGATGCAGACCTGAAGACTGATAACGGCCTAGTACGCGTGCGCCTGCCCTTAGCAACCATGCTTACGTTTAAAGAGAATAAGATTGTGAGCGAGTACTGGGTAGTTGATTCTATCGCGTTTGAAAAACGCTTTGGTGCCCCCCTTCCCTTCTAACCACCCTTTTTAAGCTAACGTATCAGCTTCCAGTCACTAAAATTTGATACGTTAGAATTTTGCGCCTCTCCGTGTGTAGAGGCGTTTTTTTTGGCTTTCTATTAGTGGTGATTAGAGGTTGAGGGGTTAGTTTTTTTGTGGATGCTTTAGTTTTAAGGGACGGCTGTTGGCAAGGAGCGGATATTCAGAAAATTTCCTTGAACTTCGGTCCTGGTCTCAGATTCCTATATGGAAAACATTCATAAAAACGTAAAAAGTGATAATAAGTGATCTGAGGCTATAGCCCCTTGTATTACTGCTGATGACCGTTCAGTCAAGCGGACATCAACAAATTAATAATGCATATAGACAAATTAGACTCTCCGATTACCGCCAATACTTGTCGAGCCCAGCAGGTTTTCGAACCCGCACAAACCTCAAGCTTTGACGACTACACCATCCCACGATGGTTTTGACTTTGATGCATAAGTTGCAAAACATGCGAGAGCTTGAGCATACTATATGTTGAGGCAAGAACTTCCACAAATCTCATTTCGAATTTTAGGATCACAGTTCAGTTCACTGAATTACCTTGGCGAAAACTCATTTCATATTTTCTTCAAAACACCTATTAGGAAAACCTACCAGAATCAAATACGGCTGCCATTGTGCCTAGTATGGCGTTAATGTTTCTTATGCTCCGTCCATAATCAGCGATGGCACGTTGATGGCAGCCAGCGATGCCCTAGCGGATAGTTATCCATTAGCCAGCACGGGCCGTGGTGAGCTTCTGCCCTTTTGATCAAGAAAATCGCGTTCGTAGTGAGTAAAGTCGCTATTACAATAAGGGGATCCCCCTACTTTAGTATTAATTATTATTAATGCTTAATAAAGTGCACGCAATGTTAGCATCTCATTAACATTTATTTAGCAATCTGCAAATACCTAAGTTAAATAAACGAATTTTCTTAAGCTTAAGTTAACGATTGAAGGTCTTGACCTGAAACGGAGAATTTATGACAAAAAGCAACCATGCAGAACAAATAGAGACGATTACCTCCTCACAGAAACATGATCAATCCGGTAGTGATGACGAGCATAGTGTCGAGTTAGAAAACACCGGACGAAGAAAGTTTATTGGTTACATGCTTAAGGGGTCGAGTTTTGCTGTTGCGTTACATATAACTTGCGGAGCTATACGTCCTCAGGATGCCAACGCCCGGTTGTTAGGAATACCGGAACTTGCAGATGAACTGGATTTAACAGATCTGTTGCTTATCTCCGGTGACCCTTTCTACTACGATTATTTAATTAAGATAACGAGTGATAACCGTGTCCGTTTTGAGCTTCCAAGAATGGAGGTAGGGCAAGGTATATTAACTGCTGCAATGATGATTCTTGCCGAAGAGCTAGACGTCGAAATGTCCTCAATTGATGCGACTTTATCTCCGGCAGAAATCAGACGAGCGACTGGTCAAATTACAGGAGGCTCTCACGCCGTAACCTCTCTTTGGGATCCGTTGCGCAAGGTCGCGGCAGCGCTGTTACACAAGATAAAATTGTCAGCCGCAGTGCATTTCGGGATTTCTGTGAACGATATTAGTACAGAAAATGGCTTTGCAATAAATAACGATGGCAGCCGCATTGCTTACTCTGAGCTCACCGCAGGTGTTGAGGGACGCAACGATGCAGCTCGACTGGCAAAGCCTAAAGATCCGTCACAATACAAAATTATCGGTACGCGGCAAAAGCGGGCTGACGCGCGCGATATTGTTACCGGCAAACTAGATTTCGCGATGGATCTCGACATACCAGACGCGATGCCCACTGTGGTCGCTAGGCCACCCAGCTTAGGTGGTCGCGTGATCACGTTTGACGATTCTGAGGCAATAGGCCTGCCCGGCGTCCTTGCCATCAAAGAAGTTCCGTTGGATGTTGATGCAAATTCCTCTGGCGTGGCCGTTGTTGCGCGCTCCTTTGGCGAAGCTTTTCGGGCGCGTGATGCACTTAAAATTTCATGGAGTGTGGGTGCTGCCGAACATCTATCTGACGCCGAGGTCATTGAGCAGTTACGTGCGATAAACCTGCCAACCTTACCTAATATTCCTCTGGCTACCGATTCGGTTGGCGGCGAGTTCATCTTTCCTTATTTGGCGCATGCCCCTATGGAAACCATGACAGCAGTTGCTGATGCAACCGGCTCAAAGATCAGGGTATGGACTGGCGCCAAGACGCCCCTTGCAGCACAAGCCAAAATTGCGCGTGAACTTGGAGTCTTACCCACTGACGTTGAGGTGAATGTAATTCAGAGCGGCGGCTCATTTGGCCGTCGCTTATTTTTTGATGCAGCAGTTGAAGGCGCGCGTATTTCACAAATTGTAAACCGCCCCATCAAACTTATGTTTACCCGACAGGACGACACAAAGTTTGGCCGCGCACGACCGCTCAGCTTGCACAACGTAAAAGCGACTTACACTAGAGGTTTTTTAATTGGTAAAAAAGTGTTGTCGTTTGACCATCGCGCTGCGACCGCTGAATTGGATCTCGAACATGGCTTTGGCGACGGTATTACTGCATTGGGAGGAGAATTAGCTCCCGCTGCTTTCAGCCAGACAGTCTGGCACTCAACGCAACTAGTGCAATATAAGTTTGGTGTAACTTCCTTGCTGCTAAACGAAAAAAAATTCGTTGTGCCAACCTCCTCTTGGCGCGGCATCTACTCCGGCACAGCTGCCGTCGCAAACGAGATAGTTGTTGACGAATTGGCACGCGCAATGAACAAGGACGAATGCCAGTTTAGATTACAAATGCTGGATGATGAGCGCTCCAAAGCTGTTCTGCGGAAAGTTTCTCAAGAGGGCAATTGGGGAAGGAGAATGAAAAAAGGACGTGCCCAGGGCCTCGGGTTGCATAAAGAGTATAAGTCTCGAGCTGCCGTGCTTGTTGAATTACAAACGTTCAAAGATCCGGAGAAAGAAAGTAAAGTCACCAAGATTGTTGTCGCGCTGGATGTGAACCGAGTATTGAATCCAACCGGCCTTGAGGCGCAAGTTATCGGTGCGGCAACCGATGCCATTACCTACATGATTCGCACCAGTTTACACCTCGACAATGGCGCAATACGCGAGAGCAGTTACGGCGATTTTGAAATTGCTCGAATGCGCAACACGCCACCGGATATTGAAGTGCACTTTATGCCGCCTAACGGAGAAACACCGGGAGGTGCAGGCGAGTTGGTAGTGCCTGCGGCGGCAGCGGCGATAGCCAACGCATTTGCTAGGGCGACGGGTATTGCACCACGTCGTTTTCCACTTCGTGACTTCTATCCAGAGGGTTAATTCATGCCACAAATTACATTTAACGTTAACAATAACCCGGTTTCTATCGACGCTGAAAACGATGATGAGCTTCTGTATCTCTTGCGTGATCGACTTGGTATTACTGGCCCAAAATATGGTTGCGGTGTTGGGGTGTGTGGCGCTTGCACTATCTTTAAAGACGGGGAACTAGCCCGCCCATGCATTGTTCCGATGGAAGAAGTGGAGGGTGCATCGCTAACCACTATTGAAGGGCTTGCGGTCGATGACATTCTGCATCCGGTGCAAGAAGCATGGATAAACGAAGATGTCGCTCAGTGTGGGTTTTGTCAGGCGGGACAAATTTTAACCGCCGTCAAACTCTTGGAGTCTAATCCCAATCCCAACGATGATGACATTGATGATGCTATGAGCGACAACATCTGCCGCTGTGGTACCTATCATAGGATTCGAAAAGCCATTAAACATGCTGCAGCTTTGATTCAGCAGACGACATAAGAGGCTAATTTTTGGGGAAATGGGTTGGTCTGAGAAGAACACCTTAATTTATATAAGCTCAGATCTAATCTGAGTATTTCGCCTATAGGGTTGGCAGTCTTATAGGCTGCTTAAAGCGAATTACAGGAATTTCACCTGCTTCTAATTGGAGGGCTGCTCTACGTACACACCTGCCATTCAAATACTTACAAATAGAAAACGGGGACTAGAGTGTTCACTCCATCAAATCATAGGCACTTCAAAAACAGCCAAATATCTATCACTGCACCTTTACCGATAGCATTGAGACAAGAGCCACACAAAAAATCGCAACGTTCATTAAAAAAGGCAGCCAAAAGGCTGCCCCAATCAAAACAAAAAAGGTACAACTCCGTCTTTTTACGCCTTATCAAACGTCTCGCGCAGTGCTTTGGCGCCGCTTAACATAAAACCGTGGTCAGAACCTAATAAAAATAGAGAAACGCCTTTTTCTTTCCAGTAGGCCAGCTCTTCTAAATTACCCACGAACATGCCCGTAGCTTTTCCTGCCTTGTGGCTTACTTCAACCAAGTGTTCAACCGCTTGTTTAACTTTTGGGGCGTCTGCACTGGTTTCGCCAAGTGCTACGGTTAAATCCATTCGACCTATAAACAAGCAATCGACACCGTCAACGTGTGCAATGGCTTCTATGTTCTCAATTGCGTCTAAATCTTCAAGCTGGGCAACAATACTAACGTTTTTGCCCGCCTCTAAATTTTCACTCAGTGGCTTTGTTGTGTAGCCTGCAAATCGGCTTGAACCTGCATAGCCTCTTCCACCAGCACCGTAGTGACAATGCCTTACGATGGCACTTAGCTGTTCCGCCGTTTTCACATGGGGCACAACTACACCGTCTGCGCCCATATCTAGCACATTTAGCAGTGTTTCTGGGGCATCGTTTGGTGTTCTTACTAGAACAGGCATGTTCCCTGCTCTAGCCGCAAGAATACAGGTGTCTAAATCCTGTCTTGAAAATGGTGCATGCTCAGCATCTAAACACAATACATCCATGCTAGCGTGCGCCAATACTTCAATTACATTGTAATGGGGCGTTTTTATGAACGTACCCAAAAGGCTTTGCTTGTTTTTAAGCGCTTGTTTAAGCATGTGCTGCGCCTCCGAAAAAGTTATACAAATGCAGGTTCACTTGTGCGCTTTGCTCAAGCATTGCGAAATGCCCCGCGTCTTCAATCAGCACCAATTCGCTATTTGCCGCCAGGCTATGCATTCTTTGCTGTTCTGAAGGCGGGCAAAGTACATCGTTGCAACCGCCAATTATCAGCATTGGATGTGCGCAATTAGCTAACAGTTCGCTAGCATCCGGGCGCGTTGCAAGAATTTCGAGCTGGGCTTTATAATTCTCAATTCCTGTATCCTGCGCCATCTGAGCAATTAGTTTCATTAATGCTTCATTGGGTTTATGTAGATATACATTGCTAAACTGATCGTGAATAAGCGTTTCTAAACCATGCGAAACGGCATAGTTTAGATGCTCGCTTCTGGCTAATCGCCCTTGAGGTTTGTCTGCATGTGCATTGCTGTCTAGCAATGCTATTTTTTCAATTCGCTCGGGAACGCGCGCTAAAAGTTCAAACGCCACCATACCGCCCATTGAAAAGGCGCAAATGCTGAATGGCTCGCCTTCATCAAAAAGATGTAACGCGTGACTGGCAACATCACTCAGGTTGTCATGCTGGTCATACTCTAAGGTAATGCACTGATGACCAGCATTAGTTAAGGTCGTTATTTGGTTGGTAAAAACGTTTCCGGTACAAAGGGTTCCGGGTATAAATAATAGTTTACTCATTATCTCTTGGCGCAGCGGCCACTGAGTTTCCTTCAATGAGCTTGCCCGGCCAGTAACGTGTCTCTGGCGGTATATCAGGGCTCTCAATTAAGTTAACCAGGGTTTCTACTGCTGCTTTTGTCATAAAATAGGTTGGCTGACTTACGGTAGTCAGCTGGTAGCTGTGCCACGAAGAAGCACTGATACCATCAAACCCAACAACTGAAATATCTTCAGGTACCCGCAAATTCAGGTTTTCCCGTATTTCGTCAATGGCACCAATTGCCATTGTGTCGTTGGCACAAATAATTGCAGTAGGAAGCGCATTTTTCTCGGCATAAGCACTTAAGCACTCTCTCGCCGAGTCATAGCTGTAGTCGCCATAAACCACGTTGGTGTCGGTAAACCCATGAGATAATAAGGCATTCCTTGCTCCACTTAACCTTGCGCGGGCCACATCAGAATCTTTTGGGCCAGCCATAATTAAGAAGTGCTGGTGATGATGGTTAACTAGAATATCCACCAACATGCGAAGGCCTTGGTCATGGTTACAACATACCGAGCTTACACTGTGATCAGGAAGCTCACGGTTATACAACACCACTGGAATATTGTGTTTAGCAAACTGCGTGACACTGTCGGGTTCGAAGTGCGCTGTAAGCGCGACTACGCCGTCGACCTGGTACGCTAATATTTGCTCAATAACCGTTTCTAGCTGCTCTGCGTCATCAAGTGTGAATAACAGCACCCGCTTGTTTTTCTCAGCGATGTGTTTATTTAGCTGTGCCAACACTTCGGGGAAGTTCACATTAGCTCGCGATGAAATAATTACCGCAATCATGCCCGTGCTTTGGTTTATCAACATGCGTGCAATGGCGTTAGGTTTGTAGCCTAACTCCTCTGCGGCTTTTAGCACTTTTTCACGGGTTTTCTTAGATACGCTAACGCCCGGGCGATATACCCGCGACACTGCCGACTGAGAGACTCCTGCTGCGTGGGCAACGTCATATGACGTCACCCTATTTTTTTTATTCAATTATTTTTTTCCGTAACGACGTAATCGAATGTCAGCCTGTTCTTTGTGACCTGCAAAACCTTCAATTGCACATAAACGTGAACAATACTCGCCAACCATCACTGAGGCTTCTTCCGTAACACGCTGGTATGTACAGGTTTTTAAGAATTTACCAACCCATAGACCTCCAGTATAACGACCTGCGCCCTTCGTGGGTAGAGTGTGGTTTGTACCAATACATTTGTCGCCATAAGACACATTGGTTTCAGGGCCTAAAAACAGTGCACCGAAGTTACGCATGTTCTTTTGAAAGTACGGCACGTCTTTCGTCATAATTTGAACGTGCTCAAATGCTAGGTCGTTAGCGACCTCTAACATTTCATCATAGGTGTCGCATACAATGACTTCACCGTAATCTCGCCATGCGACAGAGGCCACATCTGCAGTAGGTAAAATAGTTAACTGGCGCTCTACTTCGGCCATGGTATCTTTACCCAGTTGCTCGCTGTTGGTAAGCAACACGGCCGGAGAATTAAGCCCATGCTCAGCCTGCCCTAGCAAATCCGCCGCACATAATTCGCCATCAACACTGTCGTCAGCAATAACTAACGTTTCTGTTGGACCCGCAAAAAGATCAATACCGATGCGGCCGAACAATTGGCGTTTTGCTTCGGCCACAAAGGCATTGCCCGGCCCAACAATCATACTTACCGGTTCAATAGTATCAGTGCCCACAGCCATAGCGGCAATCGCCTGTACACCACCAAAGGTATATATTTCATCAGCACCGGCTAAGTCCATGGCTACAATTACCGCTGGTGCGGGTTTACCCTGAAACGGAGGAGTAGCAGCAATAACCCGTTTCACACCAGCCACCTTTGCCGTAACAATGCTCATGTGTGCTGAAGCCACCAGCGGATACTTACCACCGGGTACATAACAACCCACACTATCTACCGGAATATTTTTGTGGCCAAGCACTACACCGGGCAGCGTTTCAACTTCAACGTCTTTCATTGACTCACGCTGAATGGTCGCAAAGTTTCGAACTTGTTCCTGCGCCCATTTGATATCGCTAATCTCTTGTTCGGTTAACTGCTCATAACATGCGTCAATTTCTTCACGACTCAACCTGAAAGACTCCGGAGTCCATTTATCAAACTGACCAGAGTATTGCGAAACAGCTTCGTCTCCGCGTTTTTCAATATCGCTAATTATATTTTCAACTATCTCTTTAACTTTCTGATTATCAATTGCTTTTTCTTCAGCCTGCTTGCCTTGCTTCAAGTACTTGATCACGGTCTATTCCTCTACAAAGGTGAATGAGATGTTACATTAATCGAACAAACATTTATCTTGATCTTCACCAAAAATTACATAAGAATGACTTCGAATGCAATTATTATTTTGAGGTGACATGTGGCTTTCTCTCAAGACCTATTAAAAGACAAGACAATTTTGGTTACAGGTGCGGGTAAAGGCATTGGTAAAGCGTGTGCTTTATTGGCTGACGCATGTGGTGCAAATGTTATTGCTGTGGCGCGTACCGAGAGTGACCTTGTGGCGCTTAAGAACGAGAGTTCAGAAAGGCTAAGCTTTTGGGTGGGAGATGTTCAAGATAAGGCGCTTTATGAAAAGATCCAAGCACTTCCCCTCCTCCATGGATTAATCAATAACGCCGGAACGAACCGCGTTGCGCCGATGCAAGAACAGAGCGATGAGAATATTGACGATATTTTGAATTTAAATATTCGCTCTGCATACAAAGTTGCGCAGGCCGCTATTACGCCAATGCTTAAAAGTCAGGCTCCATCCATTGTTCACATGTCATCACAAATGGGCTTTGTGGGCTCTCCTGGCCGCACGCTTTATTGCTTAAGCAAACACGCAATTGAAGGCTTAACGAAAGCCATGGCTGTGGAACTGGCGCCGAATAATATTCGCGTCAATAGCGTAGCGCCAACATTTATTAAAACACCAATGACTGAGCCGATGCTTCAAGAACCAGCGTTTGCTGAAATGGTGATGAACAACATTCCCTTACAACGCTTAGGCAGCGTCGAAGACGTTGCTAACGCGTGCATATTTCTACTTAGTGAATTGTCTATGACCACCACGGGTAGTTGTCTTAAAGTCGATGGCGGTTGGACCGCCCATTAAATACGAGGTATCACCGTGTCAGTATTATCCGAGCGTTTAGTCCGCTATGAAGAATTAATCCCATGCCGCAACGCGTTTATCGATACGCGCTCGCCAGGCAGTGATCAAAAAGAGAACTTCACCATAATTGGTCCAGGTGTCGCCGAAAACCCTGACCAGCATGTTCACATTGCTATTCCGCACGGCTTTAACATTGGCGGAGCTCGTCAGCCTCCCGGCTGCCTTAACTCGCAGCATAGCCACCTAACCGAAGAAGTATTTGTTGTGTCTCAAGGTAGCTGGCACTTTACTACTGGCGTTGAAGGCAACGATGCCGTAGTGCGTATGGAAGAAGGCGACATAATTTCTATTCCTATGGATTTGTTTCGCGGTTTTGAAAATGTAGGCGACGGCACGGGATACCTTTACGCAGTATTGGGACAAGACGATCCAGGTCGTGTACTTTGGGCTCCTCAAGTTTTTGATATGGCCAGCGACTACGGGCTTGTCTTGCTCGAAAACGGTGGTTTAGTTGATACTACTCTGGGACAAAAAATTCCTGAAGGCGTTGCGCCTATGCCAAAAACATCGGCAGAACAAATAGCGCAACACCGCGTAATTGATGATGAAGCGTTAGAGCAGTGCGTGGTGCGTTTAGCTGATTTCCCGTTTAGCAACAACACGGCATTAACCCAAGGAACAGAAGTTTTGGAAGCACCGCTTATCGGCCCTGCAAGTGCCGATGAAAAGCTTGGTGAAACAAAGCTAAACTGGTCTCATGGATTCTGCGTTCGCGCCCTTAAATTCAAGCCGGGTGCTTTTATTACTACGCACAAACGCTTCGAGGAAGAAGTAGTATATGTGCAAGACGGCTGCATCAAAATGCTTATTGACGGCGAAGCGCTCATTCTTAATAAAGGCGATACATTTACCACACCTATTGGCGCAGTTCGCAGTTTTGCGCAGCAAGGTGATGAGGTAGCATTAATTTATGTGACCCGACGCGGTGACACAGCCAAAGCCCCAGAATTTATTGATTAGAGGCAAATACGATGTCTACTTTTTCAAATATAGCACTGAAAAAAGCGTTTCTTCCTTTTCGAGAAGCACAGTACGACTTTGACCTCGAAAAGCTAAAAACGCTGGGCGATACCCTTTTTTCACAGGATGCCGCCATTAAGTTTTGTGTGCCTTTTGATGACATGACAGGCCACCGCGAAATGCTAGATAAGGTGTATGCGCCACTGCTGGAGTCTGTCCCCGATCTTGAGCGCCGCGATACCATAATTATGGTTGGCGAGGACGACAAACAATTGCGCTGGTTAGGTTGCTGTGGTTACTACACTGGGCGTCTTGAAAAGCCCTGGTTAGACATCCCTGCGACTGGTGATCAAATTCATATGCGCTTTCATGAGTTCTATCGTTTTGAAGGCGACACCATAGTGGAAGTTCAAGCCATTTGGGACTTGCCTGAAGTCATGATGCAAGCAAAGTGCTGGCCGTTTAGTCCAAGCTTAGGTACCGAGTGGCATGTGCCGGGGCCAACAACCCAAGACGGAATACACTTGCTTGAAGAAGACAAGTCACTTACCGCACAGAGCCATCAGCTTGTACTTGATATGCTAAATAGTTTAGGAAAATTCGCCGAAGGCGGTGTTGCTGCCATGAACCTAGACAAATACTGGCATCCTAAATCAAACTGGTATGGCCCATCTGGTATTGGTACCGGACGCGGTATTCAAGGCTTTCGCAATACCCATCAGGAAGCGTTTTTAAACGGTATGCCTAACCGCGTGGGCGACCCCGCAAACGGCCATTTGTTCTCCGAAAATAATTATGTGGGGTTCACTGGCTGGCCTGGCATGAGCATGACCATTTCAGGCGATGGCTGGCTTGGCATTGTGCCAAACGATAAGCCCATCACTATGCGCAGCTTAGATTTTTGGCGCAATGAGAACGGCATGATACGCGAGAACTGGGTGCTAATAGATTTACTTCACGTATACCGTCAGCTTGGTGTTGATGTATTCGCCCGAGTTAAACAGTTGACCCGTAACAAGTATCGATAACTCCCGTTAAAGATGCTTTTTGCCCCGTATTGCTACTTCGTAATACGGGGCTTTTTTATGGTTACCTCAATCCTATAAACTCTCTAAATCAAACGCGCCTTGCTTTGAGAGCTTTTCGTTCAATGGCTTCACTTCTTCACCAAACAAGGTTTCTAGCTGTACTTTATACTGCTGCCACTTTGCTTCTAAGTCTTCCAATCGTTTAAGTGCGCCAGCTTGTGCAGGCGCGCCTGTTCTGTCGAAGTTATCCATTAAGAAACGTACTTGTCTGTCGAGCATATTGGGCCAGTTAATGTCATCTTCAAAAGTTTGATGTTTGGGCTGAATAACCAACGCTTCCCAGTCGTCGATTGCACTAACAATGCGCTCGATTGAAGCCGACACATCGCTTGCCAGCATTACGTTATCTTCAGACACACCGTTTAATTGCGCTCTAACATCACGGGCTTTTTGCAGGTGAGCAAACAAATCATTGAGTAAAGTTTCTGTAGCCTGAATGCTCTTTTCAACCACTTGAAGTTGCGCTTTATCTGCTTCTTCTCTTGGGTCTGGAAGTACTTTAAACGCGCGGGTTTGTGCCTGTTCACCCACTGTGATTTTCGCTTTGTAGTCTCCAGGCATAACTCGGGCGCCGTTCCAACCACCAAACAGTTTCACATTCTCGATGCAGTTCAACGGCTCACGTCGAAGATCCCATACAAATTCGTTGTAACCCGCTTTTGTTGCAGGGTGTTTAAATTTAACAGGGCTGCGAACGTCTTCGTTCCCCTTCGCGCACTTCTCAAATGCACTCGGTGCAGATGACAGTGTGCGAACCAGCTCGTTATCGGCATTAAATATATCAATGCGTAGCGTTTGCTCTTCTTCTAACGCGCCTTTCAGGTAATAACGGAAGGTAGCGCCACGTGGTGGGTTTTTCGCTTGAGGCTGGTCAGTCATGCCACCGCCAGATAGCAAGCGAATGCCATCTACGGGTTCAAACTGAAACAGCGCTTCGCCATCTAGCGACTTGTGCACTTCACGTAGCGGACTCATGTCGTCTAATATCCAAAAGCCTCGCCCTTGGGTTGCAATGACCAGATCATCACCTTTAACCTGCATATCGGTAATCGCCACAGGCGGCAGGTTTAAGTCTAGCTCTTGCCAGTGTTTACCGTCGTCGAAACTAATAAACATACCGCTTTCTGTACCCGCGAACAGCATACCTTCGCGCTCTGTATCTTCACGCACAACACGAACAAAGGCGTCCTCTGGTAGGCCTTCGTCAATACGCTTCCAGCGCTTACCGTAGTTGTCGGTTTTGTAAATGTAAGGCGTGTAGTCATTTAATTTATAGCCTGCTACCGCAACGTAAGCTTTGCCTTGTGCATGAGGGCTAAGTTCTATGGCATTGACCTGCGCTTCTTTTTTATGAGGCGTAACATCTTTCCAGTTTTTGCCTTCATCACGGGTTATATGCAGCTTACCGTCATCGGCTCCAACCCAAAGCTCGCCTTTGTTAACTGCCGATTCGGCAATATAGAAAACCGTGTTGTAGTATTCAGCACCAGCTTGCTCGTTCGTTATAGGGCCGCCATTCAGCCCCTGCTTTTCAGGCTCGTTACGGGTTAAGTCTGGGCTTATTTCCTGCCAGTTCACACCGCGATCTGTGGTTTTTAAGATCATCTGCGTGCCGTAGTACACGGTGTCAGGATCATGCTTTGACACTACCACTGGGGCATTCCAGTTGGTGCGGTACTTTTGATCACGTGCGTTTCTGCCAAACACATATTCAGGGTAAGGCATAATGGGCCGCGTAAGCCCAGTATCGCGGTTGTATTCGGTTAACGTTCCATTGATGGTAGTGGCATAAATCAGTGTTGGATCGTCAGGGTTAAACGCAATATGCGCGCTCTCACCACCGCCCACGGCAAACTGATCTTCTATTCCCACGCCGTCACCCCAAGTTTGAGAGGGCGTTGCCATGGTCGAGTTATCTTGCTGTCCGCCATACACATAGTAAGGGTTTAAGTTGTCGGTAATAACGCGGTAAAACTGCGCCGTTGGCTGGTTGTAAATGCTTGACCAGGATTCACCGCCGTCGAAGGTAACGGTAGCGCCACCGTCGTTAGCGTTGATCATGTTTAAGCTATTTTCAGGGTTTATCCACATATCGTGGGTATCACCGTGGGGCAGAGATTTAATTTCGAAGGTTTTGCCGCCATCAATAGATTTGTGCAACTGCACATTCATTACATAAAGGGTGTTTTCGTCGTTTGGGTCAACTTTGATGTGGTTGTAGTACCACGCACGAGCTTTAAGAATATTGTCGCCGTTCATTAGCGACCACGACTTACCCGCATCGTCACTGCGATATACACCGCCTTCTTCAGCCTCGACAATGGCATACAGGCGCTTCGGGTTAGACGCGGCAATATCTACACCGACTTTACCAATAAGCGTAGGCAGTCCTTTTTCTAACTTGTCCCAGCTTTCACCGCCATCTGTTGACTTATAAAGGCCACCACCCTCGCCGCCTGACTTAATAAACCAAGGCGTTCTGCCGTGATGCCACATGCTGGCATAGAGAATTCTGGGGTTAGATGGGTCTATTGCTAAGTCAGCGGCGCCGGTATCGGCGTTTACTTTTAACACATGCTGCCATGTTTCACCGCCGTCAATCGTTTTGAATATACCGCGCTCTTCGTTAGGCCCCCATATATTGCCCTGTACTGCAGCCCAAGCTATATCGGGGTTGGTGGGATGTATGCGAATTTCAGGGATTTGTCCGCGTTTATCTAAACCTACCAGCTTCCAGGTTTCACCGCTGTCTGTAGATTTATAAACACCTTTACCGTGGCTAGTGGTTACGCCTCGAATAGGGCCTTCACCCGTACCTACGTAAATAACGTTAGGATCTGAAGGAGCAACGGCGATAGCGCCAATACTGCCTACTTTGAATGTTTTATCGGATATGGCTGTCCACGATAAACCCGCGTTTTCGGTTTTCCAAACACCGCCACCTGCGGTGCCCATAAAATAAAGGTTGGTATTACCTTCAACCCCGGTAACCGCCACCGAACGCCCACCGCGGTAAGGCCCAATAAATCGATACTCCATTTTATCGAAAAGCTCAGGGTTAACGGTATCTTCAAGTGCGAATGCAGAATGCGAGAAACTAGAAAGAGCGCTCATGCAAATAGCAAGCGCAGCCACCATTTTCCCAGAAATCAGTCTCTGTGAAACCATAGAAAGTGCCTTGTCGTGTTTTTATTTTTAATAAGAAGAATTTCTTATACTGCGTTGTTAAAGGCGTTATGGCAAAAGTTTTTGTAGTGAACATGTTTACACTTATTAGAAACGAGGAACCTAAGCTTCTCTACTCTTATGGTAAATCAGAAGTAGGAAATCCTCTTATAGTGCGTTCCCTTTAACTGGGATATAGATAGAAAAAGACTAATGAAAGCAACCACTGAGAAGTTTCAACATGGATTATTACGTTTACATACTGTTTGATACCAAGACCAACGATGTTTTCTACGTAGGGAAAGGTAAAGGCTTTAGAATCGATCATCACGAAAATGACACTATCGAGAGTGAGAAAACTTCTAAAATTAAAGAGTTACAAGAGGCTGACCGTTTCGGCAAGCGTGTTGTGGGCCGATACCATACAGAGAGCGAAGCCCATGCTGTTGAAACTGTGCTTATAAAGTGGGTTTACGGCTTTGATAACCTTACGAATAAAGTGCATGGCCGTTATTCCGCGCTAATACGAACAATAGGTAATTACGAAACGATCCCAGGTATTGATGTGGAGTACACACCTAGCCTCAACGACGGTTCGTTCACTAAAGCTCAGCAAGAGAAGTTTGTTAAAAATAACATTGAGGCCAAGCTAGAATCAATCAAGGAGAACATTGAGCCACTTCTTGAAGGTACCCAATATTCTATGAGTGAGATTATTGGCACGTCACCGGCTGATACTGGTCTTTGGATAAATAATCCTTCCATGGACGTTTCTATTAGGCTAAAACTGCCGTTAGCAGGAAGAACAATTAGCCCAGAGTTTGTAAGCACAAATACAGACAAAGAATCGAAAGCTCGCTTTGCACAGGCCATGGCCCCACTAAAAGTAAACAATGGCAGCGTAGGTAGCTACATTGGATTACAGAATTATCTTGAGCGAGCAGGGATTAATAAAGATATTGAGGTACGCCCAAAAGCCGATGATATTGATGAGATCTTCAATGTCGTAACATTCATGATGGAACAACTTAAAACTAAACACAGTTAGACGATTAAAAAGGCAGGTCCATAGGTTTTATTAGCATGGACCTGAACTGATTCTTAGCTTCCTTTCTAAAAATAGTCCCTCAACACACACTCGCTGTTAGAAAGTTTAGCGACAATTCGGTCGCCAAAACCAGGGAAAAACTCAATAGTAAGAGAAACCCCTTCTCCTCGGCTTTCCATTGGAAAGCCACTTAACCACTTAAGGTAGGTTTCTACTTCACTATTTGTCAGCGCCATCGACTTATTCAGATCATCTTTAGTTGACTGAATAGTCTCTCTGTCGAAGTCACTGCTACTAACATCTTGTTTTTCAGGCTCTGCAGTATTATTCGTTTTCGTACGTGGTTGTGTTTTCATGGCGCTTCCTTCAAGTCATCACTACCAAACTAGATGTTTCTTTGTCATCAACACGCAGATTAAACAAAGTACTGGGTTGCCTGAATAAGCCGTTGTCTTAGCGAGTTAACGATTTCATTGTTCTTCCCTTGTATCAGCCCGTACAATAAAGGCACTTCGTTGTTACAGCGCCAGTGTTTTTTACTCGCACTGTGTAATTCGACAACTCATTGCTTAAAGAGACTTTTTTATGAGAATTTTACTTTCCGTTACCTTCGCTGCCATTCTTGCCGGCTGCGCTACTATTTCTCAATTGGCGGTTTACACTGTATCTAATGCCGAGTTAGAACAAGTGCTTGATAGCCAATTGAGTAAGCTGCAAAAGCAAACCTCACTTGCTGGTATCCCTCTTTATCTAGATGTGGAAGATATGACGGCGACCATTGGCCCAGATGGCAGAGACGTGGTTCAGTTAGGCGCAATTGCTACTGCTCGAGTAAGTGCCTTTGGCTTGAACTACCCAGCTAAGGTAAGCCTTTCATTAGAAGGCACGCCTTATTACGACAGTGAGGAAAAGGCGATATTTGTGCGCTCGTTGTCGCTACTTGATAGCACCGTTGATGCAGGCGGTTTTAAAGGTAATTTGGCACCTGTGAGCGGCGAATTTATGCAGCTAATCAACGGTTATTTGGCCACGAATCCCGTTTATCGCTTAGATCCTGCGAACAAAGCGGTAAGCATGCTTTCAACCGTACCTTTACAGCTAACCGTTGAGCAAGGGCAGCTTGCACTTCGACCTAAACAATAATCATTGTGTAACCGTACCAATTGTCGTGTACCGAGCGTCGAGTGTTTCAGCCATACTAAGGTAGGCGAAGCCTCGACGCCAAAGAACAAACTTCCGCTTTAGTAAAATAGGCAGGCATAGTGACAGAACGCATTAAAACGCTAGATGAATTTGCACAGCACGTAAATTACTCATTGCTTAATACCCTTACTCCAGACCCGCAGTCGACGTGCGATGGCAACGACCATGACCCGCGCCAAGTGTTCTCAGGTCACTATGTGCCGGTTACTCCGACCCCATTATCTTCGTCCAAATATATTGCGCACAGCGAAACGCTATTTGTCGAATTGGGCTTAGACGACAGTCTGGCAACATCTAAAGATTTCACCCAGCTGTTTTCAGGCGACATGTCAGCAGTGCCCGAACCTATGCAGCCTTTCGGCTGGGCAACCGGCTACGCACTTTCAATTTACGGTACGGAGTATACACAGCAATGCCCCTTTAGAACGGGTAACGGCTACGGCGACGGCCGCGCAATTTCTATCGTTGAAGCAGTATTAAACGGCAAGCGTTGGGAAATGCAGTTAAAAGGTGCTGGTCGCACGCCTTACTGCCGCGGCGCAGACGGGCGCGCCGTATTGCGCTCTAGCGTGCGCGAATTTTTAGTGCAAGAACACATGCATGCTTTGGGCATTCCCACTTCACGCTCCTTAAGCTTGTTTATGTCTGAATCAGACACGGTAGACAGGCCTTGGTATCGCGAAGGCTCTCATTCCTATGAACCTGAAGTAATGGTAGAAAATATAACGGCTATATCCACCCGCGTCGCTCCTTCCTTTTTGCGCGTTGGGCAAATTGAGCTTTTTGCTAGGCGTGCACGCTGCAACGAACACAGCGAAGCGTTAAACGAACTAGAAGCCATTGTTAAACACCTCATCGCGCGAGAGTATTCAAGTGAAATAGACACTACAGCGCCGTTTGACGAGCAAGTGGTAACGCTGGCTGAGCTATTTAGAAGCAGGTTAACTCACCTAGTTTCTAATTGGGTTCGTGTAGGTTACTGCCAGGGCAATTTTAACAGCGATAACTGCGCCGCCGGTGGCTTTACGCTGGATTACGGGCCATTTGGCTTTTGCGAGTTTTTTGAAGCCGACTACCAGCCTTGGACAGGCGGTGGTCGTCACTTCTCGTTTTTAAACCAGCCCATAGCTGCGCAAAAGAACTTTGATATGTTCTGCCGTTCACTAATGCCACTTCTAGAAGACAACAGTAAACAGCTATCTAAGCTTAACGAGATCAACGACGGTTTTTCTGGCGTTATGGAAAGCGCTATGGAGAGCATGTGGGCAACAAAGCTTGGTACTGCCAGCTACGACCACGACTTGCTGATTAAGCTGCTGCAATTAATGCTGCGCACAGGCGTAGACTACAATCTGTTTTTCCGAGAGCTATCATCGATACCTGAAGATATTGCGGGTTTGACGAAAAGCTTTTACTACCCACCTAAAGCAGAGGTAATGACAGAATGGAAAGCGTGGTTACAAACCTGGCGTGAGCGTATTGAAAAGGACGCCGAAACACAAGGTGATGTTACAAACGCTATTGCTGCTGTAGCAGAGAATATGCGCAAAGCTAACCCTAAATTCACTTGGCGCGAGTGGCTTATTGTGCCTGCCTATAAAGCCGCCGAGAAAGGTGACTTTACCCAAATTCACGAACTACAGAAGATACTTACCGCGCCTTACGATGAGCAGACAAAAGAGGTAGAGAATAAGTATTATCAACTGCGCCCACTTGAATTTTTCAGTGCTGGTGGTGTTGCACACTACAGCTGCTCTTCGTAGAGCTTTGGTGCAAAAGACCTTTGCATTTTGTTTTAGCAAAGGTCTCCCTTGTTGCCGATATAACTACTTCAAATATACGGTTTTACCGGTTTTGGCACTTTCTCTAGCCGCATCAAGAATTTCTACTACCACCATATTGTTTTCCAGCGCAGATAGATCATGAGGTGATATAGAAACTTCCTCGTTGATGAGTGCTTTGAAATAGTGGAAAGGGTCGTTATATGGCGCAGCTCGTTCAGGCAGGGTAAGTGTTGTTTCTTCAAAGTCGTCGTACCCTTTCGCAATGCGCATTCGGTAGTTATGACGATTGTCGGCATATACTGCGCCTGTCTCACCGTAAATTTCCATATCTTTGCGCCCTATTGGCCAGTTCCAAGACCCTTGCACAATGGCATTGGCGTTTTCATAGCCTAGAACAATGATAGATTCGTCATCTACCTGAGGGTTGTTTTCTGCTTGAAGCTGTTGAGTGATTGCCGTTACGCTCTGCGGCTTTCTCCCTTCCATCAGCCAAGTCATAAGGTTTGCACCATAGCAACCGAAGTCGACAATCGCGCCGCCTCCGTTTTGCTTCGGATCAACAAGCCAGTCTAAAAACTCACTGTTAATGCCAAGTTTCGCTGGCCCCTTATGACCATCGCGTACTATGACTTTGCGAATGTCGCCAACTTCGTCATTCTTTATTGCTTCATACGCTTTGTGATTGGTGGGATACCACGTGGTTTCATAGTTGGTGAGTAGATGAATGTTGTGCTTTGTGGCGAGGGCTTCCATTTCCGATGCGTGTTCCATATTAATCGCAAGGGGCTTCTCAACCATAACGTGAACGCCGCGCGGCGCCGCCTTTTGCACGACTTCTAAATGCTCGTAAATGGTACCAAACGCAGTGACTGCCTGAACGTCTTGTGCGGCGAACATGGCGTCCATCGAATCATACACTTTGTCCATGGAGTAGTTGTGCTGCGTGGCATAACGCTGAGCCAGATCTTTGTTTTGCTCAACAATGCCAACAATCTCAAATTCTCCATGTTTTTCGCTTTCGAAAATCCAATGAACATGGGTGTGGGTTAACCCAACCACACCTATCTTTAGCTTATCCGAAGCGTGTGCACTGCCAAAAGACAACGCAACCAATAGCGCACTTAAAAACCTGCCCACCGTTTTTCTCATCTTTATTCCTTTAAATGTTTTTTAGACGCTACTAAAGCGCATCAATCGATTCGCTAGGCTCAGTAAACCAAACCGGGCCCTCTTCGGTCATATAGAAGTGATCTTCTAATCGAATACCGAACTCGTTTGGCACCACTATCATAGGCTCGTTACTGAAACACATGCCAGGTGCTAGCGGGTGAGGATTATCTTTTACTAAATACGGCCATTCGTGAATATCCATGCCTATGCCATGTCCCGTTCGATGAGGCAAACCTGGTAAGTTATAATCTGGTCCTAAGCCATCTTTTGCTAAGCTGTCTCGCGCGGCTTTATCCACATCGCCACAAGGAACACCAACTTTTGCAGCGTTAAATGCGGCAAGCTGCGCGCGCTTTTCGCTTTCCCATAATACTCGTTGCTTATCGGTTGGCTTACCAAAACAATAGGTTCGAGTGATATCAGAGAGGTAGCCATGAACCTTACAACCGGTATCAATCAATACTAAGTCGTTTTTCTTTAATACCTGCGGGTCTTTAACGCCGTGGGGAAACGAGGTCGCTTTCCCAAAAAGCACGATGCAAAAATAGTTACCGCTGGCGCCTACTTTTTTATGTGCATCATTGATAAATGCTTCAACTTCTGTCGTGGTTATGCCTTCATAAAGCATACTGGCTGTGGCTTTGTGTACAGCAAGGGTCATGTCCATAGCACGCTGAATGAGCGCGAGTTCATTGCTGGATTTGTGCATACGACAGTGCGCAGTTACCTCAGCACCATTGATGATTTGCCATGGTTGTCCCAGCAATTTATTAAAACCATCTACAATAAAAAATTGCGTAGACTCATCAACACCCAGCTTGCTGCCACCCGCTGTGTCCAGCTCACTCAACATAGAAATGGCAAGCGCGTATGGGCTTTCATGTTCTTGCCAACCGATAATCTCGCCATCTACTAGTTTACGCTCGTTTAATGAGTCTATTTCAAACGTAGGGGCAAGATATACAAGGTCGCCTTTTGCAGGCAAAAGCGCGCCGACCAAACGTTCGCTGGCGTACCATTGCATGCCTGTGAAATACGCTAAGTTAGTCCCCGCGTTTAGATATAACGCGCCAATGCCATGCTGCTGCATGTAATGCTGCGCCTTGGCAATTCGGGCTTTGTATTCAGAGAGTTCTATGGGGTGCAGATCGCCTGTCATGTTGACGAGGCTATCTAAAGCCTGTTGTGGTGTTTTTGTGCCTATTGTTCTGCCCATCTCTTTGTCCCTACACTGGCGCAAGGCTGATTATCTATTGGAGTGTGCATCAGCCCGCCTTAACTATGAATTTATTTAAGCGGGCACACTGTACAATAATGGGTAGGAAAGTCGAGATAAGCGAGGGTAGCGATGCCTGTTAAATGGCGTAACTATTGCTGAACACTCGCTTACTACAACTCAATTTTAAAGAGCACTTTTCCACGCAGCTTCTGGAAGTAAGTACAAACCTTTCTCGCTTGTTGCACCTTCATTCACAATATAGCCGATGCCCGCAGCCATCACGGCTAGGGTTACGTCAAACGCATTGATGCTGTCACCATAGCCCGCTGTTAAATTAAACATAGAACCATCAGCGAGAAGATAAAGCGTTTTATCGCCCAGCTTATAAGCGTTCACATAAGGCATTGGCTCACTGTGAGTAGCGTTATTTTTAAGATACGGCACATCAATTTCTTGCGCCACGTGACCCACATTTAAAATAAACGCGCCATCTTTCATGCTGTCTAAATGTTTTGAATTCACTACGCCATACGCACCAGTTGCAGTGGCAATAACATCAGCTTGGCTAGCAGCTTCATTCAAATCAACCACTGGCCAACCGTCGTATTTCGCCTGGAGTGCTCTTGCTGGGTCAAGTTCTGCAACTTGAACCTGCGCTCCGAATGCCTTTGCCGACGCAGCAACGCCTTGCCCTACCAAACCATAACCAATAACAACCACTACTTTTTCGTGCAGGGTTAAATGCGTGGTTTGAAAGAAGGTTTGCCATGCGCTTAAACCCACCATGTGCCTGTTGTGAAGCCCTTCTTTAACTGGCAAATCATCCCAGTTAAATATCGGGTAATTTGGCGCCATACCGTTTAAGCGGTTAATGCCAGAACCCGTTGCTTCTAAGCCCGATACAATGCTTGGAACTGGCTTGTTTGCTTTTATATTTTCATGCAGTCGAGTAGTAAGGTCCGCCCCCATTTCACATAAGTGAGTGGGTTGCCATGCTAGCGCTTTATCGAATGACTCAGACCAATCAGCATCGCTCATATCACGCCATGCATGAGCTGTTGCGCCTTTATCTACAAGATAAGACACCACGTCATCTTGCACTGTAGTAGGATTACAGGTGGTAAGAAAAATGTCGCACCCTCGTGAAAGTAGTCCTTCAACCAAAGGCGCCATTTTCAAATCTAAATGCATGTTGCAAGCAAGTTTAACGTTCGACAGGTCGGGAAGTGATGCGATGGCTTTGCGAGTGCGAGGCATATGCAGGCTGGCCCACGCCAACTCTGCTTGAAAATTTTGGTACATGAAAAGGATACTCTGAGAAATCTAAGAACAGCAATACTACGTCAGGTATCCTGCAATTCACAAGTTGTGATTATAAAAGGGCTTTTTGTATAAAAGCCCTTTTAATGATTTTATTGGTAGCTAACGTTTTCAACGCTGTATTCTTCGTTGTTAGCCCTAATTTTAGGCGTATTGTGATGCGATACATTTTCAATAACGGTAATTGGTTCGCCGTTAGTTAAGTAAAGCGAAATTGGGGCACTGTCTGTAAGCGTAGTATCGTCGATATGAAGATTTTGTACGCCGTGGAAATACATAGATGCGCCAGTCCTATGGGTTTTACCTGTCCCGACGTTTTGCAACGTATTACCTTTAACCCTTACCATTGGGCCAAATGTGCTTTCATCAAAGCCACCGCGGTACACGGTTACTACTTCCTCTTTCACATCGGTGAAGGTATTGCCTTCAATCGTAAGATTTTCAACACTGTAAACCCCTAAATCTTCCGTTTCTTTATTCAACGAGAGAATAGCCCCTGTGATATTGCTCATGTCAGAGTTGGCAATAACAATTTCATCAGCAAACGTGCCAGGGTAAGCCTTAAAGAAGTAAAAGTAGCCGTTGATGTTAAGGTCTGTCACTTTCACATTATCTACAAGTAGCGAATAATTGATATTCATTGAAGAGCGGCTGGTTCTGATAATGCTATTGCCTTTGTAATCGGGTGAAGCGGCGCCATCAAACCAGAGGTTGTTCAGCGTTAAAGCCCCACCATTGCGAATAACGATAAAGCTTGGTTTCTCTGAACGGATAACAGGTTTAGCGCCCGGCTTTGCCATCACCGTAACCGGGTGGTTAATATTCGCAAAGCGGGTTAACAAATATTCGCCACCATTTTCCAGCACTAGCGTGTCGCCTGGCTTGCTGTTTTCAAGGGCATTAGCAAGGGTGTCTATGCCCTGGCTAACCGCAATTTCTTTGCCGCTTCCAAATGCAACTTTGCCGTCTTTTTTATCGTAGTAAGGTGCACCCACCTTATCTTTGGTAACAGGCAGCTTAATTTCCCCGAAATCAATATCATCAATTAAACTTTGCTCAGGGATCATTAAGCCGTACTCGTTCTTCATTACCTTATAGGGGGCTGTCGTAAAGCCTTTGCCAATTGGGTTTTCAGACGTTTGCGTTAACACATTACCTTTAAAGTTTATGCCTGATACATCATCAAACACCGTAATGGGTGTATCGTTGTATTTACCCAAAATAATATTGTTTTGCATTTCAGAGCTTTTAGGTGGTGCTGAGCGCTCTTCATCTGCACCCGCACCTAATTGAATATAGTCACTGTCGATCACGATATTATTATTCATGACAGAGTCAATTACTGGGTCGTAACGGTTAGGCGGTGAATTAGGTACGCCGTTCATAATGACGAGTGCGCCGCGAAAACGTCTGCCGGTTAGGCCATATAGGTAGTTGTTCTTTACAGTTTGGTGTTCGTTAATGATGCGAATACCGCCGGTATTTGGCTTTCTATTACCAAGAAAGTAATTATTTTCAACCCGCGTATAATGCCCATGGCGCATTGTTAACGTGCCCTGAGCTTCAAAAAACACATTGCCTAAAAAGGTGTTTCCACTCGATTTGTTAGAGATAATTTCGTGTTCTCCGCTGGTGCGATCGAAATAGTTGTATTGCACTAGTGTATTGGCATATTCGCGGGAAAAGTGACTGGTGCCTATGCGTAAGGTTTCACCACCATTAGCACCAAGCACCTGCCTTGGGCCAAAGTAGTTGTACTCTATAACGTGGTGATTCTCTCTACTTTCTTTCGAGTTCATTCTCACCGCAACTGTTACGCCACGGTTACGTTTATTAATAAACGAGTTATGGTCGATACGATTGTGTTTACCATAAATAGCAAGCCATAAATCTGAAAGCTCACGCTCTGGGTGACTAAAATCGTCAATAACAACATTCGTTAAACGGGAATAATTTGCCAGCTCTGTAGGCGAGGTTTTAAATGCAATCACTTCGCCTGTAGGTGTATGCCCGCGGGTAAACACTAGCCCATCAACCACTAAATATTTGCCCGAAAGACTCAAGTTAGACTGCCCGGTAATTATTACCTCACCGGGGGTTTGTGCATTTAAAGTTATAGGTTTGCTTTCGGTGCCTTCACCTTTAAATACAAGTTCAACGTTTGTCCACTCACCGTTCGCAAGGGTTATAGTGTCGCCCGGTTTTGCCGTTTCTACTGCTTGGTTAAACGCTTCAATATTAGAAACAAGAGTGGCAAATGCTGAGCTACTGAAAAACAGCAATAGCGCTACACCCAGAATATTTAGTCTACTTACCAATATATGATTCATTTTCTAACCTTGTTATTAACAACGCTGACAGCCTTAAATGGTTAAGGCGTTAAACATTTCGATTTATAAATTTAATAGCACTATGAACGACTTCTTCTACCGGCATTGCCACATCTATATGCTTGCCATAGTAAGGCAACTGGAAAGTATTTAGCTGCGAACGCAGTAATTTGGGATCGAAAAAGTGATCGTTACGAGAAGAAAGTCTTGAAGCCAACAAAGCCTCACTGCCTGTAAGCACTATCCAATGAACAGGCAACGTTTTATTCGCACTTAGTATATTGCGGTAAGCTTCTTTCAGTGCCGAGCACGCCAGCACTGCACCTCCAGCTTTTTCATGTTCAATAAGTAAATTGGAAAGCGCTTCTAACCATGGAAATCTGTCTTCGTCATTGAGCGCTTTTCCCCGCTTCATTTTTTCTATATTTGCTTTAGAGTGAAAATCATCTCCGTCGAAAAACGGAAGTGAGTAATGCCCGGCGAGTGCTTTACCCACGGTTGACTTACCTGTACCCGACACACCCGCAACTACAATCAACATATTAAAGCCTTATACTTGTTCCAAAAGCGCTACCACGCCGTTAGCTGAAATAATCACCGCAAAAATAAAAGCCATTACTAGTAGTGTATTTAGCAACTTTCCTGGCGCATCTTTTTTCATTAAGGCTTTTTTGTTTGCCAAAATTAAGATGCCTAAAGTGACTAATGGCAATACAAACACATTGAATACTTGAGAAAGTATTTGCCCTTTTATGGGGTTGAAGCCGAACACGGGAATAATGAGTGCCACCAAACAAGCGATACCTGTTATCACTTTGAACTGTGTTGATTTGGTATCTAGCTTACCAGAGCGATAATCTGCAATAAGAAGAGGGGCTATTAGCAAACAAGGAAACACGGAAGAAAGCCCTGCAGCTAGCGTCCCGAAAAAGAATACGGTTAATGCCGTTTTGCCTGCTATTGGCTCAAGGGCATTCACCATGTCTAATACATGCGTAATCTTTTTCCCTTCGTGAAACAGTGCACCATGGGCAACAGCCATAACCGATGCGCTTATGATAAATACCAAAATGGCTGCAACAATTGCATCTTTCTTTTGCTGCCCCTGATTAGCCATGCCCCAGCCTTTGCCCTGAATAAACAAAGGGCGAGATAAAAACGTGGCAGCGGCCATTGTTGTGCCCACAAACGCAGCCACCATCATCTTTCCGCCTGGTACATCGGGTATTGAAGGTACAAAGCCAGCAACGACCTCGGAAGGAAGCGGGCGGACAACAAAGAGTGAGAATACGAAAGAAATTCCCATGCACGAAACAAACATCACCAGTATTTTTTCAAAAAGCGAATATCTACCGATGAGCATAATGGCGTACATAATGCCGATGACAGACACTGCAATGCCTAATACCAGCTCGTACTTATATTGGTTAAGAGCGGGGGAATAAAGCGCCAGCATCTCAAATATGATGTTTGACGAAATACCAAGAATGCCCATGAGGGAATTCCATTGCCCAAATGTCACGCCGACTATAATTAAGATGGCGATAGTACGTCCGAACTTAAGATGCTTTTTAAACGCAAAAAGTGCTGTTTCGCCAGTGACTATGGCGTAATTGCCATAGGCATATATGAGCGCTCCTGAAAACAGGCAACTTAAAAACAAAACCCACAATAGCGACATTCCGTAAGTACTGCCCGCCACTATCATAGATGTAACGCTACCTGTTCCTATGGTGTAACCTATTGCAAAGAACGCCGGCCCGAATGCCATTAGCTTTTTGAGAATCGGCAACATTGTACTACCTCTTTTTATAATTTATTCGGCACGCATCAAGCTTCGCCAGGCTTACGCCATGTATACGCCACCGTTAATGTCCAAGGTGGCGCCTGTTATAAACCCGTTGTATTCCGATGCTAAATAGGCCACTGCGCGAGCTACATCTCGGGGATTTCCCGCACGCTTCAACGGTATTTCGCTAATGGTTTTGTTCGCTGATTCATCGGTGGTGTGAGTTGAATGAAAGCGCGTCCCTAATATAAGACCAGGTGTAACCGCATTAACTCGAATACCTTCGCCTGCAAGTTCAGCCGCTAGTGAACGAGTGAAGGTGAGTACCGCTCCTTTCGACGTTGAATACGCAAGCGAGCCTCCATGGCCTCCCTTTCTTCCCGCTAAAGAAGACAAATTCACTATCGAAGCCCCATCGTCTGCCGATTTCAAAAGGGGAAGGAGTACACGACTAACCATCATGGTTGAGGTGACATTCACCGCCATGACCTTTTCCCAGAACGCATTGTCTATATCGTCTAGCGTATGGCGTTCTACAAGATCTCCGGTGTTATTCACTAAAATATCCAAAGAAGACGTTAAAGAGAGGATCGTTTTAGCAAACTCATTCACAGCTTCTTCGTTCGTTAAATCGGCTTGGACAGGGATTATTTCTCCCACACCCGATTCCAAAACTTCTTTTTGTAGCTCTTTTACCGCATCTTCAGAACGGTAATAGTGAACAATAACAGTTGCGCCTTGCGCCGCTAGTTCAGAAGAGATTGCTCCCCCAATACCACTTGCACCGCCAGTGACTAGGGCTTTTTTTCCAGACAATGAATTCACTTTGACTCCTTATTTTTATCAAAAATCTTATTGATAAACCGTTTTAGTATCTTTTCAAATTAACACAGCAATATGCCATGTCAACAAAATAGAAACACAAAAATAACATTTTAAAAATGCAAAGAAGTGATACGAAAAATAAAAATAAGCTTAAATTTCATATATTTATATTAGGCCTTCAAACAAGTTTAAGAGGAAAACAGCCTTATACTTTTGGCTAAAGCAGTGTCTTTTAATGCTTTAGAACGAAAATAAAAGCATGTAAATCATATATTTACCCATTAAACGCCCAGTAAGAAAGAAAATTATTCGGTGAAAAAGAAAGAATAATGTTGACTAAATTAAACTAAAGTGTAACTTTAATGTAAACATCCTGCCAGGCGGGATTTTTTATTAACATAAAACTAAACCGGTTTAGTTAACAAAAGAAAACTTCACATGAAATTTTTAATTCGGGGTTTGTGAGGTATAAAGCGGACCAGCTTTCGGAGAAGCGAAATGAATAATAAATTATCTAAACTCACTATTGCCATTCTATCTGCCTCTAGCGTGGGCTTTGCATCACAGGGGCTTGCTCAAGAAAATCAAGAGCTTGAACAAGCCGATGACGTTGAAGTTATAGAAGTACGAGGCATTGCCAGTAGTATTGCCGAGTCAGCCCGTCTTAAACGATACGACTCTCGCATTGTAGACGCCATTGTTGCCGAGGATATCGGAAAACTACCAGACAACAACATAGCCGAAGCACTGCAACGTATCACTGGTGTTTCTATTAGTCGAGAATTCGGTGTGGGCGAGTCTGTCACCATACGAGGCATCTCACAAAACAGAGTGGAACTAAACGGCCGTTCAACTTCAGGCAGCGGTCGAGGTGGTATTAGTTTAGATGATTTTCCGTCGAGTTTTCTGAAAACCGTTGAAGTGGTGAAGTCCCCTACTCCAGAGATGATTGAGGGTGCGTTAGGTGGAACCATAAACATGACTACGGTCAGACCGCTAGAGCTTAATGAACCTCTTGTGGCTTTCACCCTCGATGGAGAGTACGCCGACAAAGCGGAAAACTGGGCACCTATATTCTCTGGTGCTGCTGGCACCAATTGGGATTTAGGTGATGCAGGTACCTTTGGCGCTTCCGTGGTTATGTCATATCAGGACCGTACTTTAAGAAGGGACGAATTTTTCAACCTTGTAACGCCTACCGAACTGGATCTAGATGGCGACGGTACAAGTGATCAAGCGAATACTCCTAGCGGAAATTACCTTGTACGCAGCCAAAATACTGTAGAGCAAAAAACGGAGCAGCGAGAGCGAACCGCTTACGGCCTTTCGTTGCAGTGGGCGCCTAAAGATACCGATGCATTTGTTTATTTAGACATTAACACCACCGAGCTTGATGGTGGGCAGGAAGCCTATTCTGTACTTAACGATAGTAAGGACTATAGCGACCTGATCCTTGATAACGCTTATGGTGATGCGGAAGGACAACTCAATGACTTTGGTTCAGGTAGTGTATTTGTCCAACCTAAAACTTGGGCTGACTTTACTACCAATGAGACTTCTTCTAACGCACTTGGCGGGGAATGGTTTGTTACGGATAAGCTTAAAATATCAGGTGAAATTGCTTATACAAAATCTGAAAGTTTGCGAACGAATTCAGAATTTAACCTACGTCCAATATCTAGAGCGCAATACGAGGAAGACGGTACCGTTACAGAGCACCTGTTTACCCTGACAATGACAGGTGATGGCTCGCAAGTGCCTGGCATCGCTTTTTCAGATCCTGACGCGTTATTAAACCCAGATAACCTTGCTATAAGACAGTTCACACACCAACGCTACTACGAAGAAAACGAGGAAACCGCCGTCCGCTTTGACGTAGAGTACCTTGAGCCCATTCCAAGTTTTAGCTTTTTAACCAAAATAAAAGCCGGTGTGCGCGCAACAGACAGAGATTATGAGCTAGACCGATACGACCTGCGAACCAATGGTAGTGAACTGAAAAACCTACAAACTAGTGTTACATACGATGGTGTACTTCGACCAACTTGGGTAGATGAATTTAATGAATCATTTGGCGGCTTTAAAGAAGTTAACCATAGTAATTCGTTCGATCAATCCGGTATTTCGGGTAACAATGCTCTTACCCATTACTACGTGTACGATGGTGCAGCGCTTGCCTATGATATAGACGGCACCTATGCCCGTGTACAACAAATGCTTGAGGGGAGTAACTATGAACTCGTCGGCAGTCTTGACGATAACATGGTTCGCAACACTGGCTCTTACGCACAAATTAACGAAGAAACGCAAGCGCTGTATACACAGTTTCATTTAGATTTCGACAAACTGACAGCGGTAGTGGGTGCAAGGTATGTCAAAACAGACCTCGTTTCGAATACGTTTGATCAAAGTGGCGAGTACGATTATTCAGACTTTCTGCCAAGCTTAAATGCCACGTATTCACTAACAGATGAAACTATTCTTCGCTTTGCGGCCGCAAAAGTGATGAGGCGACCTGAATTTGGCGAGTTAAGTCCAGCGCTTAATGTCGACAACTCATTAGTAACAGGTACGCAAGGCTCTTATCAGTTAGACCCCTATCGCGTTACTCAATATGATTTTTCAGCGGAACACTACTTTGGTGACGGCGGTATGGTGTCTGCGGCTATCTTTTACAAAGATGTTAAATCCTTCACCAAAGATGTTAAATCCTTCACCGTTGCTAGCAGTTCATGTCAAGCAGACCCGAACACGATAGAAGGGCAAAACGTCACTGAGTATGTAAACGTATGCTTGCTTGATACCGCGGGTGTTAGCCAAGCCGATGTGAACTACGTAACGGGCGACCAAGACCTTGCCTATGTTGAAGCTCAGCGTGATGCAGGACTAACAGGTATTGTTATAGATACTGACGTAAACGGCGGAAGTGGTGAAGTTACAGGTATCGAACTTGCCTACCAGCAACAGTTCAGCTTTTTACCTGGTATGTGGTCTGGGCTTGGCATAAGCACCAACTACACTTACGCAGATAGCGAACAGCCCGACGGTAACCCTTTGTTAGATATTTCTAACAATACATTCAATGGGCAAATTTATTGGGAACACGCCGGCTTCCAAGTTCGTCTTGCTTACAACTGGCGTGACAAATATCTAGACTCTCAGGATGAAAAACGCGTTCGTCCAGTTGGCGCATTAGCCACAGGTATTTACAACAGAACTAACCCTGACGAACCTTTCTTCGATCCGACATTGGGCAATAATTACCGTGAAGCTAGAGGTCAATTCGACTTCTCAGCGAGCTACGACATAAACGAAAACATAACGTTAGTCGCCAATGCGGTGAACTTAACAGCAGAACCCATTACTCAAGTAACAGAGCTGGGCAGTATTTGGCAGTACAGTGAAGCAGACCGTCGTTTCACATTCGGAGTAAGAGGCCGCTGGTAAGAAGCGCGCCACCTTTATTAGGCGCTGTAGCCTGCTGCAGCGCTAATTTCTCTCTCCCAATCTATAACAAACACCCTAGGTTAATTCTATGAAAATAAGAACGCCATTGGTTGCGGCTAACATACTTATTACTTTCACTATTGTGGGCTGCAATGGCAACGCACTATCTGAAGACAAAGGGGGTTCCGACCGAGTACCCGGTGATAAATTCGATTTGAGTGGTTGGAATATTATGCTTCCCGTTGATGAAGACGGTGATGGTGCTGCAGATCGAGTTAACAATGACGCACTCAAACATTATCAGCACGATACATTCTTCTACTTAGATAACAATGACAATATGGTATTTGTGGCCCCTAACAAAGGCTTCACGTCACCCACTTCAACAAACACACGTAGTGAACTTAGACAAATTTATACCAGCGAAAATGGGCAAGTTCCAAGTTATGAAAGCCCTAGTAATTACTTCGCGTTAACCTCCACACCGAATAGTGAAAACTTTGCTGCTATAGGCGGGCGAATGCAAGCCACACTAAAAGTTAATCACGTGTCGTTAAACGCAAAGTATGCCGATAAACCACCCGCCTATTCCGTGGTAGTGGGCCAGATCCATGCTGCAAAATTAAATGATGAAAAATCGGAAGACGCTGGCTTTGGTTGGGGTAATGAGCCTCTAAAAATTTACTACAAAAAGTACCCTAACCACGAAACAGGAACCGTTTTCTGGAATTACGAGAGGAATCTTCCTGAGAGCCATCCAGAGCGTATTGATATTGCTTATCCGGTATGGGGAGATGGATGGAACGATGACACTGACCCTGGCAGCGAAGGCATAGCCTTAGGTGAATCGTTTAGCTATGAGATTAATGTTTATGGCGATACCATGTACCTTACGTTTTCAGCTGCAAATCACCCCACAGTGAAACACCAAATAAACTTGGCAGATAACGTAGATGCTAAAGGAAGTGTTGATAAGCACGACGACCCTATTGGATACAAAAACGACTGGTTGTTTTTCAAAGTTGGGGCGTATAACCAATGCAGCACAAAGGATGCGCCAACGTTTCGCTACCCTGCATGCCCCGGCACAGGAAATTGGGAGCTAGATAAAAAAGCAGGTAACTATACCAGTGTTTCATTTTCTTCTTTACAATTAGGCGACGCGGTAGCGCCTAAGTAATGCGGAAAACTATTTGTTACGTAAGCAGTTAGAGAACATAAAATGAATAAAAACAAAGTAAGACTCGTAGACGTTGCGACAAAAGCAGGCGTTTCAAAAAGTACCGCATCTCAATTTTTAAACGGTCGCTTCGATTTCATGTCGTTAGATACCCGCCTTCGTTTGCAAAAAGCAGTCGAGGAATTAAATTATGTACCTAACAATATTGCGCGTAGTTTAAAAACCAATAAAACCCGAACACTGGGCGTGATTGTTCGCGATATCGCAAGTTATTACACAAGCCAAGCGATACGAGGAATGGACGATTACTGCAAAAAGCATGGCTACGATCTGTTTATTTATAACTCTGACTTCGATCCAGCTACAGAGAAAAGTGCGCTAACGACACTATGCCAGCTTAATGTCGATGGCGTTATTATTGCGTCCTGTGGTAACAATGCGAAGCTAATCGAAGATATTTCCAACAATACTGTTCCTGTAGTTCAGTTTCAGCTTGAGCATGATGATTGCGATACGGGTATTGTTGTTGCTGATTACAAACGATCATCGTTCGAGGCTACCGAGTATCTTATCGAACTAGGCCATAAGAATATTTGCTTTGTCACTCAACAGTTTGAAACAGTAAAGTCTCGCCATGAGAAATATCAGGGCTTCGTGGACGCTCACAACAAACACAACCTACCGGTTAAAGAAGAGCTAATCCTCCATTGGAGCAGAACTAAAGGGCTAGCCGCATCGCCGGTAGAGCTTCTTAAATCCGAATTAGCCCCTACCGCTTTTTTCACTCAACAAATTGCCATTACCGTTGATGTGTTAAAGGCGCTAGAACAAGCAAACATTAATATTCCAGGCGACGTCTCTTTATTAGGTTTTGAAGAAATACCTATGGCAGAATTTTTCAGAGTTCCGGTAACCGTGGTAAGACAGCAACCGTATGAAATAGGCAGTGAAGCAGCGAGTATGCTATTGAACAAGATAAAAAGCGGAAAGGCCTTTAACACCCGTACCCTAGTTCCCTGTGAACTCGTACTGAGAGAATCTTGCTCTACAGCAAAAAGCACAATACAGCTTTAAGGAGTAGATACTGCCGCTCTTTCGTTCCACAGCACCACCTTGTTTCGCCCGTGAGCTTTTGCTAGATACAACACAAGGCTCAACGAAATACTGGTCAATTATTGCTGGTATTAACTTACGCCACGCTTATCAGAATGTATTGCGTACAGGTTTGCCAATCAGCACCAGATAAAGCTACTTTTTCTCTGAGGTATTACCAATTTACTTTATGCATAAGAGCATAAACTTGGCATACTATGGCTCTTTCTTCCTATTCAAAAAGCAGCAATCTACTGTTTTGTTTCGCAAATTTACTCAAAGGCGTTAGTTCTTTTTATGCTTAGCTTTATTACCAGTACGCTTATTCCTGTATTGATCCTTCTTTTGATGGGATGGCTTTTCTTTCGTATTAGGTGGCTGAATGAAGGCTTTATAGAGGCTGGGTCAAAGCTGGTATTTAACGTTGCGCTTCCTGCTCTACTGTTCTTATCAATCGCCAGAGCTGACTTTTCCAAAGCCGCAAATCTATCCCTTATGAGCGTGGGAGTGATAGGAACACTTATCGTATTTGCAGCGCTTATGGTTATTTCACATTTGACAGTACATCCGTATAAAGCCAGAGGTGTAGTTGTTCAGGGCGGCTTTCGAGCCAATATGGGTATTATCGGCTTAGCCTATTGCGCTAACACCTATGGGCAAGAGGGCCTAGCTGTAGCGTCTGTCTACATGGGGTGTATTACCATCTTATTTAATGTACTTTCAGTTTTTGTTCTTAACTTTTACCAAGGTACTTCGCGCTCCTTAATGGGCCAAGTTACCGGCATGGCGAAAAACCCGTTGATCTTATCAATTGCCGCAGCCCTGCCCTTTTCATACTTTGAATGGCAACTTCCAGATACCCTAGTGAAAACAGGGGAATACTTCGCACAGCTTACCCTGCCTCTTGCCCTTATATGCACAGGCGCCTCACTACAGTTCCGCTCTTTTTCCAGTGACTGGTTTAATATTGTACTTAGCACTACCAGTAAATGCGTAGTCTATCCCTTTGTATTGGTTGTTCTTGCCTATGCACTTGGCTTTAAAGGAATGGAACTAGGCATTGTTCTCCTCTTAGCTATCTCACCTACTGCTGCAGCAAGCTATGTAATGGTTAGAAACTTAGGCGGGGATTATCGCTTAGCGGCAAGCATAATCGCAGTAAGCACATTGGTGTCTTTACCTATTACCGCCCTGGCTTTTGGAATACTTAGCAAATTGCAGCTTGTGTGATGAATAAGCGTTGGCACTAGCACTATTTCATAAGCTCTATTTCGCAACAGTCTTTTTCATAGTTGTTCGCGTCGATAGAAGAGCATCAATTCTAACGAGCTGACCGCCCCAAACCTGTCTGACCAATTAAAAAATAAAATTTACCAAAAGATTTAATTGGTCTACTCCATTCTCCTTTAACTTCTGTTATTGTGTTTATTACAAATTGTCATTTTTAAATAACAACATTTTTACCCTACAACCGTTGTTGCCTGTTTTCATCAATGGCTATTTGATAACAAGGAAATAAATACAATGAACATCAAAAAATTTAGCCTTACCATGCTAGCTGTTGGTATCAGCCTGTCGTCTTTTGCTAGCGAAGCAAAAGGTCATCCTAACCTTATTCTTACCGAGCCTGGCGTAGAAAGAATGAGAGAAAACTTGGGTGAAGTTCCTCTGTTTGATAAAAGTTTGGCAACCGTTAAGCAAGAAGTAGATGCCGAAATTGCAATGGGTATCGATACGCCTATTCCAAAGGATTTCTCAGGTGGTTATACCCACCAGCGCCATAAACAAAACTTCTTTATTGCGCAAAAAGCTGGCGTTCTTTATCAAGTGTTAGAAGATGAAAAGTACGCCAAATATATTCGTGACATGTTGTTTCAATATGAAGCCATGTACAAAGACTTACCCCTTCACCCGCAAGAGCGCTCATATTCGCGGGGTAAATTATTCTGGCAATGCCTAAACGACAGCAATTGGCTGGTTTACATGAGCCAAGCCTATGATGCCATCTATGATTATCTTTCTGCTGATGAACGCAAAACACTTGAGGACAATTTATTCCGTCCGTTTGCCGATTTCATTTCATTAGAAAACCCACAATTTTTTAACCGCGTACATAACCACAGTACTTGGGGCATTGCTGCTGTAGGCATGATTGGTCTGGTTATGAACGATGAAGAGCTTATTCAACGCGCGCTTTATGGTATTGAAGACGATGGCTTAGAAGTAGGTGGTAAAGACAACGATGGCGGCACGATTAAAGTAGAAGGTCAGCGTAAGGGCTTTTTCGCTAATTTAGAAGAGCCTTTTTCTCCTGATGGCTACTATACCGAAGGCCCGTACTATCAGCGCTATGCAATGTATCCTTTTCTAATACTTGCGCTGGCAATGGAGAACAATCGTCCAGACTTAAAAGTGCTACAGCACAAAGACAATGTGTTGTTAAAAGGTATCGATGCGCTTCTTAATTTGTCTGACGCAGATGGCGAATTCTTCCCGCTTAACGATGCACAAAAAGGCATGTCTTATAAAAAAGCCTCTTTAGTTACCGCTGTGGATCTCGCGTACTTTTACGGAGAGAAAGATCCCCGCTTGTTAAGCGTGGTAGAAAAGCAAGGACAAGTACTTCTTCAAGAGTCGGGGCTTGAAGCCGCTATTGATATTCGAGATGGCAAAGCGGTTCCTTTTGTAAAGTCTTCCGTAAATTTAAGTGATGGCCCTAACGGTGACCAAGGCGGTGTAGGTATTTTGCGTTATGGCAATGAAGATCTAACCCTGGTGTTTAAATATGCCGCGCAGGGTCTGAGTCACGGTCATTACGATAAGTTATCGTTCTCCTTATACGAAAAAGGCGAGGAAGTTCTGCAAGATTATGGCCTAGCTCGCTTTGTAAATATCGGTCAAAAAGGCGGTGGTAACTATCTAAAAGAAAATACCACGTGGGCTAAGACAACCATTGCACATAATACTTTATCAATAAATGGCACAAAGCATTTTGATGGTGAGTACGACGTTGCCAGCCAGCATCACTCAGAACTTTTCACTTTTAACGCAGAAGATGACAACGTAAAAGTGGTTAGTGCAACAGAAGAAAATGCCTACCCGGGCACGTTAATGCACCGCACCATGGCGGTAATCAAAGACGAAAACTTCGAAAAGCCGTTTGTACTAGACATTTTACGCGTTGATTCTGATAAGAAAAATCAATACGACCTGCCCTTCTATTACATGGGGCAGATAATTGATAAGAACTTTACTCACGAGTCACCTACCACGTTATCACCATTTGGTGAAGACAATGGCTATCAACATTTATTTGTAGAGGGCAAGGGTAACGCGAGTGAAGGTAACACTAAGTTCCAGTGGCTTCAGCATGGCAAGTATTATACGCTGACTACGGTTACCAACGCTGAAGACGAGGTGTATTTGACTCGCATTGGCGCGAACGATCCAGACTTCAATCTACGTCGCGACGCTGCTATTACGCTTAGACGAAATGACACTCAAGATACTTTGTTTGTTTCTGTCGTAGAACCTCATGGTTCATACAGCCCAGTGAGTGAATCGTCGATTAACTCAAGAAGCAGTATCAAAAACCTTGAGGTCGTTTTAGATAGCGACGCGTATACTGGTGTGCGTATTACCGACGTAAAGGGCGGTACACAGCTTTTTATTATTGCTAACAGCAGTAATAACAACAGTGCAAAACACAAAGTTGACATTAACGGTGAGAGCTTTAGCTGGGTTGGCCCTTACTTTTATAAGTAATATGTACTTTAAAATTACACTGATGTAACCCGAAACAAAGCCTCGCATGAGGCTTTGTTTGTTTTAAACCCTAGTTTTCTACTTTTATGTTTTTTCGCGTTTGAGATCAGCCCCGTGTATACCTGCCCGCGTAGATAATTGCCCACCCAGAAGATGCTGGTAAGTTTCCTAACGAAGCGTGGGAATGCTGGAATGGTATTACTTATCAATAGCACTCGCTAAGAAGGGATAGCTAATGGCTATATTTTTTTAAAGAAAGCCTGCACCTATAAAAGTTGAATCACCTTTACTTAAACTGATCATTTTATCTTTAATAACCGTTCTATAATATTTTTACTATACTGGCTCTAGCTGCTATTAACTGATCGCACATATAATTTTTTAGAAAGTTGTGAATGTCTAAAATCACTGATGTTCGCCAAACTACTCAGCTTAAATGGATTTAATCGAATTACATGTCACAACTTTTTCAGACGCTACAGGTAAGAGTTATTATTCTAATTTCAATGATTGCCATACCCGGCTTCATTGGCATATCTTACGACGCCTACGTGGAAAGAGAGCAAGCGATAAAAGCGGCAGTTAGCCAGGCAGTCAACACAACAAAAACACACTCTAAAATACAAGCCAACCTTATTGAGGAAACGCGACATTTTCTTAAAAACTTAGCGCAATTCGACGCAGTACAACAACCAAGTACAGAACAATGTAGCCGTTTTCTTGCTAACGTGCTCAAAGTAAACAGTAATTATGTCAATCTAGGTGTACCAAGGGCAGACGGTGAATTGTTATGTAATGCCCGAAAATTAAAACGTTCGGTAAACGTTTACGACCGACCTTATATACAACAAGCTATCGCAACCCGTAAATTCTCAATCAGTGAATTCCAAATAGACAGGGCTACGAATTTAACCAGTATTAATTTCGCCTACCCCGTCATAAACCCAAATCAAGGTAATTTAGTCGGTTTGGTTGTAGCTGTTATATCGCTCAACTGGTGGAACGAGATACTCTCTGAGTCTTACCTACCCGATAATACCGTTGCATTTATAACTGATAGTGAAAACAAAATATTAGCAGCATTCCCCGTTAGACAAGAACTGCTAGGCACATTGCTAGAAATAGAGGGAAAAGAAAAGGAAAATAAGAGCGAATATACGAACACATCATTAGATAATACTGTTTTTTTGAGTGAAGACCCCTACCAACGCGTTTATGTAACTCACCCGCTATTTGATGATGGGCAGCATATCAACATCACCATTGGTATTCCGCTGAAACACACGTTTGAAGCAATTGATACCAGGTTGATGACAACCACCCTTATATTAGCGTTAATCGTTTTGTTTTTCGTCGGTGTTTCAGTATGGCTAATACGAAAAAACGTTTTGATACCCATAAAAACGCTTTTGAAGTCGACTACAGCGTTGGCCGAAGGTAAAGAAGTTGATGAGACATCGACAAAGGGCAGTATAGAGCTAAGAAAACTTCAACTACGCTTTGCACAGATGGCTAGAACGCGCCTAGATGCTGAAAAACAACTTATTGATAGTCAAAATTCACTGCAGGAAAGTCGAGATATCTTAGCGAGTCATATTGAAAACACACCTTTAGGGTGCGTAACCTGGGATACTGACTTCATCTGCACTGATTGGAACAAATCGGCTGAATTGATCTTTGGCTATAGCAAGGAAGAAGCTATAGGTAAGCATGCCTCGGAGCTTGTGGTTCCAATTGAATTACGCCATGAAATAAATGACGTATTCGAAATACTAGTCGAGGGCAAAAAAACTGTTCGTAGAGTAAACGATAACCTCACTCGATTGCTCGAAACAATCACTTGCGAATGGTACAGCACCCCAATCTTGGACTTCTCTGGCAAAGTAATAAGCGTCGTTTCATTAGTTCAAGACATTACCGTAAACAAACGATTAGAAGACAAATTAAAACTATCAGCCAGCGTCTTCTCTCACGCCAGAGAAGGTATCTTTATTACCGATAGCGAATCGAACATTATTGATGTAAACAAAACCTTTGAAGAGATAACTGGCTACTCCCGAAGCGAAGTATTAGGCAATAAGCCCAGTATGTTTAAATCTGGAAAGCAGTCTAAGGAATTTTACGAGAACCTATGGAAGTCAATTATCAATGACGGTTATTGGGCGGGAGAAGTTTGGAACAAGAGAAAAAACCACGAAATATATGCTCAATTACTAACAGTTAGTGCTGTAAAAGACGATGACGGCACGGTTAAAAATTACATTGCTATTTTTAGCGATATCTCCGAGACAAAAGAACAGCAATATCGTCTTGAGCAGATGGCTCACTACGACATCTTAACTAACTTACCTAACCGCACTCTACTCGCTGAACGTTTGGATAGTGCACTTAGGCAATGTCAGACCGATAAACGCTACGCCGCTGTTGCTTTGCTTGATTTAGACGGGTTCAAAGAGATAAACGATACGTTTGGACACAGCGTGGGAGACGAGCTACTTATTACACTGGCTCACCGCTTCAAAAGCACGCTCAACCAGGGAGATACCATTTCCCGTTTTGGTGGAGATGAGTTTGTAGCAGTACTTACCAATTTAAAGCAAGCCCAAGACTTTAGGTCTACTGTAAAGAACATGCTCAAAGCAGCTTCAACCCCAGTTAAATATGGTGAAAATGAACTTAAAGTCTCAGCGAGCATTGGATTAACCGTCTACCCTACCGACGATACCGATGCCGAGCAGCTAATTAGACATGCAGACCAAGCTATGTATTTAGCGAAACAGAAAGGTAAAAACTGTTTCCACCTTTTCGATATCGAGTCAGAAGATGCGATTAAAACTCGCCACGAAACAGTTAAAAATATAGGCAGCGCTCTTAAAAACAATGAATTTGAACTTTACTACCAACCTAAAGTGAATATGCGTACGGGGGAAATCGTTGGCGCAGAAGCGCTGATTCGCTGGCAGCATTCAACCCGCGGGCTTCTTTCTCCGGCAGAGTTTTTACCCTTCATCGAAAATCATCCGCTTAGTATTGATGTTGGCGAATGGGTTATTGAACAGTCGTTGCGCCAGTACCACCAATGGAAACAATTGGGCATAGACATCAAAATTAGCGTGAATATTTCTGCATTGCAGATACAACAAAGAAACTTCCCTACTCGTTTAGAACATTTGCTTTCAAAAGTACCCGAAACACCACCTAAAGCCATCCAATTAGAAGTACTTGAAACCAGCAAGCTATCTAATATCAAAAAGGTGTCTGAGATTATGGAAGACTGTGTAAATCTCGGTGTAACCTTTGCTATTGATGATTTTGGAACGGGTTATTCGTCTTTAACTTACTTAAGACGCCTGCCCGCTGAGGTGATTAAAATAGACCAGTCATTCGTTCGCGATATGTTAGTAGACTTAGAAGATAAAACGATTGTTACTGGTGTAATAGCGCTGGCTAATTCATTTAACCGCAGTGTTATCGCTGAAGGTGTGGAAAGTGTTGCCCATGGAGCATCATTATTAGCACTAGGTTGTGAGCTCGCGCAGGGGTTCGGCATAGCACGCCCTATGCCCTCCAAAGCCCTACCTACTTGGGTGGAGCAATGGGAGACAAGGGAAGAGTGGAAATAAGCTTAAGAAGTACCTTCAATATTGTGAGGTATTAGTACTGAGCTTAGTTAAATGGTGTAAACAACGTTGGATAAAGACCAGGGAGCTCGCGCCAGTGCCCGATCACCGGTACGCCTTCAAATGCACTCGATACTCTCCCTTCTAAATGACTCGCCCCCGTGTATTTCACTACCAACATTCCGGCACTTAACGCACCTTCAATTCCTGCATCTGAATCCTCTATCACTAAACACTTTTCAGGTAGAACCCGCATTTTTTCAGCAGCAAGAAGAAAAATATCGGGCGCAGGTTTTCCCCGTGTTACCTCTGCGCTAGTAGTTACATATCCATTAAAAACCGTTTCTAGCGCCGTTGTTTTTAAAGAAAATGAGACCCGTTCAGGATGACTACTGGTCGCAATACATTTTCTTACTACAAGGCGCTGTAAGATAGTCTCTAGGCCAGGTGTGGGAATAAGCTCTTCAGCGAACACCGCTAGAAGCGCTGTTAAATAATCATCCCTAAACGCTACGGGGAGGCTGATATTAAAATCTTCGGCTATTTGCGCTTTTGCAGAATCATAACTCTTACCTAAAAAGTGCTTATCAAAGTAATCGTCATCTATTTTTACGCCAAGGTCATGCAGCATAGAAATCAGTACACGCTTGCACAAAATCTCGCTGTCAATAAGTACTCCATCACAGTCAAAAATAACCAACTCTATATCGGCATTTGTTACTGTTGGCTTTTTCTGCTCCATAATAATTCCTTGCTTAGTCTAACCATTTTTAGAAGGTATCTTTCATACCTTGCTACGATTACTGGCTAAATTGCGTTTTTAAAACGTTTTACTTTTGTAGTTTCTTTTAGCTAAGCGCTAATGCTTTAACTGCAAAGAAGTACACTATTAGTTAACGTTGGGAACCTAATAGTGTACTTGGGATGCACTCATTAAAGCCTTGCGTATCGCACTGCAGCAATGCCATTAAGCTGCCGAAGACGACGTTTTTTCACCCCAAGACAACTCGGGGATGGTTACGCCATCTTTGTCGAAGTGCATGATTTTCTCTTGCGCTGCCGTTAAATTAATTATGTCGCCGTAGGCCACTTTACAATCACCATCGGCTTTCACCGTTAATGTACCGACACCATCAACATGAACATGCAAAAAGGTTTCAGACCCTAAGTGCTCAATCACGCCAACTCTGCCAGTCCACAGCCCTTTTTCTTCGGTAATTCTAAAGTGCTCTGGGCGCACACCTAAGCTGCACGTCGGGTCACCTGCTTTGGTATCTACACTAATAAAGTTCATTTTTGGCGAACCGATAAAGCCTGCTACAAATTGATTTACTGGCTTTTGGTAAAGCTCCAAAGGCGTGCCTACCTGTTCAATAATGCCACCGTTGAATACTGCAATACGGTCTGCCATCGTCATGGCTTCAACTTGATCGTGGGTAACATAAATCATGGTCGTATCTAAGCTTTTATGAAGTTCAGATATTTCTAGGCGCATATTAACGCGAAGTGATGCATCTAGGTTCGACAGCGGCTCATCGAACAAGAACGCTGAAGGCTGACGTACTATAGCACGTCCGATAGCAACACGCTGGCGCTGACCGCCTGAAAGTTGACCCGGTTTGCGGTCAAGGTAATCGGTAAGGTTTAGCATTTTCGCCGCTTTTTCAATTTTCTGTTCAATAATTGCAGGGTCTACTTTCGCCTGTTTTAGCGGAAAAGCAATGTTGTTACGCACCGACATATGAGGGTAAAGGGCGTAAGACTGGAACACCATAGCCAACCCCCGCTGTGCTGGCGGCATGTCCGTCGCGTCCTGGTTATCAATCTCAATAGTACCGCTTGTTGTGTCTTCAAGGCCGGCAATCATGCGTAGTAACGTTGACTTACCACAACCCGACGGCCCAACAAACACAATGAATTCACCATCTCGAATTTCTAAATCCAGCGGCTTAATCACGTTAACGTCGCCGAAGCTCTTTGTAACTTGCTTTAAGGTAATACTTCCCATTTTGAAGTTCTCCTACTTAACTGCGCCGAAGCTTAAGCCGCGCACTAACTGTTTCTGACTAAACCAACCTAGGATAAGAATTGGCACCACGGCCATCACGGATGCAGCCGATAGTTTTGCGTAAAATAACCCCTCTGGGCTTGAGTAACTGGCAATAAATGCGGTTAAAGGCGCTGCGTTAGCTGCAGTAAGAATGAGGGTCCAAAATGCCTCATTCCACGCCAAAATAACGTTTAGTAGTAATGTTGAAGCAATTCCTGGCAGCGCTATTGGCAGCAGCACCTGGAAGATCTCTTGCTTTATTCCTGCGCCATCCATACGTGCCGCTTCCAAGATTTCATTCGGGATCTCTCTAAAGTAGGTATAAAGCATCCACACCATAATAGGCAGGTTGATAAGCGTCATTACAATGACCAAACCAATACGCGTATCTAATAATCCAAAATCGCGAAATAGCAGGTAAATAGGAATTAACACGCCTACCGGTGGAAGCATCTTGGTAGAAAGCATCCACATAAGTAGATTCTTTGTGCGCTTAGTTTGAACGAAGGCCATGGACCAAGCAGCTGGAATAGCAATAAGCAACCCAAGAAGACTAGCCCCAAGCGAAATCACAACTGAGTTCATGAAATGGTCGAAATAAGGAGACCGAGAAAGCACTTCAGCATAGTTCTCCAGAGTCCAATCGAACATAAACAAACTCGGTGAAGCGGAAATGGCCTCTGACTCAGTTTTAAAGCTTGTAATAATCGTCCAAAGAATGGGGAAGAAAATCATCCCGCTTACTGTCCACGCCGCAAGGGTGTAGATAAGTTTTGATTTATTCGTATCTTTAATCGCCATTACTTATCCCTCTAAGTTCTTGCCAATAAGGCGCATTAGGAAAATAGCGACTATGTTGGCAATAACCACTGCCACAATACCGCCTGCCGAACCACCGCCTACATCGAACTGCAAAAGCGATTGGGTATAAATAAGGTAAGTAATGTTGGTCGAAGAATATCCAGGGCCACCACTAGTCGTCACAAGAATTTCAGCGAAAATCGATAGTAAGAAAATCGTTTCAATTAGGATTACTGCCGTGACCGCACGAGAAAGGTGAGGCAACACAATATAAACGAACTTGCTCCATGGACCTGCACCATCAAGATCTGCCGCTTCTAGCTGCTCACGGTCAAGCGATTGAATAGCTGTGAGCAAAATCAGTGCTGCAAACGGTAGCCACTGCCACGACACAATGATGATGATTGACAGTAAAGGCAGCTCAGCAAAAAAGTCGATAGGCGTTACGCCAATAAACTCAGCAAAGTGGGCAAACAGACCATTCACTGGGTTCATAAACATGTTTTTCCATACCAGCGCGGATACCGTAGGCATAACGAAAAATGGCGCAAGTACCATAATACGTACGTAGTTTCGTCCCCATATTGCCTGGTCTAATAGAACCGCTAAGCCAACTCCGCCGCAAATGGTGATAAACAATACACCGCCAACAAGCAACAGGGTGTTAAAGAATGACTCGATAAACGCGGGGTCAGTTAAAAAGAACTCGTAGTTGAGAAAGCCGATGAATTCGTTATCGCCCGGCATAAGCAAGTTATAGTCTAATACCGAGAAATAAAGGGTCATGCATAAAGGCACGATCATCCATGCTAAAAGCAAAGAGACCGAAGGAAAAAGCATGATTTTGGCTAAAGTACGAGATTGTGTGGTCGCCATGACTAGCCCTCTTATAATTATTAAATGGGAAAGTGCAATAAAGCACTTTCCCTGTGGTTAACGCTGTTTATTTTGGGTAGCGCGCTTTGCGCATAGCGCGTTCAACTAAAAATTGTGAGCTTTGCAGTGCTTGATCTACCGTCATTCGGCCGGTTAACGCGGCGCTAAACTGCTGACCTACTGCGGTACCAATACCTTGGAACTCAGGAATTGCCACAAACTGAATACCTACATAGGGCACAGGCTCTACCGTTGGTTTTTTCGGGTCTGCAGAATTAATCGAATCTAGGGTAATTTGTGCAAACGGCGCGGCTTCTAAATAAGCGTCGTTCTCATACAATGAGGTACGTGTGCCCGGAGGGACATTCGCCCAACCTTTTTTATCTGCAACTAAGTTTGAATAGCCCTTTGATGTTGCCCAGCTGATGAACTTCATCGCCGCATCGGTTTTCTTACTGCTTGATGGAATAGCTAAAGTCCAAGCCCATAGCCAATTACCGCGTTTACCTAAACCGTTATCAGGAGCAAGCGCGAAGCCTACTTTGTCGGCAACTTCAGAGTCTTTTTCGTTAGTAACAAAGCCACCCGCTACGGTAGCGTCAATCCACATGCCGCATTTACCGGTTTGGAACAGTGCCAAGTTCTCGTTAAAACCATTGGCTGAAGCGCCTGGAGGGCCGTATTTTTCCATTACATCTACGTAGTACTCTAAGGTGTCTTTCCACGCTTTAGAATCGAACTGCGGCTTCCAATTTTCGTCGAACCAGCGAGCACCAAAAGAGTTAGACATTGACGTTAATAGCGCAATGTTTTCGCCCCACCCAGCTTTACCGCGAAGGCAAATGCCGTATACGCCGGCGTCTTTATCAGTCATTGCTGCAGCAGCTTCTTTGATAAAGCTCCATGTAGGTGCTTTCGGCATTTCTAAGCCAGCTTTTTCCATTAGGTCTGTGCGGTACATCACCATTGAACTTTCACCATAAAACGGTGCAGCATAAAGCTTGTCGTTTACGGAAAGGCCACTGCGAATAGCAGGTAATAAGTCGTCAATATCGTAATCGTCACCTAGCCCGTTAAGTTCGGTAAGCCAGCCTTGCTTGCCCCAAATTGGTACTTCATAGGTGCCAATTGTCATTACATCGTACTGCCCACCGCTAGTAGCAACGTCGGTAGTAACGCGCTGACGAAGAATGTTTTCTTCTAACGTTACCCATTTAAGGTCGATATCAGGGTGCTGCTTTTCAAACTCGCTGCTAAGCGACTTCATGGTGATCATGTCGCCATTGTTAACGGTAGCGATAGTGATAGTTTCTGCTTGCGCCGCCACGTTAATGGTTAGTGCGCTGGCTACAATTAAAGATAGTTTTTTTAACATCGGGTCTCTCCCCTTTGTACTCTTATCAGATATGACTTTCCCCTCCCCGCCCAAATTTGGTTAACGCGGGGATGAAAAAATCAGAGGTATTAAAGTAAGTTAGGTGGTTAGGCAGCGAAGCAATTCCGTACCTAACCTTTTGTGTTAAAACTTGGTTAGCGATTAAAACTTAACTGAAATTTCAGACGTTAAACCGTCGAATCCTGCGCCAATCTGACCGCCAGAGTTAACGCCTTCGTCTTGGTCTACGTATTCCACTTTCCAAAGGGTACGGTCGTTGATCCAATAACCCGCTGATACCTGTAAACGAGTAACTTCATTATCTGTTTGCTCAATAAGGTCTGACGTATTTTCAGATTCTGCATAACGTGCAGCAACATAGAGCTTCTCTGGAATAATGTACTGCTGCGCTTCTACCACCCAGTATTCAACTGACGAATCAGCTTCAATGACCTGGTTAGAATCGAACGTAGTACCTGTTGGGTCTAACACGCCTTCATTACCGAAGTAAGTGATACCTGCAACAGCATTACCTTCTACGTCTGCAAAGGTATAATCATCAGTTGCTTTACCTAGCATTAAAATAACGCTGGTTTGGTCACTTGGCTGATACGCTAAGGTAAGCTGCATAATTGATTGATTAAGCCCTGGTAGTGCACCTACGTGAGTATCACGTTCACTAGAGGCAGACGCAGAAAAGTTATAGTTTTCACCGTCACCAAAACGATAGTTGGTAGTGGTAACGCCATCTAAGCTGGCAAGACCGTTTTCGAATACAAGTTGCTCGCCTTGATTAGCATTGAAGAAGTTAAGTCCGGCTTTAAAGCCACCTTCAAATTCCAAGGTACCTTGCAAGCGGTAGTTGTAGCCGCGATCTTCCTGAAAAGCTTCACCAAAGCTTGACGTAGTCATGTGACCCGCCACATTGTATGAACGAAGAATGCCGTTATCGAATGTTTCGGTGTAGCTTAGCTGAATACCGTTTTCGGCAGTGGCGTAGTCGTTAATGCCGTTACCGATAAGTGCGTTACCTTGGTTGTCCGCACCGTCTTGGAAACCTTTAAATTGGAAAGGAGAAGCACCTATGTTGCCCACGCGTAAAATAAGGCTAGCGTTCTCTTTTTCATAACCAGTCAAACCAAGCATATCAAACTCGACACCAGCAAAATCTTGGTGGAATGAGAAGTCTCTGTCGCCATTATTACCGAAGTCATTAGGCTCTTCAGCGATATCAATATCGGCAGTTATGTTTTCGGTAATTTTGAACTAAAACATTAAGTTCACGCGAAGACGACCGAAGCCATCTGACTGAGTTTCATCTTCTGGACGAAACGCACCATCTTTGGCTTGGATAGCTTGATAATTCTGCATAGCTAAGAAGTTAACTTGCACTCGACCATCAAGAAATTCATTGGGTTCACTGGGTGGTACGTACATTGGCTTTTCTTGGCTAAGTTCTTGCGCCATACCTAACGTTGGCACAGTGGCAGCCATTACAGCGGCAGCGATCAGACTTAAAGATGCTCGTTTAGCGCACTGAGTTGATTGCGTCACGTGTTTCGTTGTGTCAAGTCCCATTATGAACCCTCTTTTATTCTTTGGTAATTGTGTGGAGTGTAATTTTTGAAGAGTCTTCGTATCTTGGAGAAATCGGGAAAAACATAACGGAAACCCAATTGCTCACACAAAGATCAAATGCTCAACATGTGAGAATATGACCACTGTTTGTTATCCCCGTCAACCAAAAATTTAACAAGTTTTTATCAATACATAGCAACAAAACTATAAATACATGATTTTAATGAATTTTGGTTTGTTAACTTTGATTGTAAATTTTCTAAATTTAATAAAAAGTAAAATCACTTTTTACACACCCTTACCTTTAAAGGCTATCAAAATGGTTATTTCTTATTACAAATAATGAACAAACAAAGCAAGGACAATCAAAAGAACATAGCAAGAGCATTTGCGCCATATTGAGATTATCGGGAAGCATCGCTAAATTTTGTACTGCTGTCGTATCTAGGCGAGGATGAGTGGGTAGATAAAAGCGGGTATGCCATACTGGGCTCGTTCCGCTCTTGAACCGGCCAGAAGGTGATTTATGCTCAAAAATGTAAAGGTATTGCTAATTCATGGCATGCTGACATTGTTACTCTTTTCAAATGTCTCTCTTGCACTGGGAACCGACGCCAACTCGCTAGCCCGTCCCACATTTGATAAACGCTTGAGCACGGTGGAATATCCATTCGATGTAAAAATGTTTAGCTTCTCTTCACAGGGAAACGACCTAGAAATGGCCTATATGTTTTTGCCTCCCAAAGAGGAAAAGCCTGTGGTAACGCTTTTTCATGGGAAAAATTTTAACGGAGCTTACTGGGAAAGTACGGCGCGTCTTCTGCAAAATCAGGGCTACGGCGTTCTTATTCCCGACCAAATAGGCTTTGGAAAATCGTCTAAACCTACCCAATATCAATACAGTTTTGCCACGCTTGCGAACAATACGCGACAATTAATGCAGTCTTTAAACATCGAGAAAAGTATTATTGTAGGGCACTCCATGGGCGGCATGTTAGCTACGCGATTTGCATTGCTTTCCCCCGACACAAGCGAAAGCCTTATTTTGATAAACCCCATAGGTTTAGAAAACTACTTGCTGTATGAAAGTTACACCGACATTGAAACGGTATACCAAAGTGAGCTTAAGAAAACGCCAGAAATGATCGTTAATTATCAAACAAAAAACTATTACGACGGTGCGTGGAACAACACTTATGCCGAGCATGCCGAGTTTTTACAAGGGTGGATAAACGGCCCAGATTGGGAAACACTAGCACGGGTTAATGCGCTGACCTACGATATGATATTTACGCAGCCGGTTATTGAAGAGTTTGATGATTTAGCCCTGCCAACTACACTAATATTAGGTACCCGTGATCGCACAGCGCCCGGACGTGCAAACAAACATGACAAGGTAAGTAGAGAATTAGGTCGTTACGACAAATTAGGCAAGGAAGTAAAATCCCGCAATTCAAACATCCATGTTGTTGAATTAGAAGGGTTAGGCCACTTGCCTCACATTGAAGCTTTTGAGCGCTTTAAGGTGCCATTTTTAGACGCATTGCATGACTAATTTCCGCGTAGTCATTTGTTTCTAAAAAACCGATAGTAAACTTCTGGGGCGCGTTTAGGTATTTCTCTTTGCCTTTGCGCCCAAATCCGGAAACGGTCATGACCGTCATATAAGGGCGTTATTTAACGCCCTGAAATACCAGCTTTTGCACTCGTCTACCGGTATTAACTTCGGTGGTGTAAAGGTTTCCTTCGCTATCGGTATCAATACTGTGTAGCCATATAAATTGGCCTGGATAGCGACCGTTTTTACCTATCGAACCTAGCTTTTCATGAGATTTTCTATCGTAAATCCAAATACGCCCGTTCATCATATCGGCAACGTACAAGTATTTACCATCGGGTGAAAATGCTACATCAGTTGCTGTACCTAGCCCCCCAGTTTCTGGTCGTACGGCAAAGTTTTTAACAAAGCGGATATCACCGCTTTTTTCCCGTTTAAATATTTGAAGGCGGTTGTTTCGACGGTCACATACATAAATAAATCCGTCGCGGTCTTGATTTATACAATGCACGATATTCCCAAATAATGGGTTTTCCGGATCTATCCCCTGCTTTTGCGGCTGGGTGGCTTGGGACTGATCAAAGTCTCCTTCGCGAGTGGGCCCTAATGGCTTTTCTCCATAAGCACCAAGCACATGAGTCGCCCTCTCTTTCTCCACATCAAAACTTGCAATGCGCGTATTAATATAGCCATCGGCAATCACTAATTCGTTGTGCTCAATGTCCATAAACATATCTGCGGGATTGCCCAGTGTATGCAAGTCCATATTGCCGTTGGTCTGCCCTCGCCTACCTATGCCTTTCACAAACTCGCCATCAAAAGTAAAACCCACAGACACATGGTCATCTTTGCCATTGCCAGCTAACCAAACCGTGTCATTCTCATCAACAAATAGCCCGTGTACGTTTACTGGCCATTGATTTACACCGTCTATCGTGGGTGCGTTGCTTTCGCCGCCCCATGCTGTAGCTACCTCACCATCGGGCGTAAAGCGAATAACATGGGGCGCTGGTTCACAACACACCGCGGTGGGTGGCGTTGCAACAAGCCCTGTATCAGTTTTGCCCAGAGAGTTGGGACGCTGCAATATCCAAACATGATCATATTTATCGATAGAAAGACCCGACACCTGCCCCAGCATCCAGGTTTCTGGCAACGATGGCCAGCTTGCATCAACGCTAAATTGCGGCATAGGCTTGTTAACTAACGGATAGGTTGTCATAGGGATAAGCGGCGTTTTATTTTCTGATAATGCAGCGCTTTTTACTGTTTCGGTACCCACTGATGGAGACATGGCTTGTGGCGGATTGGCAAAGGTTAAACTGCTAAAGAAAGATGCAGCAGTTAGTGCAGTAACACAAACAGCATTTGGATGTATTCTGGTCATAGGGCTTTCCATATAGGAATGATCGGCAAAGGGTAAACACGTCTAGCATGCTGCAAGTCCGCTAAGATAATTGCAATAAAAAGCGCCAACCTGTATGAGTTTTAAGCTAAATTGAAAAGCATTTTCACTCGTTGACTAGATGAAGAAAATTCATCCTACCTAGATAGGATGAATCCAATTTTCAAAAAATATCTTCTTCTAAAGAATAGAAGCACTTCTGTATTTAACGGAAGATACGTATTTCTAGGTCGCTAGCTATTATAAGGGCGACTAAAACGACGACTAATTTCCTAGGCGACTGGTAAACTGCCCTACCGCATCGACAACTTCTTTAGCCCCGCCTTGAATTTGCTCAATGACTTCACCCGCTTCTTTCGCGTAATTGAGCCCAGATTGCGCTTTTTCATCGCCTTCGTTAACAAGGTCTACCGCGTCCGTCGCTAGTGTCTGATTGTGCTTAACCACATTGATAATTTCTTCCGTGGCTTCTGTAGTACGCGACGCTAACTGGCGCACTTCGTCAGCAACAACGGCGAAACCGCGCCCTTGATCACCGGCACGTGCCGCCTCAATAGCTGCGTTTAAAGCAAGCAAGTTGGTCTGTTCAGCAATGGCGCTAATGCTGCCTATTATTGTGGCAATTTGTTGAGACTGAGCGTCTAAGGCGTTAATCCCTTCTTTTGCTCGGTCCATTTGCTGCGATAGTGAAGACATTTCAGAAAGTAATTCACGAATGACTTCTGTACCTCGTGACGCAATTTGATCGGTGTTGTTAGAAGAGTGGTAGGCGATGTCAGCTGCACTGGAAACCGCATTTTCGCGCGCTACTTGCTCAGTAATATCCGTAGCTAGTTTAACCACTTTATACATGCGACCGTGAGAGTCACAAATAGGGTTATAAGTAGCCTCTAACCAAAAGCTGTTGCCATGCGCATCAAAACGTTCAAAGCGACCTGCTACGAATTCGCCTCGGGCTAGGCGATCCCAAAAATTTTTGTATTCCATGGAATTAGCGTATTCAGTATCGCAGAATATTCTATGGTGCTTACCCTTTATGTCGTTCAAACTGTATTTAACGGTTTTCAAAAAGGCTTCATTAGCGTCTTGAATTACACCATTAAGATCGAACTCAATCGCTGCATTAGATTTGTGTAAAGCAGCGACTAAATCTTCGTGTTCTTTCGACTTAGCGATGGTGCGCGTAAGATCATTAAGGTTTACCGAGAATTTGTGTATCTTGCCATTAATATCGAAAATGGGCTCTACTACACCACGCAGCCACGCCTCATCTCCGTTTTCACGCACAAACTCTATTGCCCCCCAGTAGTGAACGCGCTGTTCAAGAGCATCTTTTAACTTTTTAAAATGAGGAGTGTTACGTGCAATTTCAGGAACAAATTCAAAGAAGCGTTTACCTTTCACTTGAGACAGAGAGTACCCTAGTTCCTCCTCGAACATCCCGTTGACCGCGTCTATTTCACCACGCTCGTTTAGGCGAAGAAAAATCATATCTTCACGTAACCCGTCTCGCACTTGCTTGAGTATGTGTAGTTCTTCTTTAAGTGCTTCGTTTTCTTTAACTAAGTGTTTATTGAACATGGGATCTTCCCTGACAGAGAATGGCAGTAATATAATTTGTATCGGCAGTTATTTATCGTGCCTTAACTATAATTTGATAATTGTATGCAAGATTCACAAAGCGTGATGCTTAAGTTGGCTTTTCAACAATGTCTTATAACCTAGTTTAGTCATGCAATGAATATAGCCTAGACCACATTCATCACTTACGGTAAACCCAATCAGCTTTTTTCGCTTCTCCCCTGATTTTTTCACATATCTACCTAGCAAAATATAGTAGAAAAACGTCTAATTTTTTAATCGAGGAACCTTAAACGATATTTTGTAACGTTATCTATAAGCCACTTTGTGAATACTTGGAAACGCGCCTGTGAATGAGTTTCTTTATGTGTAGCCAACCAAAATGTACGCTTGATATGAATCTCGTTTTCAATGAGTCTAACTAAGCCTGGCTGAGTTTCAGCCATAAATTTAGGCAAAATGCCCACCCCTGCACCATTTACAAGCATTTGATACTGCGCATTAATACTGGTGCTGCGAAGCGCACTCAATTGTGATAAAGCAGTCTCTTCAATGAACTTTAATTGAGGCGCATACACCAAATCGGGCACGTAACTCACTAAATTGAAGGCGGTGAGCTCTTGTAATGTTCGAGGTTCGTTGTCGCTGATAAGGGACTGGTGGGTATAAAGATAGAGGTTATAGTCAGTTAATTTTTGTGTAACCAGCAAGCCTTTACTGGGCTTTTCTAACAAGATAGCCATATCAGCTTCTCGTTTGTTCAGGTTTAAAAAGCCGCTGGTTGCCACAAGCTCAATACTAATCCCCGGATACTGCTTTTTAAAATTGGGGAGTAATGGCGCTAAAAACCAGCTACCGAAACCTTCAGAAACACTCACTCTGATCGTACCTGCCAAATGCGAGCGTTCATCACCTAATTCATTTTGTGCCTCTAGAAAGTAATGCTCTGCTTTTTCGATATACGTAACTAGCTCACTGCCATGGGTGGTAAGCACATACCCCTTTTTAGTTAGCTCGAACAACTTGCAATTTAATGAGTCCTCCAGTTTTTTTACACGACGAATTAATGTCGTAGGGTCTACCTTCAAGCCTTTAGCTGCAATAGCTACACGACCATTTCTTGCCAAACCAAGAAACAAACGCATGTCGTCCCAATTCACTTAAACACCTGCATTTTTACAGCACCATACTGCAAGTATATGTATTGTCTTTGCAAACACAAGGTTTCAATATTGTTAAAAATTACAGGAGCTATGTCATGAGAAAGATTGTTCACTTTATTGCAGGTAAAGATTTTGAGGATAGCAGCGAAAATACCGCGTCGGTATTTGCGCCCAACACAGGTGAAGTTCAGGCTGAAGTTAGCTTAGCTAACGCTTCAACTTTGGCCTATGCAATTGAAACAGCCCAAGCCGCTCAAGCTGAGTGGGCAGCAACAAATCCTCAACGACGCGCTCGTGTTATGTTCAAGTTTAAAGAATTAGTTGAAGCAAACCGCGACCGCTTAGCGGCACTATTATCAAGCGAGCACGGTAAAGTGTTGGTTGATGCGCAAGGTGATATTCAGCGCGGCCTTGAAGTTATCGAGTTTGCCTGTGGCATCCCTCATGCGCAAAAAGGTGAATATACCGAAGGCGCAGGCCCAGGAATCGATGTGTACTCCATGCGCCAAGCTCTTGGTGTAGTGGCAGGTATTACGCCATTTAACTTCCCGGCTATGATCCCAATGTGGATGTTTGGTGTGGCAATTGCCTGCGGTAACGCGTTCATTTTAAAGCCATCAGAGCGCGATCCGTCAGTACCTGTTGAACTGGCAAAGCTTATGATTGAAGCCGGCCTTCCAGCAGGTGTGCTTAACGTTGTACACGGTAACAAAGAAGTGGTTGATGGTATTTTAGACCATCAAACTATCAAGGCTGTGAGTTTTGTAGGCTCTTCTGATATCGCAAACTACGTTTACGAGCGTGGTGCGCGTGCTGGAAAGCGCGTTCAAGCTATGGGCGGCGCGAAAAACCACGGCATAGTAATGCCTGACGCAGATCTAGATCAGGTGGTAACCGACTTAGTGGGCGCTGCATACGGCAGTGCCGGTGAACGCTGTATGGCGCTGCCGGTTGTCGTGCCTGTTGGCGATGAAACCGCTGAGAAACTAAAAGCCAAGCTAATACCGGCTATTAAAGACATTATGGTAAGCCATAGTGAAGATCCTAACGCCCATTATGGCCCTGTAGTTACTGCTGCTCACAAAGAGCGCGTGGAAGGCTATATCGACCTCTGCATAGAAGAAGGTGCTGAGCTTGTTTACGACGGTAGAACCAGCCAAATTCCCAGCGACAGCCAGGGCTACTTCATCGGACCAACCTTCTTCGACCACGTGACCAAAGACATGCGCTCATATAAAGAAGAGATTTTTGGTCCAGTGCTTCAAATGGTGCGCGCGAAAGATTTCAACGAAGCGGTTAACTTAGCAAGCGACCACCAATACGGTAATGGTGTTGCTATGTACACCCGTAACGGTCATGCGGCGCGCGAATTTGCGCAACGTGTAAACGTGGGCATGGTTGGGATTAACGTGCCTATTCCTGTGCCAGTTGCCTACCACACTTTTGGGGGCTGGAAGCGCTCTGCATTTGGGGATACCAATCAACATGGTATGGAAGGAGTGAAATTCTGGACCAAGATTAAAACCATTACGCAGCGCTGGCCTGATGGCTCAGATACGAACGACAACGCCTTTGTTATTCCAACCATGGGCTAAGTGAGGAGACTATTATGACCACAGTTGCATTTATTGGCCTAGGTAATATGGGCTCAGGGATGGCAGATAACCTGGTTAAGAACGATTACAACGTATTGGCTTTTGACTTAAGCGAAGCGGCGCTGACCAAAGCCAAAGAAGCAGGCTGCACTATTGCGAAAAGTACAGAGCAAGCTGCTGCTGAGGCCGACATCGTTATCACTATGTTACCAGCAGGCAAGCACGTAAAAGATATCTATTCAAATCAGATCTTGGCTTCTGTCCGCGAAGGCACCTTGCTTATTGATTGCTCCACCATCGACGTAGAAACGGCGAAGAGTGTGTCAGAACTGGCAGAGAAAAAAGGCCTTAAAATGCTGGATGCGCCAGTTTCTGGTGGTGTTGCAGCGGCTGCGGGCGGCACACTCACGTTTATGGTGGGTGGCGACGCTGATCCCTTTGACAAAGCGCAAGGCGTACTTAGCGCAATGGGCAAAAAAATTGTTCATGCGGGCGGCCATGGTGCGGGACAAGCAGCGAAGATTTGTAACAACATGTTACTTGGCGCGACCATGATTGCGACGTGTGAAAGCTTCCAGCTGGCACAAAAACTTGGCTTAGATGCGCAAGTGTTCTTCGATATCGCGTCAAATGCCTCGGGACAGACATGGTCAATGACCACCTACTGCCCTGTAAAAGGTGTAGGGCCACAAAGCCCTGCTGATAACGATTTTGCTGGCGGTTTCGCTTCGGCGCTTATGCTCAAAGACTTGGGGCTGGCCATGCAGGGCGCGAAGGGCGTCAACGCGCAAGTACCTATGGGTGAGCTTGCTGCAAAGTGGTTTGAAATGCATTGCGAAGAAGGCAATGCAGGGATGGATTTCTCTTCGATAATCAACCGATTAGCATAGTAAAAAGCCAATATTTCTCCGACGGCTACTTTCCCTCAGAAAAGGTGGCCTTCTTTTTAAGCGAGTAAAGGATTTTACTCGCTCTTTTTTTATCATTTCCCTACCTATCTCGCTTGTTTTTGCGCTGTTGTTACCTCGCTAGTCCCGTACCAAGCGGAATTATTTCTTTGTTATTTGGTGTTCCCTTTTCATCATCCAGAAGCCATTTTTAGGTGACCTATTCGTTCTCACCAGCTTGAATAAAACGAGCCAATTCGGCGTTCGGTCTACATCTTGCAATCCCATATTTAGCCTAAGAAATTTACACTGCACTAAAGGGCTAAATTTTATACACCCTTATGCAAAGCGATACTTTTTTAAACATGAAAATATTATACGTTTTAATGACTTACTTAATTCACTAAGCAATTTCATTAAACACATTGGTTCTTTATACCGCTCATTTAGGGCGCGCTTTGAAAACCAGGGTGTCGCTAATTTCTAACGTTCAATTTCCTAAATTCAGTAAGTAAAAATAAAAGGAACACACTATGAAAAAGCGTATTGTTGCCGCTACGACGGCAATTGTAGCTATTGGTTGTATTTTCGCCTTTATCGATACAGCCCCCTCGGGCAAAAAAGAGGTAGCAGCGGCGAATGCTGAGACAAAACCTGTTGGTAAAGAAAACGCTGTTGGAAGGCAACGAAACGGCAAAGTGTTATCGACAGGTGTCGATAACTTCAAACCAAAAAATGAAGCCGAGCTAAAAGCTCAGGCTACAACTACTACTAACGGTAAATCAGAGAAAGACACCATCGTCTGGACAACATCAGAAGATGGCAAAAAGGTACTTGAAGCAGAAGGCTATATTCCCGCTGACGTAACCGATGAAGCTTACATTGAGCTTGATCGTGAAGAATTAATGACGGTAGAAGTTGGCGAGTATCTCGATTTATACATCCCACAGTTCGGCGGCAGTTACACCGGTGAAGTTGACCACGTTGTCACTCATCCAAACGGCGATCGTACCGTAGAGGCCCACATCCCAGGTGCGGGTTCTCTCTACGCCGCCGTTATAACGCTTGGCGAAAACGCCACCTACGGAAACTTAGCCACGCCTCGCGACGTGTTCGTGCTTGAAGGCAATGATAAATACGCGTGGATCGCACCAAAGTCTTCAATGATGCAAAACCACATCGAACGTGAACCCGACAGCAAACGCCCGCTTAGCGACGACAACGCTGAAGAAGTCTTCGATCTCGGCCAAAACTAATCCCCTAGTGCCTGTTGAGCTTCACAGGAAATTCAACAAGCTCAAATAAAACAACAAGAAGGAAATAAAAATGAAACACACATTTAAGTGTTTAACGGCAATGGCAGTTTCACTGCTTTGTGCAACATCAGTAACAGCAGCCACCATCGATGTAATGGTGCTTTACACCCAACCTGCTGCAAATAATGTGTCTAATATCGACACTAAAATTAACCAATACATCTCACACGCCAACCGTGTTTATCAAAATAATGCGGTAGATCTACAGTTGCGTTTAGTGGGCGCTCAGTCATCTGCTGCTACATCTAGCGACCTTCAACCTACCGAAAGTGCGCTAGACTTGTTAACTGATAGCAGTGGTGTGCAAAACGCACGATCTTCAAACGGCGCAGACATGGTTGTGCTTTTAGGTAATCGTGAAAACATTTATGAAGGCGGTCAGCTAGTGGGTTACGTGTGCGGCATTGGCTGGGTAGGTCAAGGCAACAACGGTACTTTGTACTCTAGCTCGCAAAGCCGCATGTACAGCATTAGCGCCGTTGATTGCGGTCTGTCCACATTTGTTCATGAACTCGGTCACAACATGGGCTTAGGCCACTCTGTTCGCCAAGGTTCAGTAGGTGGCGTTTATAGTGACGGTATAGGACATGGCGTTGATAATAACTTCTCAACAATCATGGCTTATCCACAAGCATTTGGTAGCGCCACACAATTAGACTATTTTTCTGATCCATACTGGTCGGGCTGTAATGGTCAAGCGTGTGGTGTTGAAAATGAGTCAAATGCTTATCGTGCGGTAAACGCGGTCATCAACCAGATCGCTAACTACTATTAAGCAAATAAATAATTAGGGGATACGAAGGGAAAGCGATGATGCTTTCCCTTCAATTTACTATCTAGTTCACCTACTTTTTGGGCTGCGTTAGCATGTCATCATAGGCATCCATTTCCCAGGGCAGTTCACCTGGACTGGTATCAAGGAAGTGCAAGTAGCTTTCAAACTGGTCCAAGATATCCTTGGCGATACTCTCCTTGTCATAGCCATAAATATCATAGGCTTGACCGCCGCGACGAAGGAACACTTCAGCACGAAAGTACTTTTCCGACTCGTCACCTTCTGAGCGCAATTCTGCGTAACTAAAACCCGGTACTAAATATTCGGTCATTCGAATGTCGTAGATAAAGTCCATGTGATCGTGACGCTCAACAGTGAAGATCGCCCTTCCCGTTTCCTCTTCAAGCTTAACAAACGCCTCCCACTCTCGCGCTTTCAAAGCAGCTTGTACGTCTTTCATCGCCGCTATTACCGTTTTATCAATAAACTCATGCACCTCGCTTCGGCTCGGATAATCGACCATTGCAGCAAACCGGCCTTTAAGGCTAGTTGTTCGACCATGATTTCTATTCAATGTATTCGCCGTCAAACTATTGTTTCGATAGCCCTCGATGACAAGTGCACGCCACAGACCTGCTGCAGACGCTAACATAATAAAGGCGAATGGTAAGGCGCTTGCAATGGTCATCGTTTGCAGGGCATTCAGTCCACCAGCCAACAGTAATACTGCTGCTACCGTACCCTCTAAACAGGCCCAGAATATACGCTGCCAAACCGGGCTTTCTTCTTTACCACCAGAAGCAAGTGAGTCGATAACCAGCGACCCTGAGTCTGATGAGGTCACAAAAAATGTAATGATTAATAACACGGTCAAACCTGACATGATTGACGCGCCGGGTAACAAGTCGTAAAGCTTAAACAAGGCTACGGCTTCGTTCTCCTGAACATCACTAATAAGCGTTGTCACTCCTTGGTTCATGATGGCGTTTAACGCCGTGTCACCAAACACAGAAAACCAAAGGAAAGTAAACATGGTAGGCACTAGCATTACACCAAACACAAACTGCCTAATGGTTCTGCCCCGGCTTATTTTGGCAATGAACATGCCCACAAACGGCGCCCACGCAATGGTCCAGCCAAATATAAATAGGGTCCAGTTTCCAATCCAGTCACTACGACTGTAAGCTTGAAGATTAAAAGTGCGCTCGATAATACCGTTGACATAACTCCCTGTGTTTTGCAGAAAGGTCTCTAGAATATGAACGGTTTCCCCCATGACAAAAACTGTACCCATAAGAGATACAGCCAAAAGCATGTTCAGAATAGAAAGTCGCTTGATGCCTTTATCCATTCCCGCAATAACCGATATTGTTGCGGCAATGGTTACGATAGCAATGGTGCCTACCTGCACCATGATATCAATGGGAATATCACCGGACAGATAGTTAAGCCCCGCATTGATTTGCGTAACAGATAGTCCAAGGGTAGTGGCGATACCAAACAGTGTTCCTAGAATGGCGAATACATCTACCGCATGACCTATAGGGCCATAAATTTTATCCCCTATCAGCGGATATAAAGCAGAGCGAATAGATAGGGGCAAACCATGACGGAAAGCGAAATAGGCAAGCACCAAGCCCACTAGCCCGTAGATCGCCCAGATGTGAAAGCCCCAATGAAAAAATGCAATTTGCATAGCCTGCTTAGCGGCGTCGACCGTTTCAGCTGCTCCTGCAGGCGGCGAAGAATAGTGTAAAACAGGCTCTGCCACACCAAAGTAGAGCAGCGCTACCCCGTAGCCCGCAGAAAATAACATCGAGAACCACTCGGGAAAGCTATATTGAGGCTCAGCATGATCGGGCCCTAATTTTATGTTTCCCCAGCTAGATGACGCAATCGATACAATAAAGACCAAAAAGATTGCAACCGACAGCATATAGAACCAGCCAAAGCTTTCGGTTATCCATGCCAGTGTGCTGTTAAAAGCCTCGGCAGCGAGTTCCGGGTTACTGATTGTTCCGATAACCAGAAGCAGAATGATGGCAACGGCGGGAAGGAATACAGGAAGAAGAATGGTGGAGTTGTTTACTTGACCTTTCATAGCAAATCCCTTTTCACTTACAGGCAAACTAATAGCCTGTGAAAGTTTAAACACTTTCTTTTTTACTAGCGGGGATCGGGTTTGGTTCAGGTTAGTCCAGATTTAACAAGGTGGTGTAGATCTCAGAACTTGTTTAAAGCGCTAACTGCAAAAAGTTAGCTGGAAAGAAAAAGGGTTCTACTTGGTTTTAATTTAGAAAACAACAAGCAGAACCCTTTTAAAGTGCTTTTTATGTCATCAGACTTTTAGTGATGTCCACCACAACAGCCACCTTCATGCTCAGCCCAGTTTTTGAGTTTGGTAGTTTTACCTATGCCCGGGTTGAAGCTGTTGGTTGGGTCAAGTTCGCGATAGAAATTCTTAAGCGCGTCTTTGGCAAAGTACTCATGACCCACATTATGCTCTGCAGGATACTCAGCACTTCTAGCATCAAAGGTTTCTAGAATTTTTCCTTTTAGCACTTTCGCGTCGGCGCCTTTCTTCAATACATAGTTTTGATGCATAACGTGGCAAAACAAATGACCATAATACAGTTTGGTATCTATCTGATCGTCTATTTCTTTTGGTAGTACTTCAAACCAATCAGGATCGTTTCGGCGAAGCGCTACGTCTATGGTCATCATGGCCCCCACTTCTTTGCTGTGCATTACGTGGTAGCGACCTATTGCTCCACCGGCAACAAAGCGGTGTAAAATCGCTTTATCTGCTTCTTCCTCGGTACACTCAAAGTAGCTGCCTTCATTAGTTTTGAAGAACTCATCTAGGTAGGCTTTGGCTTCATCTACCCCGTCGTTGCTCATTTCCAAAATCCAGTGATGCTGATATTTGTCCCTAAACTCTTCCATGCGCTTGGGTAAGTGATTAGGAAAAATATAGCTCATGTACTGCATAACGCGGTCTGACATTTTATTAGGTAGAAAACCTAACTTGTCGGTAAATGCATCGAATTTGCGCTTAAACGCAAACAGCTTTGGAATGAACTTCGCCCCAAGCTTACTGATAACGATAAACATATCTTTGCCGTACTTTTTCGACACGTCATAGCAATCGCGGTGAAGGTATTCACCCGAGTCAGGCAAATTCTTGAAGGTTGAAAGAATGTCGCGACGCACTTTTGTAAATACAGCAGCGTCGTTTGAGCCTACATAAAACACTTGTTTCTTTTCGGGAATTGGAAAGGTGTCTAGCCTTACTGCAAACACAGCAAGTTTGCCTGCACAGCCTGAGGCCTCATGAAGTCGCCTGCCGTCATTGTTAAAACGAGATGGCGTGTTAGAGTCAACGTCTCGTACGCGCTCATCATATTCATTATCTGAGGCGCGAGCGTCGGGGTGCTGTACATCAGTTTCTTTATAACGCTTGTTTTCAAGGTTATTTAAAATCTCTTCTGGTTCGCTACCTAGGTTAATGCCAAGGTTGTTTACCAAAGATAACTTGCCGCTGGCATCAATTTGCGCAAAAAGAGCAAGCTCGGTATAGGCTGGGCCTCTTTTTACTAAAGCGCCGCCTGAGTTGTTGCATATACCCCCCACAATAGATGCACCAATACACGATGAACCGATAACCGAATGTGGCTCTCGGCCATACGGCGCAAGCGTTTCTTCCAATCCAAATAGGGTACTGCCGGCTAAACCTACAATTTGTTTACCATTATCCACCAGCTGAATTTCATCAATGCGCATGGTGCTTATAATAACAAGAGGTCTATCGTAATCTTTACCGTCTGGTGTAGAACCACCCGTTAACCCTGTATTTGCCGCTTGCATAATTACCGCAACATCGGCTTCAACACAAAGTTTCAAAATGCGCCAAATTTCAACCAGTGTTCCCGGTCTTACGACCGCGAGCGCTTCACCTGCGCCAAAGCGAAACCCTTTGGTATATGGCTGCTTTTTCGCTTTATCAGTTAACAAATAGGCTTGCCCTACTACATCGCGCATAGATGCAATCAAAGACTGAGTGTCAACATTTACGGTCATGGTTCTCTCTGTGTGTTGAAGTTTTGGAAGGATTAGCTTGGTGATGAACTATACACTAACGTCATTATTAACAAAGGGGGCAAACGTTTTTTATAGAGATAATTTACTTATATTTAATTCGCCGAGTACTTAAGAAAAACGGCTATTCTTAAGCAAAATTAATATAAGTTTTTCACTGTTACATTTTGTTACGCTTTGGCGCCGCAAGTAAGACCACAGGAGTATTGTAAAGCTATTGTATAGTTCGTAAGGTTGACGTACACGAAAAGGAGCTTTCATGTCACACCAAGCGTTCGTTTTAACAAGAAGTAGTTTCTCGGAAAATACTAAAAAGGATGGAGCTTACGAACGATTCCTTAGTATTTTGCCATCGTGTGGATTTAACGTTACAACTGGCGCTATCCACCCGCCTAGAAGCGTACTCAACAACACTTATACCTTTTTCATTGATGCACAGTATTGTGACCCTGCCGCCATGTTTAGCTTGCCGGTTGTTAACGATTATCCTGAATTAAACAAAGTGATTTTCAACGTACCGGAAAGTAACATCGACTTTCATTACGCGGCACTTCAACACGGTATCAATGGGGTGTTTCATATCGAAGATAGTTTGGAATTGTTAGTTAGAGGTGTTCAGCAGGTTCAGGCAGGTAACAAATGGTTTAGTCGCGAAATCATGAGCCGCTATATAGATGCTAATCTAGTGCCAAAAACTAAGCCCGTTGCTGCGCTTCAGTCGTCGACTACAGTCCTAACCAAACGAGAATTGGCCATTACACGCAAAATTGCCGACGGTGCACAGAACCAAGAAATTGCAGATTGCTTGCATATCAGTGTGAATACGGTGAAAACACACGTATACAGCATATTCAGGAAAACAGAATGCAGAAATAGGGTTGAACTTATCAAATGGTTCGATCATCAGTTTAGTCAGCCCCAACAGGTAAGCTACTAAACTGACGAGCAATTAAATTAAAACACTGTATGGCGCTTACGCTTTGGCGCGCCATACCCCTTTCTCCATTCCTTGTAATACTAATTCACTCACCGCTTTCTCTATGCTTTGCTTAACGCATTCAAACATGGGTTCGTTGGTGGTGTACCCCGTTTCGGCTTCAAGCAAACGCTTTAGCGAAACGTACCTAAACAATCCCGCTCTCACTTCTTGGCTCAGTACTTTTTTAGATGTTGAAACCGATACCAGTACTTGACCCGTTCTCACGTCAACGGCGCGCATATAGATAGAAATTTGATCTTCTCTAAACAACTCACTCGCGCCGACACCAAAATATTCAACGCCAGCCCCACCAGTACGAATATTGGTGTCGTAGCTAATTATGCCGCCTTCTATAATAATTCTAGCAGTCGTGAGTGGCGGTAAATCGCCCCCGTTTTTTTCGTCGGCCCGGATAATTTTTCTTTCCGTAAGAATATTTTGTAGCCCTTCGCGCTCAACAGGTAAAAACCATGATGTTTCACTTAGGGTTTGTACAAGGATAGACGTAGCCCCCTGTGTCACTGCAGTTGAAAAAGAGCTCGCTCCCGTACTCGGTTTGTATTGCCCAGTTTGATCCCTAAACGCGTACACGGAGACCGGAATTTGTCCCATGGGTGCCGGTAAACTTTTTACTTCAGAGAGGGTGGCGCTATCTTTGATAATATCCGCAGCCGTAGTATCAGGCGGGAGTGTATTTGTGATGGACTGGCAACCAGTGAGTGCCAAGGCCAATAATAAATAAACGGTACTTCTCATGTGTTTCCCTACCCAAACCGTGGAATTTCTACAATGGTGACTTCACCTGTCAACAAGTTAGTGATGTTCACGATAATACTGTCAGCGTTACTCGTTATAAGCTCAACCTGGAAGTCACCGCTAACAAAAATACTATCTTGGTTAAAAATACTGTCTATCGGATTGCCATCTTCGTCGTATTCCTGCTCGCCAAAGGCGATATCTGTAATTTCACGAACAATTCGATTTATATAGGCTCGTTCTAATGACTCTTGAAGCCGCTCATCGTAAGAGCGTTCGCTTAAAGAAGCACTATGCGCGTTTTGTGAATTTGCCTTGCTTAATAAAAATGAACCATTAAGTGGGTTGCCACCAAAAGACGGATTGATTGGCTCATAAACCAATTCGGTTGCCAGCGTTATTGCAGGCGCAACTAGCGTCGCCACTGTAAGCGCTGCAATTACAATTTTTTTCTTCATTACCATTCGTCCCCTGCTAAATCTGGGCTTCTACTGTCTATACTCGCATTGGCTACCGCGTCTAATACCAAAAAGATAGCTTGCTGTACTTTCTCATCTATCGGAACTTGCCTACGTCCCATATAAGTTTGATACACCACTTTATTGTCGTAAATTACTGAAAGTAGCGTTCCGGCTTGAGGCACTATGATTTCTTTAACTACTAAGTTTTTACCTGAGCTGTCGGGAACTTCCCGCCAATATTGACTAATTCGCGAAGCAAATTCGTGACCCTGGCGGCTTATACTGTTATCGAGCAGTAGCCCGCCTAAGCGAATTTCTTCCGCGTGAACCGGAGAAAAGAGCACACTTAAAACTAGTGTGAGAAAAGAGAGATGATGCAAATACTTCATTTTATTGAATTGAGCCGGGCTAACGCCCGGCTATTCATTCTGTACTTTAGTACATTTACATCTGAACGACGGTCGCTACGTTGTAATCACCAACTTGCGTAACACTTACCGTGCCGCCGTTGCCAGTTATACTACCCGTAACTAAATTGTCGTTGCCCATTTGCGTTACTTCAAAGGTATTCATATCGCCTGAAATAACAAATTGACCACCCGTCTCGTCTGTTACCCAGTTTCCAACACCTTCTTGCATAACACTAACTACGTTCTCGTCACCATTAACAAGCAAATCTAGTAGGTTAAGCTCACCTGTTTGCGACACCATAATTTCGTTGTAGCTCGAAGTAACGTTGCTAGCTAACTCAACTGATGCATCGTTTTCAATACCCTCTTGCGACATTTCGATGATATTGCCATCCGCATAGTAAGTTGCATCTCCAATACCTGCTTGAGCCAACGCCAAGTTTGCATCGCCATCTTGTTCAATTTCAACGGTGTTCAAAATACCATCAAAGTTTACTGTGCTGATTTCGTTGGCATCACCCACCTGAGTCAAATCGAACTCATTAAATAAACCAATCACCCCTGCGTAAGCGGTGTTACCCTCTCCCACTTGATTAATTTCGAAAGTATTCGCTTGCCCACCGACGGTTTCTACCGTAGCAAGGTTTACATCGCCAATTTGGTCAATGTTGACTTCATTGGCTGAACCTTCGAACACGCCTGTAGTAATTTCATTGCCGTCGCCATCTTGTTCGAACTCAAGCACATTAGCATCGCCAATCATGGTCCAAGCGATAACGTTCTGGTCGCCATCTTGGTCAATTTCAACTTCATTATCAGACCCAATTACGGTTAAATCTGAAATGTTGTAGTAACCATCCTGAATAACGTCAATTACGTTAGCATCGCCGCTCAGTTCGCGAACATAGGATTCGTGCCAGTCACCGCTTTGATCAACATAAACCGTATTGTCGTTACCAGAAATCGCATTATTAGCCCAGTTACCACCATCGCCTTGATACACAGATAGCGTATTGCCGCTACCCACAATGCTGTTTATCGAGCGATTAAAGATAAAGCCAAACGGGCCGCCGTCACCTAATTGAACAAGTGAAACCGTGTTGTCGTCACCCTCAACTACAAAATCTGCTGTGCTGCTTAGGCTATCTTGCTCTGATTCTAAAAAATTGCCGTTGCCAGTCACACTTGCAAAAAAGGTGTTACCTGATTGCATTTGCGATGCGAGCACTTCGTTAGCGTCACCAGTTACCTCTACAACAATCGCGTTAAGGTCACCTTCCTGGCTTAACACTGATTCATTACCTACTTCGTTTCCCTCTGGTGCCGTTTGGGTTAGCGTAATTTCATTGCCTTCTGCCGCAGCTACAAAATCTGCTGTGGCGTTAAAGTCTACCGTTTTAGTTGCAGGAACTTCCTGAGCTGACGCCCACCCTGACGCTGCTACTAAAAGCAATGCACTAGCTATTTTTGTTTTTTTCATTTTCACGTTGTCTCCCTATGGCAATCACATCATTCTTGATATTGTGTGATGTTAATTACCATTTCGTTCCCTATCTGATAAACAGTGAAAGACTGCTCACCTAATTGATTGACATTGGCAACATTGTCGAACCCGTCTTGAATAATTTCGAAATAGTTGTTGTTGTTTTGCTGCAGCAAATTCACAACGTTGCCTTCACCAAGTTGAGTGATGATAGCTTCGTTATTACTGCCGTTTTGAACAACGTTCGATAGGTTGGCGCCGTTGCCGCTTTGGATAATGTTAGTTATGTTATTCAGCCCAAACTGACTGACAGCAATGAAGACCGTTTCATCGTCTACCGTAATAGCTTGAGCATTCAGACTCATTGAAAGAGAAGATTCCACCATGTCGGAGCTTGTTGATAAATCAGACTGTTGGGCATAGACAGAAGAGTTGACGGTTAGAAGACCACACACCGCTGAAGCTAAAAGCGCATTGGCTTTTAATGCTTTTACGTTTTTAGCGCATTGGTATTTTTTAACCTTTAGTTTCTTGTCCATGAGAACGACTGCTTCCTTGATTTACAACAAAGGTGACCCTTCTATAAAACGCCTTAAAAGCGAGAGAATCCATCACCATTAAGTTGTATTTATTACATTCGAAATAACATCAGCATGCGTTTCATTAGCATTCTTGCGGTTAAAGCTAATACCTTAGTGCTAGTTTTGTTTAAAAATTACACTCAAAAAAATTGTTGGTAAGACCTCTTGGCTAATATAGGAGACAGCGCCTCGTTTTGGGTACACTGTCTAATAATTAAGTACCACTTCACTTATTATTTATAGTCATGGCCTAGTGGTTAAGTTGTATTTTTATACTAATTTTTGCGTTAAGGGTGGCAGGTTTTCTAAATTGCGTTATAAGTTTTAATCGTTAGTTATATTAGACCGAATGAGAAGGTTTCGTGATTAAAGCATTATTGCTAATTATGGAATCTAACTATGAAAACAAAGCCTTTTAAAACAGGCCTTTCAGCACTGTCATTAGCCCTACTTCCGCTAATGGCTTCTAGCCACGCACATGCCGCGAAAGCCGAAATTTTCGATGACAGCGTTATTGTTGTGTACAAAGAAAATGTGAGTAAAGCGGAAAAAATGCGCGCTCGTTCATCAGTGGGCGCAAGAATCAGCGACGCTAATCGTGATGAAGTGGATGATCGATTCGCCAACCTTCTAAATGGCCGCATTGCCAAACTTCAACTTCGTGGAAAATCGGTTAAAGACGCCATTGAAACTTTGAAGAAAAACCCAGCGGTTAAAATTGCCGAGCCAAACTTTTTATATCGCAAAGCATTAATTCCTAACGACCCGTCTTACGGTGACCTGTGGGGGTTGGATAATACTGGACAAGCAGGCGGCACCGCTGATGTAGATATTGATGCACCAGAAGCATGGGAAATTACAACAGGTGATAGCGATGTAGTGATAGGTGTTATCGATACCGGCGTTGATTACAACCATGAAGACCTTGCAGATAATGCATGGGTAAACCCAGGTGAAATCGCCGGCAACGGCATTGATGATGATGGCAACGGCTACATTGATGACGTTTACGGAATTGATACAGCAAACGGTGATACCGACCCTATGGACGATGATTCTCATGGTACGCACGTAGCTGGAACTATTGGTGCTGTGGGCGGAAACGGTATAGGTGTAGTTGGCGTAAACCACGATGTGTCTATCGCTGCCTGTAAGTTCCTAGGTGCAGATGGAACGGGTTCAACCGCTGGAGCTATCGAATGTATTGATTACTTCACCGACCTGAAAGAAAACCGTGGCGTTAACGTAAAAGCTACGAACAACAGCTGGGGCGGTGGCGGCTACAGTGAAGCGCTAGAGACCGCTATTGAAGTGGCTGGCCAAGCTGGAATTTTGTTTGTTGCTGCAGCAGGTAACTCTGGTTCAGACAATGACAACGTCGACAACTATCCGTCTAATTATGTCACTACAACAAACAGTTTATTGGCAGTTGCAAGTCACACTCGAACTGACGGCGATAGCGGCTATTCATACGGTCTGGAAACGGTGGATATTGCAGCGCCAGGTACAGCTATTTTATCTACTATACCAGGTGACGGCTATGCCGCATACTCTGGTACATCAATGGCTACGCCACATGTTGCGGGTGCAGCGGCTCTCGTATGGTCATTAAACCCAGAGCTTACACCGTCAGAAATGAAAGAGCTGTTAATGACTACCGGTGAAACAAGTCTTTGGGCTGACGGTCGCACAGTTTCAGGCAACCGTCTTAATGTGCTAAATGCATTAGAGGAAGCTGATCCAACACCTGGCTTTAAATTGGGCATCACACCAGGTTCAGCGGAAATTGAAGCAGGTGAAGCTTATACTTTCACTATTGAAGTTGGCTCAATTGCTGGCTACGAAGAAGAAGTACAGCTTTCTCTTGCCGAAGAAAGTGACATTGCTTATTTAAGTGCTAACACGGCAATGCCTGGCGACTCCATTACGCTTACAGTAGAAACCTCTGAGGATACGCCTTGGGGCGCTTATAGCTTTACCGTTAATGGTGTAAGTGGTGATATTGAGAAGTCTAAATCTGCTAGCCTTTACGTTTACCCGCAAGGGCTAAATGAGTTCCCTTACGCATATTCAGGCGATGCTGTACCTACGTTACCGAACGAAGAAGATCCAGATGATGTGGGCGTTGATCTCGTGATCAATGTACCGGATGACCTAACGGTGTTTGGTATGCAGGCGTCGGTAGACATCACGCATACATATAGTGGTGACCTAGTACTATCACTTACTTCCCCTCAGGGTACAACTACCGTTCTGCGTCAAAACCAAGGTGGCGGCACAGATGATATCGTTGAGAGCTATAACACTGATGCCTTTAACGGCGAAGTGGCTACTGGCGATTGGACCTTGAACGTGCTTGATACCTTCAACGGAGATAACGGTACCGTTAACACATGGAGCCTAGTGGTTACCGGTATTGGTGAAGTAGGGCCTACACCGCCGAACTCTGCATTTGCTTATGACGCTTCAGGTCTATCAGTGAGCTTTACTAACAACAGTAGTGACGTTAATGACGACATTGTTAGCTACAGCTGGGACTTCGGTGATGGTGCGACTTCAACAGAAGAGAACCCAACTCATGTTTACGCAAGTACAGGTGCCTATGATGTAACCCTTACGGTTACTGACTCTGAAGGCCAAACTGGCGTTTCGACAGAGACAGTGTCGGTTTCAGACAGCAATATTGTTGCCGAAATTGACCGCGCTATGCTTTCTCGCTTCGGCTCACTACGTGTAGATTTATCTTACAGCGGCTCAATGGCTGATACTGTAATGATTTATCGCAATGGTGAACTACTTGAAGAAGTAAGCAATACTGGTCGTTATCGCGATAGAAGCCGTGGCGTTCAGCCTGGCGAATATACCTATATGGTGTGTGATGAAACGTCTGCGTGTTCAGCGCCAGTGACGGTAAACCTTTAATACCGCGTTTGGTATTGCTATTACACGCAAAGTGATTCTTAGTATTTAGCATGCTAAACACTAAAGCTTAAGTAACTGCCGGCCATGGATAGGCCGGCTTTTTTTATTCAAAAAATTGAATGTACCGCTAATCTAAGCCATCGGCTTATTCCCTATAAGCCAAATACAACGTAAACTTTATGCATTAAGATAATAATTAGATTTTTCTATGCACATACTCCTCATTGATGACCATGAGATTGTAAGGGACGGCATTAAGACTCTTATCGAGCAAGAGTATGGTTGGCACGTCGCTTACGCTGTAAGTTCATTAAGCGCACTCCCCTCCTTCGCGTCTTTAGACGACATAGATGTAGCAGTTTTGGACATTTCCTTAGCTCAAGAAAATGGTTTTGACACGCTTATCAAAATTAAGAAAGAGGCCCCATTTGTAAAATGCTTGATGCTAAGCATGTACGATCACGTGGGTTATATTAGTAAAGCGCTTGAGCTTGGTGCCGATGGCTACGTTACAAAGAGTGCCGCCACAAAAGAGTTAATGGACGCCCTTGAGTCACTAGAAAAAGATGAAAACTATCTCAGTTCAGATATCAGTAAAAAATTAGCGTTTGGCGATAAGCGTCTGACCTCCATTCTCACAGAAAGAGAAAAGGAAGTTTTTTTGCTACTAGCTAAAGGTTTCCAACCTAAACAAATTGCCTATCACATAGATACTGCGCCAAAGACAGTCATGGTTCACCGCACTAATATTTACAAAAAGCTGAATGTTACGTCTCAATTTGGCTTGCTTCGCATAGCATTAGAAACCGGATACTTAGATGTATCTGACGTCATCTATGACGACACCCTGGTCAAAGCGGATTAATGAATATCACGCGGTATATCAACACTACCTATTTACAGATGGGTTTGATATATACCGGTCTATTTCACAGCGTATGGCTATTTAGCACCCAGTTTGAAATTATATCAGGCACTGTGAGTTGGTATTTACCCGCTGGCGTTCGCTTGGCCGCCTTTTTGTTATTACCGTTAGCAAGCTGGCCCTTGTTGCTTTTTTCAGAAAAATTAACCCACTTCATTTTATTCCATCCAGGGGGCGTTCTTGATAACACCGCCTTTTTAAGCGGAAGTGTCGGCTGGTATTTAGTGCACTTGTTCATATCACCCGCAGTAGTTTGTGGATGTGTTTATGTCTTTAGACGCCGCTTTGCAGCACCTTATATCGATAATGTCCGCAGTACCCTTGCTACCTTGGCATTCGGCGTGCTGATAAGCGTAGCGCTAGGCGCTGTGTTTCTCGGCAGAAGAGCTATTGAAGTACAAACTGACCTTGCGGCTTTTCTTTCTATTTTGTTCGATTTCTCTCTTGGTGACTTTGTAGGAATTATCGTTCTTTGCCCCCTTTTATTTGCGCTATACACTCGCCAGTACATTAATAAAAATGAATCAACACTGTTTATAACCGTGGGAACATGGTTACTTACTTTAGTTTTCAGTAGTTATCTCTATTCTCAAAATATTAATATAAGCTATCAAATTAAGTACCTCGCGGTATTTCCAGCTCTCTTCTTATCGTATCGCTATGCTGTGTTCGGTAGTGCGCTATCTTGTTTCTTTATTGGTATTACAGCGTTTGTGGTAGCCAGTCAGAGCGCTTTACCTCCCATTGAACATCAATTTTATATTTTAGCGCTATGCGTAAGTTGTCTCATTCTAGGGTCTTCTATCAACCAGTCGAGTAAGTTGAATAAAAAACTGGCCCGAAACAACGAAGACCTTGAAATTGCAGTACAAAACACACAAGCCCTCGCTGCCAAGCTAGTGGCATTACAAGAGGATGAAAGAAAGCGTTTATCTCGCGATCTGCACGACGATTTTGGCCACCGCATCGTCGATTTAAAACTTCAGTTATCATTGATTGACACAACCAAAGACCACGACATCTTAATCGACAAAATAGATGCTTTGTACCAGGCGATGAAAAAGAGCCTAGGCGGTTTACGCCCTTCTGGCATCGACACTCTTCCCATCGAGAGCGTGATCGAACGCTCCGACATCATAACTACGCTGAAGCGCGCAAAAATAAATTTTTCATTCAATCTTAGCGGTACGCCTATTAATTTTAAGCCAGAGCAAAAAATACACATTTATAGGATAGTTCAGGAGGCGGTAACTAATAGCATCAAGTACGCTAACGCGAAGACACTTTCTATTGATATTTCCTATGAGTCGCAAAGTGCAACATTCACTGTAGCTGATGATGGTGCGGGTATACCCGACACCATAGAAGGTACAGTTGACGCTAAGCCCACACTCGGCCTGCTTTCCATGAAAGAGCGCGCTAAGTTGATAGATGGAACGCTTGATATAACTAGTTTTACCCCATCAGGGACTGTGGTTAGCCTTTCTATCCCCACCTACAACATTCAATAACACTTTTTATAAACTGAACTAAGATAAAAAATTGGACTTACCAATAAACGTAATAAAGACTTCACTTTTCTCGTTTTACTGATCCTTACCGACGCTATAACCACCCTCTTTCCAAAAACAATAAAACCCTCTAATTTTCATAATATTAAACGTAACAAAAGATTGAAACACCTGTACCGTTAAACATAAATTCATAAAACAATGACAAAAAACACACAAAACAGGTAGACCAATTAATTTTATTGACCTAAGATTGGTTATACACAATGTAATACAACACAAAGAGTTATTGTTATGACGAAGAAAGTAGCACTGGTAACTGGAGCAACAGGCGGCATCGGATTTGAAGTTGCTAAAAGACTTGGCCAAGACGGTTTCACTGTTGTTTTAAATGGCATTGAAGACGATAAGGGCGCAGAGCGTGTAAAAGAGCTTAGCGACTTAGGTATTGAAGCAGAATACTATGGCTTTGACGTTACAAGCGATGAAGCAGTTGATAAAAACGTAAAAGCGATTGGCGATAAATACGGCAAGATCGACGCCGTCATTAATAACGCCGGCGGCCTTGGCGGACGCAGCCCAATGGAAGAAATGACAACAGAGTTTTACCGCTTTGTTATGGCACTGAACCTTGATAGTGCGTTCTTCGTTTCTCGTGCAGCTATTCCATACTTAAAGAAATCTGACAGTGGCTCTATCGTAAATTACACATCTAATGCTGGTTGGAACGCTGGTGGCCCTGGTGCGGGTATCTATGGTGTTTCAAAAGGTGCGGTACATACTTTGACCCGTGCACTTGCTAAAGAACTTGCACCAGCAGGTATTCGTGTAAATGCTGTTTCTCCTGGCACCATTGATACGCCTTTCCATGCGCAAATTAAAGCGACTAAGCCAGAAGTATTTGCTTCTTGGAAAGATAACATCATGCTTGGTCGCCTAGGGCAGCCTGAAGAGGTTGCGTCTGTAGTGTCTTTCTTGGTAAGTGAAGATGCGTCATTTATTACTGCTGAAACCGTTCAAATTGGTGGCGGTCAGGCACTAGGGATTTAATCGTCACGATGTTTCCTGATAAACCACTTACAGAAGACAACCTGAAAACGCTTTCGAATACCCTGGTTAACGCACGCAAGCAAGCCAGTGTATTAGAAACTTTTCCAGCTGATGTTCCGACAACTTTGGACGCGGCCTACCACGTTCAAGACATGTCGCTTGAACAGTGGAACGACGAGATCACCGGCTGGAAAGTAGGCATGGTGATCCCCGAACTTCGCGATCAGATGGGCGCAGAGCGCTTAATGGGCCCAATCTTTAAAAAGGTTACCCATTTCATAGGTCGTTCCCATGCAGACGATGAATTTGTTGAGCTAGAAGTCTACGCTGGCGGTATGGTTGCTGTTGAAGCCGAACTGGTATTCGAACTGGGAGAAGAAATTACGCCCGGCTCAATTGATACTAAGGGACCATTAAAGCACCTAATCAAAGCTGTGTATGCTGGTGTCGAGATAGCCAGTAGCCCTGTTATTGATTTAAATAGCTATGGCCCCACTGCCATCATCAGTGACTTTGGCGTAAACCAAGGTATGGTAATTGGCGCCCCTATAGCGTCGTGGGATACAGTGATTGAGCATATGCAGACATCTGTGTTCATTAATAAAGATCACATTAATACTGCACCATCAAACAACGTATTACGCGGGCCTATGGCGGCTGTTGCTTACTTAATTGACCAAGCTGCAGCGCGGAATATTACTCTTCCAAAAGGCTGTATGATTTGCTCAGGCGCTATTACTGGCGTACATGACACAGTGGCTGGTGCCACATCTACAGTCACTTTCGAGGGTGTTGGGAATATCAACATGAAGCTGATTCCTGTATCAGCTTAAACCGACCTGCTAAAGCGGTAGTTTACTACGGTCAATTACCGCTTTTCTCTTTGCTTTTTATGCTACATTGTTGTTGATTTAACTACTATTTTGACCATTGTATGCAAAACACTTTCTTTAAACGTCAAGCCCAGTTGATTAAGCACAGCTTAACCATAGCTACTTTTATAGCCGCTTTCTCTATTCTAAATGGCTGTGTAAGCACCCAGAATGAAACCCCTTATACTTACGCCCCTTCTTCGTCACCTTATCAAGACGTGGTTAACGCGCAGCAACGAGCTGTGGAGGAAAGCAAGCTGCTTTTGGTTGTCTTGGGAGCACAGTGGTGCCATGACAGCACAGGCTTAGCTGAGCGCTTTGCAACAAAGGAAATGGATCTTATTCTACGCGCCCATTATGAAACCGTGTTTGTTGACGTAGGAACGCTTGAAGACAGAAGAAATATAACCGAGCGATTCAACTATCCGATTTACTACGCAACGCCAACTGTGATGGTTGTTGAGCCTAAAACCAGTGCTTTGTTAAACAGAACGACGATGGATATTTGGGGGCGGGCCGATAGCATCCCTTTGTCAGAGTACATAACGTACTTTTCCCGTTTTCCTGCTATGACAGCTGCGCAAAAAGCTCCACTTATTAATTGGAAAGCAACAGATGAAGAAGCCGCCTATAACAAAGAGCAGGCAATTAGGCTTCAAAGCGCGTATGACAAGCTTGGGCCCCTGCTTGCACAAGATTTACAAGGCGATACTCCAGAAGGGCTTAACCAGCTATGGAAAGAAACCAAAGGTTTTCGTACTGAGCTACAACAGACACTCATTAAACGTGCCGAGCTCACGCTAGACGCTGAGAATAGCAACGGAGTAAACACCACGCCGGCGCTGCGCCATTACAACCCGTTTTCATGGGAACATAACTAAAACATTAGTTTTTAGGGAACATCAAAAAAGGGCCTTTTATACAAAGGCCCTTTATCAATCAACTATCATTTTACTGATAATAATACAATTTTTACGCTTCAGCGCTATTTGAAGCCCTATTACTAGTCGAACTGTTCGACTGGCTATTTCTACGTTTAGCAGGTCGTCTAGCAGTACCTTCGCTTCCTGATTGTCTTTGTCCTCTAGGTTTACCGCCGCCACTGTTACGTGTATTTGGCTTGCCCCCGTGAGAGCTACCATTTCCACTACGGTTGCCCTGTCGTTGTCCCGCTTTCTTATTACCGCCAGTTGACTTGCCTGCACCGCTATCACCTTGAGATGCTTTTGGTTTTTTCGGTTTTTTGGGCTTCTTCGGCTTAGAAAGCGTGGTAACAGGTACAGCTTGCTGAGGCTCAAAACCTTCAAGGGTTTTGCGAGGGAGCAGTTTTTGAATGAGTGTTTCGATATCTTTTAGGTTCTGTAATTCTTCGGCAGAAGCGAAAGACCAAGCTTGTCCGCTCGCACCAGCGCGCCCAGTACGACCGATTCTGTGAACGTAGTCAGCCGCTGTGTTCGGCAAATCCAGGTTAACCACTATCGGCAGTTCGCTGATATCTATGCCGCGTGCAGCGATATCGGTCGCCACCAGAACTCTAATCTCGCCACTTTTAAAATCAGCAAGGGCTTTGGTTCTTGCCCCCTGACTTTTGTTTCCGTGGATGGCGGCACTTGGAATTTTCGAGCGGCTCAGCTTTTCCGCAATTCGGTTGGCGCCATGCTTGGTACGGCTGAAAACTAATACTTGCTGCCACTTTTGCTGCTTAATCAAACAAATTAGCGCAGTCGTCTTTTTAGACTTATCAATAGTCACCAAGTGTTGCTCGACAGCGTCCACTGTTGTATTAGCAGGGGCGGTAGAAATACTTACAGGATCACGAGTTATCGTTTTCGCCAGTGCGGTAATCTCATCAGAAAACGTAGCTGAGAAAAGTAGGCTCTGACGCTCCTGTGGCAATAGTTTCAACACCTTTTTAATGTCGTGGATAAAGCCCATATCAAGCATTCTATCGGCTTCATCTAATACTAATACCTCAAGCTGTGAAAACTTCACAGCGTTTTGCTGATACAAATCGAGTAATCGTCCAGGGGTAGCAATTAGTACGTCCACGCCCTTACGAAGCTTCATCATTTGAGGGTTTATGCCCACCCCACCGAATACCACGGCTGTCTTTAATGGCAAAAATTCACTAAACGCTCGAATGCTTTCTTCTACCTGAGCAGCAAGCTCACGGGTAGGTGTTAGGATAAGCGCGCGAACATTATTGCCAGATACTGGCGTGCCAGACATTAATCTTTGTAAAATAGGAAGTCCAAATCCCGCGGTTTTCCCTGTTCCCGTTTGCGCAGCCGCCAGCACATCCTTTCCTTGCAATACTTCTGGTATTGCCTTTTCCTGGATCGGTGATGGCGTACTAAATCCTCGTTTTTCAATAGCTTTTAACAAGGGTTCAGCGAGCCCTAATTGGGTAAATGACATTAATAAACTCCTGTCATAGGTATTTATAAAAAGTTGCTAACCGCGAAGGTATAAGCGTTAGTGCTTTATTGTTAACCGTGGGGGTTATAGATTACTGGGAAAACCTAAAGAGACACGCCATTGCCAACTTGGCTTATTGGTGTTTGACATCAAGAAAAGAACGTAGGTGTTTACTCTTACAAATTGCGCGTGGAGTCTACCACTAAACACCTTAGGCCACCAGCGCATTTTTTGTTCAAAAGACACCTAAATAAAGCATGGCTCTACCTCTTCATACAATTTCAATCTAATTACTAATTAAGAAATGACGCAAACCGTCTATACTAAATTTGTGAATAAGTGACGGCCCTTTCCTACATTTTATTCAAAGTCGTTACTGCCGGTCCATACAACTTAAAAGAGCATTTTTTGAAAAGTCTTAGGTCAGAGATATCCTTCAATACGCTTGCATCTATTTCAATAGTTAGTGCCCTAATCATAGGCTTGTCCATTTATGTCTACGAAAAGCTTTATATTGAGTTTGTCTCAGAAGAAGTTGATGCATTAGGCGTTAACATGGCCGTCGATCTTATTGATTATATCGAAGAGCCTGCCGGCAGTTTTAACCAAACGGAAATTCTGCTTCGTTTAGATGAGTATGAATACGCTGAAGCGGCTTATATTTTCAGTAGTGACGGTACGCTTTTAAATATTTATATAGGCCCCGCCGGCTTTAAAGACGGTCCTAATAATCTTCAAGAAGTAAGCCCCCTATCTCCCGAGCATCCTAATTTTGACCGCAACATAGCAAGCTTACCACTAGGATTACATCGCACTTCTAATAAAGTAATTATGGTAAAAACGGTAGGCGAAGACATTTACCCAATGGGAAAACTAGCGCTGCTGTTTAACCTTGAGGAAGCATTAAAAGTCAGCCGACAAAGATATATAATTTTGGTTACTCCTTCAGTAGCTTTTCTTATCGCTATCTCGCTAATCATATCTGCTCGAGCGCAACGTAAAGCAATGCGCCCCCTTAGTACACTGATTGAAACCATGGATAGTGTGGTAGATGACAAAACGTATGATGCTAAGGTAGAGGAAGGAGATAAGAGAGAGATGCTCGCTTTGTCTCGCGCATTCAATAATATGATGACAAACATCAAAGCGCAGTCTGAAGCTAACCGGCAAAAAACTGAGATGCTACAAAAGCAGCAGTCCCAGATGGAACGACTTGCCAATTTCGATGCGTTAACAGGACTTCCTAATCGTCAATTTTTGATGAAGCTCTTATCAAATGAACTTACCAAAGCGCAGAAAAACAATTGTGAACTTGGTTTACTGTTCATCGATTTAGATGGTTTTAAATCGATTAACGATTCTTTTGGTCACGACACAGGGGATAGGTTCCTTCTACATATTAGTTCACTAATGGAAAACGCACTCAGTGAAAGTTGTACTCTAGGGCGTTTGGGCGGCGATGAGTTTGTCGTTATCGCTCCAGACATTGACTCGCCCACCCTCCTAGAAGATATAGCTAAAAAGATTGTAAATACCGTATCGAAGTCCCATACGGTCAACCAATTAAGGCTAGATTCAAGTGTCAGCATAGGGTTAGCGCTAGCAAGTGATTGTAATTATGCCGCTACCAACTTAATTACTAACGCTGACGTTGCAATGTACAAGGCTAAGGACAATGGTAAAGCAAGATATGTGTGGTTTACTGATGAAATGTTAGCGCATACGCAACGTAAAGTTCTTATTTCTACCCGAATCACTGATGCACTTGAAAACGATGCTTTTTATCTCAGCTATCAAGCTAAGGTGGATGCAAATAAAAACGTCATTGGGCTTGAAACCTTACTTCGTTGGCAAGATGAGGTGTTAGGTCAGGTGTCCCCTGCTGAGTTTATTCCCATTGCAGAACAAACCGATAAGATTTCACTAATAAGCCTTTGGGTATTAAAGCAACTTAGCCATGAATCGCCCATGCTGATAAAAGCCTTTGGAAGTCATATCACTTTATCAGTGAACTTAAGCACCCATGACTTAAACAATCACAATGTCACACACTATATTCTCAATGAGCTAAATACCGGAAGGCTCCCAGCGTCGAACTTAGAGATTGAGATTACAGAATCAGCTTATATGAACAGCTTTAATGTGGCTAATGCGTTCTTCGAATCGCTTAAAAAGCTGGGTTGTAAACTTGCACTGGATGATTTTGGAACGGGTTATTCTTCCCTTAGTTATCTAACCCAGTTTGATATAGATACGCTCAAAATAGACCGAAGCTTTATCAATAATATAGGCGCTTCTAAGCAGTCAGAAATGATCACTAAGACCATAATTGAAATGGCTAAGAGTTTAAACTTCTCTGTTTGCGCTGAGGGCGTGGAAACGCAAGAACAAGCTAACTTTTTAACCAGCCATGGATGTAACATGCTACAAGGCTTTCTTTATAGTAAACCCCTTCCCATGCTGGACTTAATTCACAGCTTTTCGGTGAAGACACAACAATCCTAGGCCTTATTAACCATTTAAAGACTTCGATAAACAATCCGAATATTCTCTGGTAGCTCTGTGTCGGCTGGAACATACCCGATAGCGCCATCATTGTTACTAACGTAAGTTATTAGAGCCTCCAGGCTGTTAAATTCGACGGGCGGAGTTTGGCGTCCACTGAAGCGCATTTGGGCCCAATAGGATTGAATACGCGACTCTGGTAAAGCAATAATTTTTGCATTGAATACAGCGCGTATTCTAATCCCTGGACTCAAGGCGACCGGGTCCAAAACATAGTTTTTGGTTGTTCCGCTGCTCATGAAGAGGTTGCGAACTTCCCCCTTTGTAAGCGAGAAAGCTTTATCAGCAACATTTGCAACAACCCAAACTCCTTCCTGTGCTATGGCAATTCGAGAGCTTATAAGAATTAGAAAAAAGAGCGTATATTTTCGCATTAAAATATCCACTCTACCGCCACTTGATACAAGGTAGCGTTTCTATCGAAGGCGTTGTCTTTTACTTCATAGAACGATGTTCTACCTTCTTTACCATTAAGAATCGACAGCTCAGCTTTAAGTGCGATATTGGTTTTTACATCCCACCTTGCGCCAAGAGTCCAAGTATCAAGATCATCCGTCGGAAAAAAGCTATTTAGCTGCTCAACTGCAAAATAAAGCTGATCGAGTTCAGGCGACACACCTACAGGTATTACATTGTCGATGGTATTGAGGGATTGTCTGGATGAAGCATAAGTTAAGTGTAAAAGAACCTCATCAAGATAGTAGCCATATGAAACATAAAAACTTTCTAAATTCGCAAGTACATCGATATCAGACGAGACCTTCATCCACTCACCGCTTACATACCAACTAAGCGTGTCATAGCTGGCGCCCAGTAAAAAAGAGCCCGCGCGATCGTTAATATCAAACTGTTCAGCTATGGAGTCGAACCCAGCAGCTCTAAGCCCCTGTAAAAATGGGGCAATTTCATCAATGGTAGTTTTGACTTTGGGGGCATTGATAGTGGCTGTTCTTAATTGCAACCCACCGTAGTTCACTTCAATAACACCACCAAACATATTGTCTACTGCAACGTCTACATTGACACCACTTGAAGCTAGCTCATCTTCATACTTTCCGTAGTAAGCCTCAAAATCTACAACAACGTTGCCAAATGACCTTCTCAACCTTGCATTTCCGCCTTCATATTGAGAGAACAAATAGCTGCTGTAGAGTTGCTGCGGCGCATTAATCCATGGGTAAGCAAACCCAACATCAATAACATCAGAATACTTTAAAAAAGGCGTGCGCAACCGGCCCACATTAATTTGAAAACTTTCACTAGGTGCGTAGGTTAAATACAACCACTCTATACCTGACTCTCTATCGTCGTCGGTATGCAAGAGAAGTTGAGCTGAAGCGGAAAACGATGATGAGTAAGTATAGTCAGCTTGCAAAGCTATAAGTGATTTTTCAGAAAAGCTTATGCTGTCGTCATACCCTTCATAGGTAGCTTTTTTTGTATCCAGTTGACCTGCAACTGCCCTTGCAAAACCTGAAAACTCAAGTTCACCAGCACGGCTTTCGACAACAGACAAGAGTAGAGCGGCTGCAATGGTGAAAGGCAGCACTATCAATTTGATCATAGTCACGTTTTCATTCTAATTGTATAAAGCTAGCGCCACTGCGTTGTATGCGCGAACTATTTCACTAATGATAGCTCGGTTAAGTTATAACACCAATTAATACGCTGAAAAATCAAAAAGCTGGCGAATGTGCCAGCTTTTTGAGGAATGAAAATTAGGAAGGTGACGGGTTCGTTACACTTGCGAACATGCCTCTGTGATGAGGTTCCACTGTTTATCTGCTACCCATTGAGGTTTCGCAACCCAAGTACCGCCTGCCGCAAACACATTACCTAGCGACAGATAGTCGTTGAAATTTTCTGGCGACACGCCTCCCGTTGGGCAGAACTTTGTATCTTTAAATAATCCACCTACCGCTTTCAGGAAAGACGCACCACCTGACAAAGATGCTGGAAACAGCTTCATTTCTCTGAATCCGTGTTCCCGTGCTAACACGATATCTGATACATTCGATACACCCGGCAGCACAGGTAAACCTGAGTCTACCAGCATAGTCAGCAGGCGCTCGGTTACCGCAGGCGTCACGATAAAGTCCGCTCCAGCATTGATAGCAGCATCTAAAGATGCTTTATCGATTACGGTACCAGCGCTAACAATCATATCTGGCAGCGCCTCTTTAATAGCTGTAATGCATTTCGCTGAATTTTCCGAACGCAATACAACTTCAACCGTGTTAAGGCCCGCAGCTGACATTGCTTTAGCAATGGCCACACCGTCTTCTACATTATCGGCTTGAATGATTGGGAGCAGGGTTTGGCCGCCCATAATGTCTGATATTTTTTTCATGGTTTGTCTCTTGTAATACGAGGGGCGGATGCCCTTATAAGTTCGATATAGTGTTTTATTTGGTATTCGAATACTTCGCTTTAACTTACTTAAGCGATAGATGTCACTAGGTCTGCATAGGCCTTTTTATCTACAATGGCGCCAGGATGCTGAATCACAAAACCTGCACACTCAGCGGCTTTGTTTACGCAGGCCTCTGGGCTCTCGCCCGTAAGATACGCCCCTAGAAAAACACCGTTAAAGGCGTCGCCAGCAGAGGTAGTGTCAACAACATTAGTAACAGGGGTTAGCCCTACTTCTGAAACCTCTCCGTTTTCATCAACTAGTGTTACAGCGCTTGCGCCATTTTTAATAATGAGCTGCTTAAATGAGAAAGGCGCTAAAAAGTTTATTATCTCTTCTACCGTTTCAAACCCATACAAGAAGTTAAAGTCTTCTAATCCAGGTAACGCGACATCAGCTATTTCAAACGCTTTTTCATACAATGCAGTGGCATCGTCCCTACCCTTCCAGAGGGCTGGTCGATGATTCATATCAAAAACAATTTTGGTTCCACTTTCTTTAAGTGTTGCAAGTAAACGCCAAAACTTCGGTAAGTCTTCAGTATTTAAAATAGCGAGCGAAATACCTGAAAATAGCACTAAGTCCAACGCAGTCATGGAGGCTTTATCGTCATCAGTAAGCTGTGACATCAAGCACTTCGCGGCAGAATCATTGCGCCAGTACGTAAAAGAGCGCTCGCCTTCTGCATCGGTATAAATTTTATAAAGACCAATATGTTTGTCTGGGTGAGTAAACAGGAAGCGTGTATTAATCGACTCGCTTTGCGCAAAGTCAAGCATCTCCTTTGACAGTGCGTCACTGCCTACTGCACTGACAAAATAGCTATCTAATTGAGGAAACGTGCGCTTTAGATAAACAGCAGAATTGAAGGTATCGCCAGCAAACCCTTCTTCTAATACACCGTTTACTTTTTTAAGCTCGGCCATGCACTCACCAATAAAACCAACTCTCATATCATCCACCCTACGAACTCGTAGTCTTTAATTTTTACTGTAATTACTTTACGTTGCATAAGTTGCGCGCTAGTTTGAGCATTTTTACCCAGGGCAGCGACATTCGTCTTTCGCTTTCAAGAAATCAACAATGTCGATTTCTTTTGTATTTTTAAATGTATTGCCGCTATGCGACGTTTGCGGCTCTCCAACGGTATGTTCAATTTTGACCGGCGCACTTGCGTTGAACTCATTATTTTTAATCTGTGTTTTTTGTACGCCGTGAAGAAAGATGCTTGCTTTTCGTTTGTTTCTTTTACCCAAACCTACATTCGTTAATACGTTCTTAGCTATCGTTACCTTGGGCCCAAAAGTACTTTCGTCGGTGCCACCGCGATAGATAAGTGCTAGTGCACCTTTGACATCGCTAAATGTGTTGTTTTCTAAATTCAACACTTCAACGTTGTAGATGCCTAAATCATCTTTTTCTTTATTTAACGCCAGTACGTGACCTGAGATAGTGTCAAATTGGCTATTAGTGATAGATAACAAAGTCGCAAAGCTTCGGGCGCCTGCTGAAAAGAAGTGATAGCTATGATTTATGTCTAGGTCAGTTACTGTCACCTTATCCATAGTGAATCGGTAATTAGTTAACATGCCCCACTTTTTAGTGCGGATGAATGTATTTCCAGCCGCATCTGGCGCATCACTGCCTGAAAGCGTTACGTCTTCAACTTCCAGTGAACCATTATCACTTATTTCAAAAAGTGCAGAGCGCTGGGGACGGATAATGACTTTTGCGTTTTTGCTTGCTTTTACAGAAAGAGTTTTAGTTATCTTAACAATTTTTTGCTCGCTATAGACGCCATCATTAAGTATGAGAACGTCGCCATCTTTCGCTTTAGCTACCGCTTCAAAAAGCGAATTTACACCTGGCTCTACAGTAATTTCATCTCCTGAACCAAACGGCGTTTCGTACTCTTTTTTCTGATACCAACTTGGCCCTACTTCTGCTTTATTAAGCGGTTTAACACTGTCGTCAGCCCCTACTTTCATTTTTTCAAGAGAAACACTGTTCGATGAAGATAGCTGTATATCGCTTCGTTTCGTAAAACCTTGTTCAATTTGACTCTCTACACTGTAGTTAGCCACATTGTTTGTAAATGCTATACCGCTAATGTCATCAAAAAAGCTAAATGTAGTAGGCACCGTTTTCGCGATAACAAGGTTGTTAGCAAAAGCGCTATCTACAGGTGGCGCTGAACGTTCTTCGTCTGCTCCTGCAGCCAATTGAATGTGCGAAACGTCAATGAAAGTATTGTGATGTATGTTGGCATTCTTTACTTGGTGATAGCGATTTTGAGGTGAGTTGGGCACGCCATTCATTACTGTAAACCCACTGCCAAAGCGGTAGCCAGTAAGTCCTTTAAACACGTTATTAGCCACTTCTTGATCAGCATTAATTACACGTACTCCACCCGTGTTAGGAACACCATTTCCTAAAAACACGTTATTGGTAATTGTGTTACCGTTTCCATGCCTTAGCGTTAGCGTACCGCGAGATTCAATGAAGGTATTGCCGTGAAGAACGTTTCCGCCTGATTTAACGCTGATAATTTCAACTTCGCCGTTACACCGGTCAAACACATTGTTCTCGACTCGGGTAAAAGAGTTTTCAAGTGAATAATGGCTGGTACCAATTCTTAAGGTTTCTCCACCATTTGAGCCTAACTCAGGTCGATAGCCAAAATAATTGTTGTCTATCTTGTGATAGTTTTCGACGCTATCCTTTGAATCTAACCTTACTGCTACAGTTACGCCTCGGTTTCGCTTGCCTGCTAAGTACGAACTATCTAGCCTATTGTGTTTTCCATACAGCGCTATCCAATAGTCACTTTCAAATTTGTCTGGCTTAGAATAGTCTTCAATAACGACTTCAGTGACGCGGGTATAATTCGCAAGTTCGTTTTTACTTATTCTGTAGCTAATTACTGAACCTGATGGAGAGTAGCCGTCTTTAAATACAAGCCCAGATACAATTAAGTGGCTTCCCGCAATAGATAGGTTTGATTGGCCGGAGAGAATAACACCGCCTTTGCTTTGCGCTCTCAATGTAATTGGCTCTTGCTCACTTCCTTGCGCTTTGAACTTAATTTCAAAATCATGGTAGGTACCATTTTTTAGTACGATATCATCGCCAGGGGCAACTTTCTTTAACGCGTTGAGGTAGCTTTTTTTAGAGTCAACTAAGTAGTCTTCGGCGTAAGCCGCTGTATTAAACGCCAAGAGAGTAATAATTCCGATCGCTGACTTACAAACATTTGCTACTTTCATACATTCCCCATTTCGCTGGCAAGATCTGCGGTGATATCTACCTTGATAGTGCTACTGACCTTGCTAAATCGTATAAATCGCACATAAATTGCCAATCTTCTTTTGCAAAAACGCAATTATGCTGTTATTTATTTGTTACTGATTGTTTTAGAATCTAACCAATAAACAGACCAAAAACAACCAATTTATTTTACCAATAACAATAAAATGTATTACCAATTAAAAGAACTTTTCTGGTCATAGAGTGCTTCAACGCACAGTGCTCGGGACTTTGCGCTTTATGCTAGTTTCGATATACAATGGTCAGATAGAATTAATTTACCAATTGTCTCTTCTTTTTAGGTAAGCAACAGGCAAACAAGGGCTGTAAATATGAAGACTCGTCGTCTCTTCTGGAGCATAGTTGAAAAACTTGAAGCGCTAATCGATCAAGGAATTTATCCTGAAGGTAGCCGCTTACCCGCAGAAAGGGAACTCGCGGAGACGTACAACGTTAGTCGCCCTACTATCCGTGAAGCCATTATTGCGCTGGAAGTACGAGAGCGTGTAGAAGTAAAAACTGGTTCAGGTGTATATGTATTGCATCAGAAAAAACAAGGCCAAGCCACCAAGCCGATCAGCGCATTCGAGCTTACCCAGGCGCGAGCGCTTGTTGAAGGTGAAGCTGCTGCGCTTGCTGCTGCAACTATTTCAGATGAAGAGTTAGAGGCGCTGAAACAGACCCTGGTGGAGATGCAGACTCCTCAAAAAGCCGACGAGGCGGACCAGCGCTTCCATCAGATTATTTCTCAAGCGACACGCAATAACGCCATTATGCTGTCAGTTGAAAATTTATGGGAATTGAGGAGAACTGTCCCTCAGGTTATATCTGCCTATAGTGATGTGTGCTCACAAGGCGAAGAGCAAAGGCTGAGAGAGCATACGCTTATCTATGATGCTATTGCTAGCAAAGATACTGCAGGTGCAAGACGAGCAATGCATCAGCATTTTAATCGCCTTATCAACGCTCTTTTTGATGCGAGCGAGGCAAAAGCATTAGAAGAGATAAAACGTAAAACTGATGAAACCCGTGGGCTCTACTCTATAGCTCACCTAAGACAGTAGTTACGACTACGTACTTTTCTTGTTACAAAATAAAACAGGCTTCTTATTTCTAAGAAGCCTGTTTGCTTTGTAGGGTACTCTTGAGAGTAACTGTTTTTATTATTTTTGCTTTAAAGCGCAAAACAAAAACTACGGTTTGCCATTAAGTTTACACTCTTCAACATGCCGATTTTCGTATAAGCGCATAGATAAGCTAGTCCACACTCTGCTTAAACAAGCAGCAGAAAACAAATTCATATTACAATTCGGCCTTACCAGATGTCAACCAATTATTATTACCAATATTTGAACGCTTTAATTTTTTCTATCTAGTCGACAAAAATCGTTCAGTAGGAACATTACCTTTGCTCAAGTCATTTACTGTCATAAAATATAAAAAACGTTTAATTTCAGCACATTAGATAAACCCTTTATCCATCACTTTATATCTAAAAGGCTAAATCGTGTGGTGTCTACCCTTATTTCGATGAAAAAGCCGCCAAAACCTGTATGACCAGTGATGGATAAACAAACGATACATGTTGATTCGGTGAAAAAAGCTTTACCCTAGCTAGTATTAAAGATAAAAAGCGCGCAGGAATTCCACGCTCCATTAACAACATCCGCACTTATATTGCGCGATAAACCAATTAAGTAGAAAACATGAATGTTGATAGTTTAACTCAGCACTTAGAAGAGAAGTTAGCCATAGTCAAAGCATCGGTGATGTCTGATAGCTTCATTATTCAGCTTACGACCATTGTTGTGATTTATTGCTGTGCTTATCTGCTTGCTAAACAAGTAAAAAAGCCGTTTAAGCTTATGCAGGAAAAGCCACAGAATGGTGCACATACCATGAGTGGTCTTTTGTACAACCTTGGTGAGGCACTTTTTCCGCTTATAACCATAAGCACCCTGAAGATTACTACTGTATTAGGAGCACAATTTCAGTTTGATGCATGGCTATTAGAGATAGCTGTTGTTGTTGCATTGATGTTATTTGTAAGCTCTTTAATCAAAGGCTTTGTTGAGAACAGCACAATAGCCGCTTTCATGCGCTGGGTAGGCCTTCCTATCTTGTTTTTACATCTTATCGGCTTGCTACCGCTAATTACCTCGGCACTGGAATCGATAGCTATATCTGTAGGCAATGTTGAAGTTTCTGCTTACGGCGTTACTCGAGTACTCCTGTTCGGCGCTTTGTTATTTTGGCTAGGGCGAAGCTCTAATGCTATTGGGCAAGATATCATTAGAAATCAAAAGTCTCTTGATGTGTCTACGAAGGAAGTGTTCGCAAAGCTATTTGAAGTGGCGCTTTTCTGTATTGTGTTTCTCCTATTGCTTAACGTTATGGGGATCAATCTTACAGCGCTAGCTGTGTTCGGCGGGGCTTTGGGTGTGGGCTTGGGTCTAGGGCTTCAATCCATCGCCTCAAACTTTATATCGGGTATTATTATTCTGCTGGACAAATCGTTAACTGTTGGCGATTACGTTGAACTGGAAGACGGCCGTAAAGGTATCGTTAGAGAATTTAAAATGCGCTACGCGGTTTTGGAAACTTATGACGGCAAAGACATCCTAGTGCCAAACGAGAAGTTTATTAGCTCTTTGCTAATAAATTGGACGCATAAAGATCCAAAGCAACGATATCGCATTGACTTTTCGGTTGCTTATAAAACAGATATCCGCGCAATGGTAGAAATCATAAAGGAAGCGGTATCAGAGCACCCGCAAGTGATCAGTGGCGACAATATCCCTTTTGAAGAGCTACCGGACTGTGAAATAGACAGTTTTGGCGACTCAGGCGTAAACATGTTTGTCGAGTTTTGGATGGAGGGTGTAGACGATGGCAAGAATCGCGTGGGTGGTGATTTGCTACTTACTGTCTTTGAAACACTACGTGAGCACGATATTGAGATCCCTTTCCCTCAACGCGAAGTTCGGGTTATCAACGAGCAAAGTATTGGTATCCGAAATACCACACCATAGGCTTAGAACGAATATTAATGAGTGCATATTAAAACGGTGTCTTCGCGCTGGTTAGAACCTGGCGCGGAGAGTATCCCACTGCCACTCTTGGGCAAACAGGCCTAGCGTGTGAGCAAACTTTTTATAGTCTTCTTTGCCCATTGCCGACGCTACCGTCTTCAACTGAGACTTCGCTTTTATAGCTTTAACCTGAAGCAACTCTAACCGCTTATCCGCACTTGAATCGAAGTTCTCGCTAATGATGGCATTCGCTTTATCGGTAGCCTCCCATGCGGTGATCACATATCCCACCAGCTTAATGTAAACCCCGACCATTCCTTTTCTTTCGAAAATATTCTCGAACATAGAGCCAGATAACAATTTATGAAAGCTTGCTTCTGTCTCGAAGGCAACGAATGACTCTGCGTTTTTGAGTTCTTCTAACACATTGTGCAGAAGTTTTATGTGAGCGGCGGAATTAATAGCATTGTCGTTTAATGCATTAATATCCTCACTTAGCATTTCTAAGTTTACCAAGGTACGTTGAAGGCTAGCCATCGCGATATTTGTCTGTTGAGGCAAAAAGTAAAAATTCAGTGTATCGAAATAAAGAAAGCTTTGCGACGCTCCCAAGGCCAATTTAACTAGATTAACAATTTATAAAGTAGCTGTGAGTTCAGCGTAGAAAAAGGGCGCCGAAGCGCCCTTTTAAACTTTGATACTATCGCTAAGAAGTTCGCGATAGCAGACTCGCTCTATCTATTTACCTATTTACCTAGGCTGGCATTTAGGTCGTGACGTAAGTCGAAGCGGTCTAGCGTCATCACTTTAGTCCATGCATCCACAAAGTCTTCAACAAAACGTTTCTTCGCATTGTCGTAAGCATAAACTTCGGCTACAGCACGTAACTCGCTGTTTGAACCAAAGATGAGGTCTACAGGAGTACCTGTGTACATAACTTCACCTGTACTTCTGTTCACGCCTTCATATACCGATGGGTTATCAGTTTTTCTCCACTTAACACCCATATCAAGTAGGGTTACGAAGAAATCGTTATTAAGCGTGCCTACTTTGTCAGTGAATACACCGTGTTTGGCATCACCTACGTTAGCCCCTAGTGAACGTAACCCACCTAATAATACGGTCATTTCAGGTACAGTCAGGTTCAGTTGTTCAGCCTTGTCTACCAACATGTCAGTCGGCGAACGATAGCTGGCTTCAGCGTTGTAGTAGTTTCTAAACGCATCAGCTGTCGGCTCTAGCAAAGAGAAAGAGTTAATGTCTGTCTGCTCTTGGGTTGCATCTGTACGACCTGGAACTACAGGTACGGTTACTTCAACACCCGCGTCAGCCGCTGCTTTTTCGATAGCTGCTGCACCACCAATAACAATCAAATCGGCAAGTGACACTTTCTTCTTAGAGAACATGCGCGAGTTGTAGTCTTCCTGTAGCTCTTTAAGCTTAGACACTACAGCTTTTACTGTCCCTGGCTCATTAGCTTCCCAACTCATTTGTGGTTCTAGCGCAATACGTGCACCATTGGCACCACCACGCAAGTCAGATGCACGGAAACTTGCCGCCGCTGCCCACGCTGTTTTTACAAGCTGCTGAACCGTTAGACCACTTTCTAAGATGTCTGCTTTAAGCTTTTTAACGTCTTTATCAGAGATCGTTTTGTAGTCAGCTTTAGGCACAGGATCTTGCCAAATAAAGTTATCTTCTGGGATATCGTTACCTAGGTAACGTGCTTTTGGTCCCATATCACGGTGTGTTAGCTTAAACCATGCTTTAGCGAATGCCGTTTGATACTCTTTAGGGTCTGCCAAAAAGCGTTCGGCAATTTTGCGATACTCAGGGTCATACTTAAGCGCAAGGTCAGCAGTGGTCATTACAGGAGGGTTTCTCTTACCTTCCACGTGTGCATCTGGCACTGACTTGTGAAGCGATTCATCAGTAGGGACCCACTGAATAGCACCGGCTGGACTACGGGTTTGCTTCCACTCAAAACCAAGTAGGTTTTGAAGGTATAAGCTTGTCCATTTAGTCGGCAATTGTGTCCACGCCCCTTCTAAACCACTGGTAACTGTGTCTTCAGCATTGCCTTTTCCACAGTTATTTTTCCAGCCTAGTCCCTGCTCTTCTAAGCCTGCGCCACCTGGCTCAGCTTCTAGACAATCAGCAGGCTTGTGTGCTCCGTGCATTTTACCGAATGTATGACCTCCAGCGATTAGCGCTACAGTCTCTTCATCGTTCATCGCCATGCGACTAAATGCAGTGCGAATGTTTTTCGCAGATCCCATTGGATCAGGTACACCTTTAGGACCTTCAGGATTAACATATATTAGGCCCATGTGCGTAGCACCCAGAGGACGCTGAAGCTTGCCGTCGCGCTCTTCACGGTCACTAGCTAGCATTTCCACTTCCGGACCCCAATACACCATATCAGGTTCCCAATCGTCGGTACGACCACCAGCAAAGCCATAGGTATCGAAACCCATATTTTCCATACCCACAGTACCGGCAAGGATCATCAAGTCGCCCCAAGATAAACTTTCACCGTATTTTTGTTTGATTGGCCAAAGTAAGCGACGAGCTTTATCTAGGTTGCCATTGTCCGGCCAGCTGTTTAATGGGTCAAAACGCATTTGGCCGCCATCACCGCCACCGCGGCCGTCTAAAGTACGGTAGGTACCTGCGCTGTGCCAAGAAAGACGAATAAAGAAAGGACCGTAATTGCCAAAGTCTGCTGGCCACCAATCTTGAGACGTAGTAAGCAGCTCGTTTACGTCTTTTTTGACTTCATCAAGGTCAAGTTTGGCAAAAGCTTCAGCGTAGCTAAAATCCTCGCCTAGCGGGTTAGAACGGTTGTCGTGATCTCGAAGCGCAGAGAGATCAAGTTGATCAGGCCACCAAAACTGATTCGTCTTCGGTTGGAATGCTTTAGTCATCCCTGTGCCTTTAGCACCAGCGGGCTTACTGATCTGATCATTAGCAATAGCACCTGATGCGCCTAGCGAAAGCGCCACTAGTGCCGATAACGTAGTTTTTTTAAACCTATTTAAAGTCATGGTCTTTTCCCATCTGAGTTTGTTTTAGTTATTAAGCGATAAGCACTTAAAGCGCCGCCGCCCGTTAACATTTTGTTTACCTCATAAGCCGTTAAAAGATAGACACGCTTACGCAATATTTACAGTTGATAAAATGAATTCAAGTGATTGGAAAATCCAATCAATATAAATCTTCCATATTTCAACAACTTAAAAACGTATTCTGTTATTGGCGCTATTGGTGTTCAAAATATAGTCGAAGTATTTCTAGTCGCAACGCGTATTTATGAATCTCTTTCAGACTCTAGGAAAAATTTTCTTATGGTGCTTGGCAGTGGTTTTTAATACAAATCTAAAATGCATAAATAACAAACAATTATGCGACCACTCCTGTAAATTTTGCTCTAGTTTGAAATGAACACTGAAATTTCTACCATGGCACAGCAGTTGAAACAGAAAGTGTGTAATCAGGACACGTCGGCTTCAAGTGAGAAGTCGATGAATTATTAAGAAGTAATGAGGATGAACTTATGAAAAACACACTTAAAACACTTACTGGACTTGCTACTGTTGCCTCTATCAGCGCGATGGCATCGTTCGGCGCACACGCTCAATCAAATCAAATTGAAGCAAAAGACAGTGGTTTTTATGTAGGTGGTAATTACGGTTACCTGCGCGTTGAAGGCGAAGATGATTTCGATGATGACAAAGACGTATGGCAAGGTCTTGTAGGCTACAAGTTTAACGAATGGGTCGCTATTGAAGGTGGCTATATCGATTTTGGTGACTACGGTAACGATATTGCAGGTGCTGAGACGGATGGTTATACAGCCGCTATTAAAGGTATCCTACCGCTAACCGAACGCTTCTCTCTTTATGCTAAAGCAGGTCAGCTATGGTCTGAGACAGAATACAACTTTGCGGGTGTTTCACGTGACAACGATGACGAAAGCCTTTTCGTGGGTGCAGGTCTAAGCTATGCAGTTACTAGCAACTTCCTAGTGAACGCCGAATACACTGTATACGATACAGAACTAGACGCAGACGAAGCGTTTGATGATATCGACGACACGGACTTTGAAACCGATCTTAAGCAAGCGAGCATCGGTGTAGAATATCGCTTCTAAATAGAAGACCTACCCGAATTTAAATTTCTATATTAACAAGTAGAGCCTGCGTTTTTCACGCAGGCTTTCTTTTATCCCAGTATCAACTTTCTGCCTCTGTTAGAAATTGGTTACTGTTACTACTTTAAATGGAACATTTTCTGATGTTCTGCTTCGCGCAACGTAAGGCGATACCAGCAAGCAAACAGTTTGTTAATGCAATATACATTGAAATCTCTGAGTTCAGTTAAACGATAACGATGAAACTTCCTAGGTTGTGAAAATCTTACATTTTACTACACACCTTACATAATGCCCTCCGCCAAAAAAACAAATATCTCTTTATAAATCAAGCTATTGAAATCATTAAAAAGTATCCACCAGCAGGTATGAATTCTGCAACCTCACTTTTAGATTAATAAAATGAATAGCAGGTACAAAACATGCAGTCAGGCAAAAGTATATTCCAACCAGGTCAAAACTGTTGGGTAGAGAACAAAGCTCGTTTCTCTACTCCTCTGATAGATTGCGGAAACTATTACAAAGCCTTGCATAGCTCAATTGTTAAAGCCAAACACAGTATTTTTATTGTTGGTTGGGATATAGACAGTCGCATTCGGTTATTACGTGGTGACGATGAAGCTAACAGCGAAGCACCGAGTGTTATCAGTGACCTGCTTAAATGGAAAGCAGAGCAAAACCCAGACATCAAAATTTACTTACTGCGCTGGGATTCTTCTTTGGCCTTCTTCGCTCAACGTGAAATGTGGGCAAAAGAAGTGTGGGAAGAGAAAACGCCTGACAATGTTCAAACAGAGCTAGACGATACCATTCCAATGGGCGGCAGCCAGCATCAAAAAATTGTAGTTATTGATGACGAACTTGTTTTTTCAGGCGGTATGGATGTTTCGACTAACCGTTGGGATACCCGAGATCACCCCGTGGTATCCGAGGAAAGAGATGGTCCCGACGGCGAGTACGGTCCGTTACACGATGTTCAAATGGTTTCAAGCGGGCCTGTCGTCGCCGACTTTGCACAACTTGTTAGATGGAGATGGCAGCGAGTAGCTGAAGACACCCCTATTAATATTCGTGAAGATGCGCGTATTGATGACAATGCGCCTTTGCCTGAAGCATGGCCAGAAGACTACCCTCCACTTTTTGAAAACGTAGAGTGTGCGCTTGCTCGAACCATTCCATTTATGGATGAAGCAGAGCCAGCGCAAGAAGTACGTCATATGCTACTCGACTTAATTGGCGAAGCAGAGTCGGTTATCTATATCGAAAATCAGTTCACAACTCGTCAAGAAATCGCTGAAGCGCTTAATAAGCAACTTAAGTTAAAGCCAAGCCTTTCCGTTGTTATTGTTAGTTCTTACGAACCTAAAGGTAAGTTTGAATGTGAGGCGTTTTGGGCTAGCCGCATTGAGTTCAAAGCGATTTTGGAAAAAGGCATAGACCCCAAACGAGTAAAGCTGACTTACTCTTCAATAGAAGACATGCAGGGGCGAAAAGCATACAAACGCATTCACTCTAAGGTGATGACCATTGATAACAAGTATCTTGTTATTGGGTCTTCAAACCTAAGTAACCGTTCAATGACCCTCGACACTGAAATTGATACGGTTTTGTTCGGCAATAGTAAAGACAACCAAGCGTGTATAGAGCAAGTGAGAAACGACCTACTTGCTGAGCATACAGGTCGTGATATAGATGCGATGCCGGAGATATTTAACAGCCAGTACCCTGTTGAAGCATTGATGCAAGATCAAATAGCACATGGTTATGTGCTTACCGAAGTTCGCGACGAAGTATTTACAGAGCACTCGGTTAAAAATGTATTTCGAGCCTTATCAGACCCAGAAGAACCGCTTATTTCAGTACCTACATTTGATGGTGACGCGCTACCTGCTCGTAACCCCAAGCGTCGCAGCATAATGATTTTAATTGGCATTGCCATTATTGCGGTACTTGGCGGGCTGATGTTTTGGGCCAGCCAGTCAATTCCATGGTTAAGCTCAGACAGCATCAACGCCTTTTTAGAAAAAAGTAGAGGTACTTATTTTGCCCTTCCAACTGTTTTGCTCGTGTATGTAGTCGGCGGCGTTTTGTTCTTCCCGGTAACCGTACTATCTCTAGCAGTAGCCGCTATTTTTGGTCCAATTTGGGGGCCTATTTACGGCATTATGGGCGCGCTAATGAGTTCAGCAATTATGTTTGGTATCGGCAAGCTATCGGGTAACGCAGGACTTAGGAAGATTGGTGGGCCAAAGGTTGCCGCAGTGGATGAAAAGTTGAAACGCAGTGGCGTGGTTGGCGTAGCAGCCATTCGAATGTTGCCTATCGCTCCGTTTAGTCTGGTGAATTTAGTCGCCGGCATTTCATCTATCGGTATTTTCCAATTTTTAGTAGGTACGTTTTTAGGCATGTTCCCTCCAATGATAGCCAAAGGCTTAGTCGGCGACTCAATTGCGCAAATTTGGCAGAATCCATCCGTTAAAACCATAAGCTACCTAGTGGGAGGCATTATTTTATGGGGCTTGATGATTTGGGGGTCGCAAAAATTCGCGCGCTACTATCAAGCTCGAAAAGAGGCTAATACCGAAACGGAAGAAGGCAGTAACAACTGTAAGGATGAGTCTGAAAAATGTGCCGCATAGTTACCTACAATATCCATAGCGGAGTTGGCAGGGATAAAAAGCACGACTACAAACGTATTGGGCAGTTTCTTGCGAACAGCGGTGCTGACGTGGTTTTGCTTCAAGAAATGGATACGCGCCCTCCCGAACGAGATACAGCGCAAGATGTAAAAGACATCTGCGCTGGCAATACGTTTAAATTGATTCCCTCCCCAGCAATTAGAGAATCTGATGGGTGGTATGGCAATGCAATTTTAACCCGTTTTGATGTGTTGGAACACGACACCATAGATGTGAGTCAAACAGGTCGACAGCCAAGAAACGTGCAGATTGTTGAATTAAAGACTGAGAAAACGCCTCTGACGGTGGTGAATACCCACAAAGGGCTCAAGAAACTTGAGCGTCGTTCGCAGTTTTCTCTGCTCCACGAGCACTTGTCGCGGCGTTTAAAAGAAAAACAAACGCCGCTATTTCTAGCAGGTGATTTTAACGAATGGCAGTTTTTTTCAAAGGCCTTTAAGGCATTAAATGATTTGCTATTGCAACAGAAAATTGGTGCCACGTTTCCTAGCAACTTCCCTGTATTTTCTCTCGACCGCGTCTGGGTAACTGAAGATATTAAGGTAAAGTCATGTAGGAAACTAAAGAACGAAAAAACTAAGGTGTTGTCCGATCATTTACCCGTATTGGTAGATATTGTTCTACCTGAAGCGTAAGCGAAAATGCTATTTTCAATAAATGAAAAGTGGGATTTTCTCGATTATGCTGATTTCGCCACAAAGGATGACGCCGCAAACTCTAGGGTACCGCACCAATGTTTGAGCGCATTCTCCTTTGCTACCACTTTTCGAATGATATCGATAACTTGCTGATATTCGTGCGTAGCTTTTCTCTGTTTGTTTGTAGCGGCTAGCACAGTTCGATGCATTTCAGGTTGGGTGATTTTCAGGGTAGAAACCAGGCCTGACTCTTTCAGATGAAAAATAGCTGAAGTGGGCAATATCATTACCCCCTCCCCTTGCATTACTTGCCTTAGCCCTGTCATCAACTGCCCAGAATATGCAAGATCATGCTTAAGGCTCACTCCTGTAGCTTTTTCGTAATCAGCAATAAGCTGACCAAGTGCATCTTTATTTCCGGGCGATAAAAGAGGTAGTTCACTTATTTCCCAGAATTTTATCATTGATTTATCTTTAAGGTTGGCGTACTCGGGATAAGCTGGGGAACCAGTAAAAACGAGATGTAGCTCTTCTTGAATAAGAGGGGTCACGCTCATAAATTTAGGTTCTATCGCCTGTTGATAAGTTAAAGCAATATCTACCTGTTTTGATTCGAGCCAGTCGTTGATGGTGTATGAAGGCCCAGTGCTGATCTCTACTTTCAACGCTTTATGATTACTCGTTATTTCAGTTAATAACGGCAGGGAAAGTACGTTGCCAATTGACGGAAGCATTCCTATTTTTACTACTTTTTGCTGTTCTCCCTGAAATGCTTGCAACGCTGATTTCACGTTGTCAATTTCACCCATTATTTTCTCTGCGTGTTTGTAAAATACTTCTCCAGCGGGCGTTAAGCTTATACCCGAAAAACTTCGTTCTAGCAGCGTTGCTTTGACTTCTCGCTCCAAGCTTGCAAGTTGCTGACTAATAGCAGGCTGAGCAATATCTAGGGCTCTTGCCGCCGCAGCAATACTGCCTCGCTGTACTGTGGTTATAAAGTAATGTAGCTGTTTAGAGTGCACTTAACCCCCTTTTGGAAGGCAATAGAGAATAGCCCAGCGTAACTGCATCTGAAGTCAGCAAGGTATATGCCATTCCAATAGGTTATATGAAGCAAAGATGTAAATAAAAGCGCCCACAGATGGGTTAAAAAAATCTCACATTAGATGCTACTTAAGTCTAATACCAAGAAAACCGTGAGTTTCCGAAGGGGTCAATATTTTTCTTATACCCCTGAATATTCTTCTTTCTTCCACCAGCGGCAAAGAGTTTTTAGCCTAGTCCCTGTACACGAGTTACACAATAACAATTACAAGATGTGTATGCATCAATGTGGTGCTCGTGCGTGCCTAGAAAGAGTGCAGATCCAGTTAATCTGCATTCATAAATTAAGTAGCAATAAGCACGATTGGGAACACTAATGAATCAAAAGAAACTCCACACTGCAGTACGTTACGCACTTACCGGATTAACCCTTTTCACTACCTCAATGCTAGTACAGGCACAAGAAGCCAGCGAGGAAACTACAGAAGCTAAAGACTTAGAGCGTATAGCCGTTGTTGGCGCTCGTGGTGCGCCGCGCTCAGTGACAAGTTCGCCCGTTCCCGTTGACGTCTTAACCGCAGAAGACGTTGAAGCCGTTGCGTTTACCGACATGAACAACGTTCTAATGACCCTTGTACCTTCCTACTCGGTTGGCAGACAGCCTATCTCAGACGGCGGCACCTTTATTCGTCCTGCGACGCTTCGAGGCATGCCTACAGACAAAACCTTGGTTTTGGTGAACTCTAAACGCCGTCACAGAGCAGCGCTTGTTTCAATTGGTGGCTCTGGTACTCAGGGTCCAGATATCGCAACTATTCCTACAGCAGCAATCCAAAGTGTTGAGGTATTGCGAGACGGTGCGGCAGCTCAGTATGGTTCGGATGCCATCGCAGGGGTAATTAACTTCCAACTTAAAAACAATACTGAGGGTGGCTCTTTCACCATTGATTATGGTAGCTACTATGAAGGTGATGGCGACCAGATTACCGTTACAGGAAACAAAGGTTTCGCCCTTGGTGACGATGGATTCTTCAGCATTTCAGCCGAATACTCAGATAGTGAAGCGACCTATAGAGGCGAACAATATTGTGAACCATGGTTCTGTGTAGACGAGCAATCAGCCGAGTACATCGCTGATGCTACCGCTATGGCCAACAGTGTGCATGGTTCAGACGTAGTACAACCATGGGGGCAACCTAATACCAGCGGAAAACGCGTCTTTTTCAACGCGGGATACGCGCTAAGCGCTGAAGCTGAACTCTATGCCTTTGGTAACTATTCCGAAAGCGAAGGTGACGGGTCTTTCTACTATCGCTACCCTGGCAACGGGACTATTGAAGATATCCGTCTTGAAGACGGTTCTATTTGGAATCCTACAGAGTTTTTCCCTGGCGGGTTTACACCGCGTTTCTTTGGTGATGTCACTGATTATTCAATGGTGGGTGGCATAAAAGGCATGTCGGGTGATCTTACTTACGATATCAGTGGTCGTTACGGCAACAACGAAATTTCTTACACGCTAGCAAATACCATTAACCCTTCTTTGGGCAATGAGTCGCCTACGTCGTTTGAGCCTGGCGATTTAACTAACGAAGAAACCCAAATTCAAGCTGATTTTACCTATGACCTAAGTGAGTACGTACTCGCTTTTGGAGCTAGCTATCTAGACGAGTCTTATGAAATTTCTGAAGGTGAGGTAAGCTCATATTTTGCAGGCCCTTACGCTACCTCTGACCCGTATGGCTTTTGTGACGGAACTACCGCTACTGCCGAAGGACTAGCCGTTATTGCAAACGGTTCAACATTAAATTGTGCTGACCCAGATGATGCTGTCTATACAGTAGTTGGCGTAGGTTCTAACGGTTTCCCGGGTTACTCACCTGACTATTCAGGTTCATATGAACGTGATTCTTATGCGGTGTACACAGACATTTCGGGAGACATTACTGACGAGCTATTTGCCCAAGCAGCATTACGCTATGAGGACTATTCAGATTTTGGCTCTGAAGTAGTTTACAAAGTCGCGGCATTTTATCAATTAAACAACGATGTAGGTTTTAGATCTTCATTTGGTACAGGCTTCAGAGCGCCAACCCCAGGTCAGCAGGGTACAACTAACGTATCAACTCGCCTGCCTGATGGTTTCCCTGTAGCTACGGGCTTATTCCCTGCTGGCGGCGAAGTTGCGCAGGCACTTGGTGCAGAAGAACTTTCACCTGAAAAGTCGACCAACTTTACATTAGGTATGACGGCCAACTATGGTGATTTAACCCTTACCGTAGATTACTACAATATCAAATTAGAGGACCGCCTTTACTCTGTATCCACACGTGATGTCTCAACAACGGTGGTAACCGACCCAGATGCTGATGGTTATGATGCTTACCAGAATTACTTAGCCCTTGCTGGAGCAAACGTGTCGGGCGCTGAGTCAATCGGTGGTGTTTTCTTCTTCCAGAACGCATTCGATACAGTGACAGAGGGCTTGGATGTCGTAGCTACATACAAGATGGAATCCAAGTATGGCTCAACCGTTTTAACCGGCTCGGTTAACTATAATAAAACTGAGTTTGACTCTGACCCCAGCGAATATCTAGACGCAGAAGATCAGTTCGATTTTGAAAATAGCCGACCTGAAATGCGCGGTGTGTTCTCAGTCACTCACAGTTACGACGTATGGTCTGCGGTAGCTCGCCTTAGCTATTTCGGCGAATACGAAAACGCGGGGAGCAATGATGGTGTGGATCCAACAAGCATTCAAACCTTCGGCGACGAATTTATGTTTGATATCGAAGGCTCTTACCTAATTAGCGAAAACCTTACGCTTTCAGTGGGTGTCAGAAATCTATTTGATAACTACCCAGATCTGAGTACTAACGGAGACGCTTGTTGTGGCGAGCTGTATGACTCTGGCTCGATAGTCGACTGGCAGGGTGGGTACTATTACACACGGTTAGCTGCTCGTTTCTAACCCGGGTTAACAAACACCGGCGTAAGCCGGTGTTTGCGTTTTTAAATAACTGTATATAAGTAAAACTTAAAAGGTCATTCAATGTTTAAAGCTGTATTGTGTGGGGTAGAAAACTGATGGAAATAGAACTACTGTGGTTTGTAGTTACCTTGTGTATAACCGGTGCCATTGCTGGTATTACCGCAGGTCTATTCGGCAATGGTGGAGGCTTTGTTGTTGTTCCTGCCCTACTCGCTGTTTTTCCTTTCTTTACTCCCCCTTCTGAATCACTAGTGAAAGTTGCAATAGGTACGTCATTGGCATCAATTGTCGTATCTAGCGCGCGTTCTGTTATGGCGCACCGAGCCAAAGGCGCCGTTGATTTTGACATCCTTAAGTCTTGGAGTATTTGGCTTATTCTTGGTGTGGGCGGAGGACTATTAATCGCGAATAACTCTAGTGCGAATGGCTTAACCGTAGTATTCGCTGCAGGTGTACTGCTTTACTCTGTATATTTTCTTTTCCCTGAATTTGTTGTACGTCCCGGCCTTGTTTTCGATATGCCTAAAGGCATAGGCAAAGCGGTACTAGCATTTGTATTGGGCGGCTTCTCTGCATTACTTGGTATAGGGGGAGGCACGCCAACCGTCATAACAATGGTGATGTGCCAACGCACTATTCAGCAAGCTGTTGCTACCGCTGCCGGCGTTGGATTTCTCATCGGCCTACCAGGTGCTATCGGCTTTCTATTTATGAAGCATCCAGACACGGCATCTCTTCCTGTTGGCACTATTGGCTACATCAACATTCCAGCGCTCATCGCTATCAGCATAGGCGCAATTTTTACTGCACCTATCGGAGCGAAGATGGCGCATAACTTTAGTGAAAAAAAGCTAAAGCGATTGTTTGGCATTTATCTCGTCATTGTTTCAAGCGCAATGTTCTATAAAGCCATTTAAAATAAAAAGGAGAATATCTATGAGTTATAACCGTTCAAGACGTTTATTTTTAGGTGGCTCGGTAGCAGCATCAGCCATAGGAGCAACAGGTTTTAGTAACTTGGTTAGCGCTCAATCTTCAAGTGCTGCAGCAAATGAGGCGGCATCGGTGATTTATGGCCCAAAACCTGGCGTAGCGAAACTAAACGCTAACGAAAATCCGTTCGGCCCTAGCCCCAAAGCGTTGGATGCCATTGCTCAGGCCTCTGCTCAAGGAGGTGCTTATTACGCTTATCCAGCAGCGATGACCCTGTTAGATATGATAGCCGAGCGTCATGGCATTACGCGTAAGAATATTTCACTAAGCGCAGGGTCTAGCCCAATTCTTTCCTACGCAGCCGTTGCTGCCAGTAAAAACGGTAAGATTCTTGGTCCGGATCTTTTTTGGGACACCACCTCAAAAGCACCTGAGAAACAAGGTGCGCCTGAAATAGTAAGAATTGCTAATACAGCAGATCTCGACATTGACCTTGACGCCATGTATGCCGCTATTGATGACTCTATCGGTATGGTACATATCTGTAACCCTAACAACCCCACGGGTAAAGTGCTTGATCCAGATAAACTTCGCGAATTTTGTATCAAAGCCTCGAAAAAGACACTTGTTTTAGTTGACGAGGCCTATAACGAACTCATCGAAGAGCCACCAAAGCATTCAATGATCCCGCTTGTTAAAGCTGGCCACAACGTCATCGTTGCGAGAACCTTCTCGAAGATTTATGGTTTAGCGGGTATGCGAGTAGGCTATCTAATAGCATCTGAGGAAAATACTGAATGGATTAATCGCTTTGGTATGGGCGGCTACACATTGAACCAAGCGGGCCTAGCAGCCGCAATAGCGAGCTATAATGACGATGCCTTTTTAACGTTTTCTAAAGAAAAAATTTATGAAGGTAAATCTATGGTTATGGACGCTGTGAAGGCTAATGGTTTGACAGCCTTACCCTCTAGTACTAACTTTATCTTTGTTAATCTTGGTAATGGCAATGCCGAGTATTTTCGACAAGCTATGGCTGAAAAAGACGTACTTATCCGAGGCATTTATCGTACTTACAATAATTGGTCTCGTGTAAGCATGGGCAAAATAGCTGACGTTAAACGTTATGTCGATGCAATGCCAGCTGCGTTAGAAAAAATGTATGCAATGCAAAAAGGCTAAAAATATAGGGGCATGTGTCAGCTTAGATACATGCCTAGCCCTCTTCATTCCCCCCTAAGCACCAGCCTTCTAATTCAACTAAAAGTCTAATACGCACAAAAGTCACCTTTGTCATATACTCAATTCTGTAAGTTCTCATGTAGAGCATGACTGCAATAATATTTTCAAAGGTATTGTTGCAGTAACGCAAAAGTTGCACATACTTTACTAAAAAGGCATCACGTTAAATGCCATTCAAGGAGGCTGTAAATGTCACTTTCTGTACTAGTTGCTGATGATTCCAAGTTGTCGAGGCGTAGTGTTATACGCTCGCTTCCCCAAGATTTAGAATACGAGATAACTGAAGCAACAAACGGACAAGAGGCAATAAATGCTCTCTGCGAAAACGAATTTGCGCTCATTCTTTTAGATCTTACCATGCCCGAGGTAGACGGCGTTGGCGTGTTAGAGCATTTACATGAAAAGTCTAACATGCCAAACGTTATTGTAATAAGTGCTGATTTTCAGCCGGAAAAGCAAAAAATTGTGATGTCTTTAGGCGCTAAGCGTTTTCTTCGCAAACCCTTAGATAAAGAAGAGTTGGCCATGGCACTGTTTGAGCTGGGGTATCTATGAGTATCGTACTACCACTGGATGAAGAGCAAAGAGATGCCCTTCAAGAACTGTTAAATATTTCGATGGGGCAAGCCGCGAACTCGCTCGCTCAACTTATTGAAACAAAAATCGACATTTCTATACCTAAAATTTCAGCCGTCACGCCAACTCAGCTCTATAGCCTTTTATTTGAAACCGAAGATGCCTTTTATACCCGTCAGTCTTTCTTAGGCGATGTGCACGGTGAAGTCATGTCCGTGCTGTCACAAGCAGGTTTGAGTGAAGTTGCTACTCTAATGGATTACGACGAACCGTTAAGTAAGGAAGATATTCAAGAAATCATTCTGGAGCTTTGCAATATCTTAGCGGGCGCATGTTTAGCTGGCCTTTCTGATCAGTTAGAGCTTACCACCAACTTAAACATGCCTACGTTGTTTTTACCCGATAAAGCGAACTTTGATGAGCTCCAGTGGCAGCATAGCTTGGTGATGGAAGTACAGTTCGTTATCGCAATTTCCTCATTTAGCATGCGCGTTGTGTTTTGTTTAGACGATGAATCTCTTGCTCGCATGAAAAACACATTGGATGAGTTACTCGCATAATGTTTGAACAGCTGGTAGGTAAGTTACCTGTCGGAATTGGTGTAGTCGATGAAAGCTTTAACGTCGTTTATCTCAACGACTTCTTTTTAGATCGTCTCCCTCACAAAATGCGCGACTGTTATAAAGACACGCCTGTGGTTGAGTTGTTTCAAGGGCAAGGTAAGTTCCTTAAGCGTAGGCTAAAGTCGGTATTCGTATTACAGCACCCAAGCTTTAGCTATTGGGAGCAAAGACCGCATATATTTCCGTTCAAAAGCTCTCGGCCTATTACGGGCGAAGAGACGCAGATGTACCAAAATATGGAAATTTTGCCTATTAAAGATAAAAAAACCGGGCAGCGTTTAGCCTGTATATTCTTGCAAGATGTAACCGCTCAAGCGAGCTATTTCAGAGCCCAGCAAAAACTTTCCGAAGCCCTAAAAAAAGAGCACGAAGCGCAGCGAAAGCTCATTCGCAAACTCGATACCGCCCAAAGCCAGCTTATTCAAGCTGAAAAGATGGCCTCTACGGGACAACTTGCAGCAGGGATAGCTCATGAAATTAACAATCCAATTGGCTTTGTAAATGCGAACCTCAATACGCTAGATCAATACGCATCACACCTTCTTGCCATATGTGACGGTGTTAAAGGTCAACTTGAACACTTCACCGACGAGCTAAGAGAACAAATTGATGCCTTGTTCGAGTCGAATCACTATGACCTACTGAAAGACGATATCACCGAGCTAATTGCAGAGTCTACTGAAGGGCTTACAAGGGTAAAAGATATTGTCGAGAACCTTAAAAACTTCTCACTAGAAACTGCCGAAGGGATGCAAACAGTAGATATATGCGCCATATGTAATCAGCTAATCACGCTCATCTCCGCTCAATACAGCGCTCCCCTATATAAAATTGAATGTGAGCAAGAAAAGGTGGAGGTTATGGGGAATCCAGGGCCGTTGAAACAAGCCCTGATGAACGTAGTGATAAACGCTGCGCAAGCGATAGATGATAAAGGCTTCATAAAACTCACCATCATTGATGCCGCTGAATCAGTAACAATTAAAATACTGGACTCAGGTTGCGGTATCCCAGCCAAACACTTAAAACGCGTGTTCGAACCTTTTTTTACCACCAAACCTGAAGGTCAAGGTCAAGGGTTGGGCCTTTCTGTGGCTTACACCGCCATAGAACAACACCAGGGTAAAATATCCATTAGCAGTAAAGAAGCAAAAGGCACTGTTGTAGAGATTACGATACCTAAAGCCCCAGCAGCGCCACCGCCGTCAAGCGAGGAAAGCGAAACGGAAGACTCTCAGACAGTTTAGATACTCATTGATATGCTACGATAAAAAATACCTATTAACGCCTTGAGTCATTAGGCTATTAATCTTCTTCAGCCCGCTAGTTTACTCGCTACGCACACCTTAAATATATACACACCGTCCTCATTTAGTGTACGCGAAATATCCCCTTCATTTATTAAGTAATTAAGGTGAGACAGACACTCCGCCACAGCGAACACCATGTTACGGCTTGAAAGTTTGCGCTTGAACATAACGGGTAAAAGCTCGACTACCGTCTGAGGTTTCTCACAAGCGTTTAACAAGGCTTTAAGGTGCTCGTGGTGATGCGCAATGAGTGAGTCTACCCGCTCGTGGAGACCAATAAAGGGAAGTTTGTGTGCGGGTAACACGGTTGTATTTTTCGGCAAGCTTTTAAATTGGGGCAAGGTGTTCAGGTAATCAGCTAAAGTATTGGCGTCAGGCTCCGTTGAATAAGCACCGATATTGGGTGTGATGATCGGTAGAATGTGATCGCCAGAGATAAGAATATTTTTCTTTTCATTGTAAAGGCAAGCGTGTTCGGGAGAGTGGCCGCGCCCAATCATAATCACCCATTCATTATCGCCAAGCGATAATGTCATGCCATGCTTTAAACGGGTATAGCTTATGGGAAGTGGCGAGACAACACTGCTGTAACCATTACCCTCGCCAGAGGTCAGCTTTGCAATCATTGATTCATCAAGTCCTACCCGTTGGTAATACTGTACATCCCTTGCGTTAGTAGCACCGTTTCTGCCTGCTGCAAAGGCTCTGGCAGTGAAATACTCGGTTTGGGTCATATAAAAGGGTACGTTATATGTATCGGCTATCCAACCTGCTAACCCCACGTGATCTGGATGTAAATGCGTAACAATGACACCTACAATTGGTGCATCTAATTGTTCAAATATACGCTTCCAGAGCGATTTGGTAGTAGATGTTCCAATACCAGTATCAATTACCACCCAGCCGCCTTCACCGCGAATTAAGTACAGGTTTATATGATCGAGTTCAAATGGAAGGGGCATAGTTAGCCAAAGTACGCCATCGGCTACTTCAATTAGCTCGCCCGGTTCTACCTGTTTGTCGTATAGATACTCCATATCGCCCTCACCTTTTCTAGCCTGCATCTTTTAATATTCACTGAGTCGTTCCACGGTTTCCAATGGCTGCTAAAGTAGCGTAGTTACGATCGCCAAGTATTGATTAAACCGTAAGTCGATAAAACATTACTCGATAATGTTTGTGCGTAAACTTAGCAGTATCTTATTTGTCTGATACCTTCGATTTCATGCAAGATAATTAGTACAAGTCTCGTTCTAACTCGCTCTGTTAACAAAAACAAACATATCTGTCGAATAGAGATCTATAGGAGTTGGTGATAACAAACGCTATACTATGGTTGTTGAAGTTGATAGCCCACGTATTTTGTACCTTTTGCGTTTTTCACTGAATGCGTAAAATGCTGGTTATAGGTGGTTATAAAAATTCGATCAGCGTCCACGCACTTAGGGCTTTCCTAATACATTGACACCATTAAAGAAGCGGTTAGTAAAAACAAATTCATGTCAGCCCCAGTAATACAGCAAGGGTTCATACTCAACAAAAGTACGTTTACTCAGCGAGGCAAAGTATATGTTGAACTCTGGGTTAAAACCGCCAATAACACCGCTAGATTAATATCGTCGCCTCAAAACCCCACTTGCTTTGTGCCCCTTGAACAATGTGCGGCATTGCGCGACATTGCTGGCCGCATTCCAGCTAAGATCATTATTTCAGAAGATGGTTTTTACACACTAGAGCAAGTACCTGTTGCTACGGTTAAAACTGCCACTGAATCGCAAATGCATCAGCTTCGTCAACGCGCTCAAGAGCAAAGTATTGTATTGTATGAAGCCGATATTCGGGTGGCCGATCGCTATCTGATGGAGCGCTTTGTGTATGGCGCAGTGGAATTCGTTACTCCAAAAGTGGTCGATGATGCGTCACAACTTGTTATAGAAAATGCGCAGATTAGGCCATGCCATTTCAGAACTACTTTTACATCGTTAAGTATAGATATTGAGTGTAATGAACACGAAGAGCTTTTCAGCATCGCACTCGCAGGTGAAGAAAAAAGTGTAGTGCTGCTTGTTTGCCCACCGAGTTTTATTGGGCAGACATTACAGGAGCAAGAAGACAGTCCATACACGCTCATTACGGTTGGGTCTGAGAAAGAACTGCTAGAAGCCTTTTTTTCACACCTTACCTCCTACGACCCAGACATTATTTTGGGTTGGAATGTTAAGCAATTTGATATGGCTGTGTTGGGCCGCCGTGCTAAGGCAAATTCGCTCAATTATGCTATTGGCCGCCATGGCCGAGAGGCTTCAGTAAGACAGTGGGAAGATCAGACACTCGTTGATGTACCTGGACGATGCGTGATTGATGGTATTGAAGCACTTAAAACCATGACCTATCAATTCGAGTCCTTCTCCCTTGACCATGTTTCCGAAGAACTGCTTGGTGAAAACAAGCTTATTCAAGCGGCAGACAAACTTGAAGCGATAAAACACCTTTATCATAGCGATCCTGTTGCCCTCGCGAACTACAACTTTAAAGACACCGAACTAGTAAACCGCATTCAGGATAAAACCCAGTTTATTGATTTTCTGGCATTGCGCAGCATTCTTACCGGCTTAGATATGAGCCGACCGGGAGGCTCGGTAGCGGCGTTTTTAAACGTTTATTTGCCCAAGCTACATCGCAAGTCGTATGTCGCAGGAGTGAGGCCTGAAAATGGCGGTTTAGCTAGTCCTGGCGGTTATGTCATGCGCTCCCAACCTGGCTTGTACAAAGATGTTTTAGTACTCGATTTTAAAAGCCTATACCCTTCTATTATTCGAACGTTCAAAATCGACCCTTTAGGGCTTGCGGAAGGGCTTAAGTCTCCATCAACCGCTATAGAAGGCTTCAAGGGTGCAGTATTTAGCCGTGAATCACATTTCTTGCCTTCTATCATTGAAAACCTATGGCTTCAGCGCGACGAAGCCAAAAAACAGAAAGACGCACCACGCTCTCAAGCGATTAAGATATTAATGAACTCTTTCTATGGAGTACTTGGTAGCGGAGGCTGTCCTTTTTACGATCCTCGTCTTGCGAGTTCAATTACATTGCGGGGGCATGAGATCATGCAAACCACCGCGAGTTGGATTGAAGAATTGGGCTATACAGTTATCTACGGTGATACCGATTCAACTTTTGTGCATGTTGAAGGAAATACTGCACTAGGTACACCTTCTGAAACAGGTCGCGAGCTTGCCAAAATTATTAACCAAAAATGGACTGAGTTACTTAAGCTTCAGTTCGACATTGATTGCCATTTGGAGATTGAGTTCGAATCTCACTTTTCTACCTTCTTTATGCCAACAATTCGTGGCTCTTCTGAAGGTAGTAAAAAACGCTACGCAGGGATGAAAGACGGTGAGCTTATCTTTAAAGGTTTAGAGAACGTGCGTTCGGATTGGACAGTACTTGCTAAAGTTTTCCAATACGAACTATACAAAAGAGTCTTTACCAATGAACCTGTAAAGCAGTACATCAATAAAACGCTAAACGCAGTAAAAGCGGGAAAGATGGATGAAGAGTTGGTCTATAAAAAGCGACTCAGAAAGCCACTTTCTTCGTATGTGAAATCTCTTCCCCCTCACGTTAAAGCGGCGAGACGGGCCGACAAATTATTTGAAGAACAGGGTTTACCACTTCGCTACCAATCTAATACTTCCATAGCCTATGTAATTACCGTTCAAGGGCCACAAACGCTGGAAACAATCTCTGCGCCGCTTGACTATGACCACTATATAGAGAAACAGATAAAACCCATTGCTGATAGTATATTGCCAATGATATCCCTTAGCTTTGAACGCATAGCTAACGCTCAACTTTCCTTATTTTAATTATGTTTATCTGTATGAAGATCTTTCAGGCTTCGTGACAAATTAACAAAAGCATTACACTCTGAATCTATTTCAAACTTTAGCTATTACAAATATTTTCAATAACTTAGCTCGTTGGCACGACAAGTGAATAAGATATTTGTGAGTAGCTAAATAGGTTTGTGCGAAGTATTAACTTCAATCAACATGCGTTCAATTTAGTGATTAGGGCAATTGATAGCCCGTGTTCGCAAAGAGAAACAGAAGGAATTTGATTATGAAGATCACAAAGTTAAGTATGATTACTAGTGCTGTTGTTGCAGCTACACTTTCTGCGTCAGCATTCGCAGGGCATCATGAAGAAAAAATTTCTAAGAGCTTTAATGCGCTCGATCAAGATGGTAATGGCTACATAGTCGGTTCAGAATCCTCAGGTACTATCGACAGCAAATTAGTATCTAAAATGGATACTGACGGCGACAGTATGGTTAGCCGCGCAGAATTTAATTCATTTGTTGACGAAAAACCATCTATGTTCAGTGACGAGGTTATCACGCAGGTAAAAACTGAAGGTACAACAGACGCTGTACTAACTGAAGAAGGCAATCCAGCACTTTTTTCTAAAGCTGATAACGAAATGATTTCAGAAAAGAATAAAGAGTTGCGCACTGAGATGTCTGCAACGGCCAATACTAAGTTCACTAAAATCGATATGGATAGCGATGGTAAGATTAGTAAGAAGGAACTAGATATGGCCGACGTTGAAGGCGACTTTGACTCAATGGATGAAGACGGAGATTCGTACATAACTCGTATGGAATACCGTACCTATTTTGAAGAGATTGAATCAGAATAGTTAAATTAAGTAATTCATAGTATTCCCAACTATGTAGCCCCGCTTAAAGTGCGGGGCTTTTTTATTTTCCCTCAAAAAATACAACCCCACTAAGTTCACCAGTTCGCCCACTAATAAATGGTCTGCGACGAAACGCTAATATTTTTCGTTGAACAGCACCGTATACGACCAACATCTTGTCGACAAAACGCATTTGCAACCATATTGTTAATAAAGGTTAAATATTTTGTTTGCACAATTGCGCATTCTGTAATTAGCGCAAAGGTCGCTATTGTGTACTTCGATTTCAAAATCATGATGGCGATTATCCAAAATCACATTTAAATCATATGCGTACGCGCATGGAGGCAAGGAATAATGGAATCAAATACACAGTTAAACACTGTATTTCCACTTCAAAAAAGTGAGTTTAGCGGTCCTAGTGATGCTGAACTTACATCACTCACAATAGGTCAATACTTCAAAAAGGTTGTCGACAATTATGGCGATAACCCAGCGATCATCGTAAAACATCAGAGTATTCACTGGACCTATCAGCAATACTGGCATGAAGTAGAACGTGTGGCCTGTGGTTTACTGGCCAATGGCGTAGAGCCTGGTGATCGAGTTGGGATATGGTCCCCCAATAACATCGAGTGGTCACTTGTACAAATGGCCACGGCAAGAATTGGCGCGATCATGGTATGTCTTAACCCAGCTTACCGCCCAGATGAATTAGCCTTTGCTATTAACAATGTCGGGGTAAAGCACTTGGTGATGGCACAGTCTTTTAAACACTCAAACTACATCGCCATTTTGAAAGAGCTAGCTCCTGAACTAGATTCTGACGAACAGAGTCAAACGGACGCGGCGCTATCGCTCTCGAAGCTCCCTTCTCTTAAACATGTATATACTATCGGTGAAACGTCTGTAGACGGCTTACAGGCATTTTCAAAACTGCAAGTAGAGCCTACTGAAGCTTTAAAATCGCAGTTAAAAGACATAGAAAGAACGCTAAATGCTGATGATAACATCAACATTCAATTCACCTCAGGCACAACGGGTAACCCGAAAGGCGCAACGCTCACTCATCGTAATATATTAAATAATGGTTTATTAGTATCAGAAGCTATGAGATTTACGCACCAAGACAAGCTTTGTATTCCCGTACCGCTCTATCATTGCTTTGGAATGGTGTTGGGCAACTTAGTCTGTTTAGCATCTGGTGCATGCGCAGTATTTCCTGGGGAGTCTTTTGACCCTGAACAAACGCTTCGCACAGTAGAAGAAGAAAAGTGTACAGGCTTGCACGGCGTGCCTACCATGTTCATCGCAGAGCTAGAGCTTCCTAACTTTGGAGGCTTCGATTTATCGAGCTTGAGAACAGGCGTTATGGCAGGAAGTACATGTCCTGAGGAACTAATGCGTAAAGTCCATAGTAAGTTTCATATGACCGAAGTCGTTATAGGTTACGGTCAAACAGAATGCAGCCCTATCAATCATATTACCGATATTGATTCACCATTTGAAAAACAGGTTAAAACAGTCGGCCGAGCTATGCCTCATACCGAAGTAAAAATTATCGACGCACAAGGCAGTACGGTTCCAATCGGAGAGCCAGGTGAGATTTGTGCAAGAGGCTATTGCGTAATGAAAGGTTATTGGGGAGATGAAGCTAAAACTAAAGCTACCATAGACGCTGAAGGCTGGCTTCATTCTGGCGATCTAGGCGAAATGGACGAAGAAGGATATGTCACTATAGTAGGCAGAATAAAGGACATGATCATTCGCGGGGGTGAAAATATTTATCCACGAGAAATCGAAGAGGTGCTGTACCAACATGACGATGTATCCGACGCAGCTGTGTTCGGCATACCCGATAATAAGTATGGCGAGCAAGTGTGCCTTTGGATAAAAGCAAAGGACGATAGGCATATAGATGAAGAGCAAATACGAGACTACTTAAAATCAAAACTTGCCTACTTTAAAGTGCCTAAATACATCAGTGTAGTAAAAGAGTACCCAATGACAGTAACAGGCAAGCTACAGAAGTTTAAAATGCGTGAACACATGATAGAAACGCTAAAAAAGCAATCCCTACAAACCGAAGCATAACCCAAAAAAATAAAGGGGTCAGAGTCTGAGGTATCCCCACAAATAATGTAACGATATCAGTAAGATAAAAAAGACAGG